>DASXXM010000492.1:0-22575 GCA_036503065.1 Pseudonocardiaceae bacterium | reverse complement strand
CCCGACATCACCCTGCACACCCCGTATCAGCGGGTGCGGTGCATCGTGCGGGAACGGACCGATCGCCACCGGATCAGACTGCCGATCCAGGACTCCAGCCCTGGCACACGCCCGAGCGGAGAGCGAATTATCCAGACCACTGCTCAACACTGAGCAGGAAGCAGGAAGCAGACCTGATGTCCGAGTCCACCGTCGTGCCCGCCGTCTCGCTGAAGCCGCTGCTGTCCGAAACGGGACGGCGTGACCCGTTCCCGCACTACCAGCGCCTGCACGAGGCCGGCACGGTGTGCCGGGTGGCCAGCGGGGAACCACAGTTCGACTTCATCGTGCACGGCTTCGACGCGACGAGCCAGGTGCTGCGCGATCCGGTGTTCCACGTGATGGACGCCGACTATCCGGACCGGCGCGCGGCACCGTGGCGGGACCATCCGGCGCTGCGCACGCTGCTGTCGTCGATCTTCTTCACCGACGGTCCCGACCACGCCCGGGTGCGGCGCGTGTTCAGTACGGTGTTCACGGCGCGCCGGGTCGCGAAGCTGGAGCCCGCGGTCGTCCGGCTGATCGAGCAGCGGCTGGACCGGCTCGCGGAGTTGGGCGCCGACGGCGAACCGGTCGACTTCATGTCCGAGTTCGCCCTGCCGCTGCCCAGCGACGTGATCGGCGAACTGCTCGGCGTGCCGGTGGCCGACCGGCCCTGGTTCCCCGAGCGGGTGCGCGCGTTCGGCGCGATCCTCGATCTCGGCGCCGGGGCGTGGGGATACCTGCGGGCGGCGGACAAGGCCGCGGCCGAACTCACCGCGTACTTCGCCGAACTCGTGGCCGCCCGTCGGGCGGAGCCGCGGGACGACCTGATCTCCGCGCTGGTGGCGCAACAGGAGGAGGTCGGGCTGGCCGACCAGACCCTGATCGCCAACCTGCTCACCATGTTCAACGCGGGCTTCGTCACCACGACACACCTGATCGGCAACGGACTGACCCTGCTGCTGGACCGGCCGAACCTGCGGGACGCGCTGCTCGCCGAGCCCGACCGCGCGCCCGCCTACGTGGAGGAGATCCTGCGCTACGAGCCGCCGACCCACTTCAGCATCCGTTGGGCCACCGCGGATACCGAGATCGACGGCACGCCGATTCCGGTCAACAGCCGGATACTGGTCCTGCTCGGTGCGGCCAACCGCGATCCACGCCGGTTCGCCTGGCCGGACGTGTTCGATCCGATGCGCACGGACAACCAGGTGCTGTCCTTCGGCTCCGGCGTGCACTACTGCCTCGGGGTCGCGCTGTCCCGTTTGGAGGGTCAGCTCGCGCTGCCGATGGTGTTGCGGCGTTTCCCCGGCATCAAGGTGTCCGGCACGCCGGGGGAGCGGAAGAAGCTGATGCTGCGCGGCTACGACCGGTTGGCGGTGACCGTCGGGTGACCGCGCTGGCCGGCGTCTCGGACTACCTGCCCGACCACCGAGTGACCATCGCCGAACTGGCCGGCGAACTGCTGCTCAGCCCGGCGCATGTGCAAGTCCTGCAACGGAAGTACGGCATGCGCGAGGTGCGGCGGCGGGCGCCCGGCGAGACCGGCACCGACCTGCTGGTGTCCGCCGTGCGCGCGCTGGCCGAACTGCGCGGCCGCGAGCGGCTGGTCCGGTACGTGATCTACGCCCGCGGCGTGCCGGTCGCCGTGCCGTTCCCGGTCAACCCGGTGCACGAGCTGTGCGATCGCGTCGGTCTCGGGCACGCGCTCCCGTTCACGGTGACGCATCACGCGTGCGTGACCAACCTGCTCGCGATCGACCTGGCCGGACGACTGCTGGCCGCCGACGGCGATCCGGACGCGCTGGCGCTCGTCGTCGCGGGGGAGACCGTGTTCACGCAGGACGCGGAACTGCCCCCGGAGGCCCGGATCTTCGGCGAGGGCGCGGGCGCCTGCCTGGTGTCCGCACACGGACAGCGCGACCGGGTGCTCGGCTACGCGTGCGAGCAGCGCGGCGATCTGGACCACTGGGCGCCCGGCGTGACCGACCATGCCGCGCGCTTCGCCAAGGCGTATCGCGGCACGCTCTGCGACGTGATCAACGCCGCGGTGACAGCGGCCGGCCTGCGCCTGTCGGACATCGCGCTGTTGTTGCCGCACAACGTGAACGTCGTGTCCTGGCAGCGCGTGTGCGCCCAGCTCGAGTTTCCGGTCGACCGCGTGCTGCTGGACAACGTGGCGCTGGCCGGCCACGCGTTCGCCGCCGACCTGTTCGTCAACTACCGTCTAGCCGTGGCGCGAAACCTGTTGGACACCGGCACCGTCTACCTGGCCGCGGCCGCGGGCTACGGCGCCACCTTCGCCGCGATGGTCTTCCAACACTGATGTTCACCACCAGCCCGAACGCGGCCGACCCCACCCGCCTCACCCTCGTGCGCGCCGCGTACCGAGCCTTCGACGAGCACTCCCCGCTCGCCAGGGAGCCGACGCTGCCCGGCTACCTGGCCGACATGGGCCGTCCGTTCGGGGTCCGGTTGCGCCCGGCGCCGTTCACATCCGGCCACAGCCACGGAGAGATGGCCGAACCACTGCTCGATGCGCTGGACGACGGCCGGCCGATCGACGTGCTCGTCCTGGCCGAGCGGATGCACGACGTGCGTCCCGGCCGCGCCACCGCGACCTACCTGGGCAGTCGCGTTCCCGGTGCGCCACTGGCGTTCGCAGTGTGCGACCAGGGTTCCGCCGCCCCGTTCACCGCACTGCGGCTACTGGACGCCTACGCGCGCAGCGGTGTCTGCGCACGGGCCCTGCTGCTCGTCGTCGAGCAGTCGACCCTGCACTACGAGCCGATCACCCCGGTGCGCCTGCCCGACCGGCACACCGCGGTGGCGTTGCTGCTCGAAGCCGGCCCCACCACGACGATCACCGTGCGCCAGCACGTCGGCGTTGCCGACGGCGCCGCACTCGATGCCGAGCTGGACAGCCTGTGCGCGGGCCACGATGATCCGGTCGTGCTGCGCGCGTCGGCCGACCTGCCGCTCACCGGCCTGTGGTGGGAACTGGCGGCCGGCCTGGACAGTTGGGCTGCCCTTGGGAAGCGCGTCGTGCTCGCCGACCACGACCCCACCGTCGGCCTGCTCTCGGTGGCCGCGATCGACCTCGGAGGAAGATGACCATGGACATCCGCGACAACGACACCCGCGCGCTGCGGTGGTCGCAACGGTTGGTCGCGCGGGTCACCGGCGACCAGCTAGACAGTCCGACGCCGTGTGCCGAGTGGACACTGCGCGAGCTGCTGGTCCACATGACGGGCAACAACAACGGCTTCGCGGACGCGGCAGAAGAACAGCCGGCGGATGCCGACGTCTGGACGGGTCGCACGGTCGGCGACGACGTGGTCGGCGAGTACCAGAAGTCCGCGCAACGGGTCCACGCCGCGTTCGCGGCCGATGGCGTGCTGGACCACAGGTTCGACGTGCACGGCTTCGGTTCCTACCCGGCGTCGGTCGCGATCGGCATGCACTTCGTCGACTACCTCACGCACGGCTGGGATGTCGCGCGGGCCATCGGTGCCCCCGACGAACCGGATGCCGACCTGTGCGCGGCCGTCCTGGAAATGGGCCGGCGCTGGCCGCAGGGCTCGTGGGGACCGGGCGCGCCCTTCAGCGAGCAGGTGACGGTTCCGCCGGACGCGTCGCCGCAGGCCCGGATGCTCGGCTTCCTCGGCCGCTCACCACATTGGCCGCACTGACCAGGCTCGGGGTGTGGCTGGCCACACCTCAACTCGGGTGGTAACCCCAGTGACCGACGATCACCGGGGCGCAAGGATCATCGGCATGACAGCCCTGTCCCGATCCACCGCCATCTCCGGTCGCGCGCTCGCTGTGTTCGGCGCCCTCACCGTGGCCCTCGGCGTCGCGTTCGTCGTCGGCCCGCTCGCGCTGGCGGCGATCCGGCCGGGCGGCGGTTTCGCCGATCAGCCTGCCATTGTCAGTGCCCTGCGCTCGGCATTCGTCGACTACTGGGACTCCGGTAACCGGAGTTTCCCCGGGAACTTGGCGCGGGTCACCGACTACTGGTCCGGTTACCACGTGGCCAAGGCGGGGATCGCCGCGCTCCTGCTGATCGTGCTCGTCGCGCTCGCCGTTCGTCTCTGGAAAGGCTTACTCGGGGCCGGTGAGTTCGGGCCGGGCAGGAAAGCCGTTCTCGCGTCGGGCTGGTTTCTCGTCCTGATGCTCGCGCTGGCCTCCGCGGTGCTGGTGACGGTCAACATCCAGGGCGCGATCGTGCCTTTCAGCTCGCTGATAACGATGCTGCCGCTTGGCGCGGGCAATGGACGGCTCACGAGTGCGGTCGATCAGGTCAGGCAGCAGTTGAGCGCTGGTGGCCGAACCTCGCCTGCCCTCGAGGTGATGGTCAGCGATTTCGCCCGGTACCACGCCGTCCTGGCCGTGCTCGCCGGGATCGTGGCACTCGTCCTGGTCGGCATGAGCGTGGTGTCGTGGCGGCGGTTCAGGGCAGTGGGAGACCGGTGGACGAGGAGCGTGCTGGGGTCGTTGGGTGGTCTCTCGGTCCTGTCGGCGCTGGTCTTGATCGTTGTCGTTGCGGCGAACGTGGGCGTCGCGGCGGACCCGGCTCCCGCGCTCGCGGCCTTCTTCAACGGTGGCTGGTAGGCGCCTACCAGCGTCCGAAGTGGACTGTCTCGCTGTCCGGCTTGCGCCCGCGCGTGGCAGGCGAGGCGCCGTCGGAGATCTGGGCGTCGTCGCCGTGACCGATCGCGATCGCGCCGATCGGCACGTGGCTGGCGGGCACGCCGAATTCGGCGCGCACCTTGTCGAAGTCCTCCTCGCCGATGCCGAAGTACACCGCGCCGAGCCCTTCGTCCACCACGGTCTGCAGGATCAGCAGCACGGCCATGCCGGTGTCGATGTACCAGAAGGGCACCGGCCAGTGGTCCTCGCTGCGATCGGTCCACCCTTTGTCCTGCTCGGCGTACCGGTCGAGGTAGACGTCCTTCACGGCGAACGGGATCACGAGCACCGGCGCGGCTTTGGCGGTGTCCAGCGTCCAGCACTCGACCACGTCGTTGAACCGCCGCACGTCGTCGCCCTGCAACACCAGGAACGCCTGGCCCTGCGAGAAGCCGGCGGACGGCCCACGCAGCGCGTTGCGCATGATCCGCCGGATGCTCTCATCGGACACGGGCTCGTCGCTGAACTTCCGCACCATGCGCCTGCGCCGCACCACGTCCTGAAACTCCATCTTTTTACCTTATGTCATGACGGCGCGGATCGCGGCGGTGAGCTGTTCGGGTTGGGGCTGGACGGCGTGGTCGAGCTGGCGGGCGAACGGCAGCACGGCGCCGTCCGGGCGGGTGACCCGCCGTGGCGGGGCGACCAGCGGCAGCGCTTCCGCGGCGCCGGCCAGGATCTCCGCGGCGAACCCGCACATCCGGTTGGAGTCGTCGATCACCACCAGCCGGCCGGTCTTCGTGACCGACGTGGCCAGTGCGGCCCAGTCGAACGGGTAGACCGTGCGCGGGTCGAACACCTCGACGGAGACCTCGCCCGCCAGTTCGTCGGCCACCGCGAGCGCGTCCGATACCAGGTGCCCCAACGCGACCACGGTGACGTCCGTGCCGGGTCGGTGCACCCGCGCCGAACCGAGCGGCACCGGCGCCAGTTCGTCGATGTTCACCGCCTCGCGGCTGCCCATCGCGGACGCCGGTGCGAACACCACGGTCGGGTCGGGGTCCTGGATGGCGGCGCGGAGCAGGCCGTAGGCGTCGGACGGCAGTGCCGGTACGACCGTCTTCACACCGACGTGCGCGAGCAGGCTGTAGGGGTGGTCGGAGTGCTGACCGGCCCAGCCGTCCCGCGACCCGGACGACGGCACCACGTAGGTCACCGGCACGGACAGCTGACCGCCGGTCATCAGCGACAGCTTGTGGGCCTGGTTGGCGATCTGTTCGAACACCAGGAACAGCAGCGACGGTATCTGGAACTCGATCACCGGCCTGCGGCCGGCCAGTGCGGCACCGATGGCCATGCCGGCGAAGCCCTGCTCGGACAGCGGTGTGTCCACGATCCGCGCGGAACCGAACCTCTTGTGCAGCCCGAGAGTCAGCCCGGCCATGCCGGCCACGATGTCCTCTCCGAACACGCACACCGCCGGATCGTCGGCCAGTTCGTCGGCCAGTGCCATGTTCAAAGCCTTGGCGTAGGAGAGTTTTCTCATGCCGACCACCCGGGCCGGCCACGAAGTCCGCTGGCGTAGAGGTAGTCCTGCGCGCCGGCCGGATCGGGGTGCGGGCTGTTCAGTGCGAAGCGCACCGCCTCGGTGAGCAGGTCCTCGATCTCCGCGTCGATCCGTTCCCGTGCCTCGGTGGGGAGCCCGGCGGCGGCGCGGGTGAGCGGGTCGCGCAGCCGCCAGCTGTCGATCTCCGCCTCGCTGCGGTAGGCCAGCCGGAAGTTCTTCTCCATGGTGTGGTGGCCCTCGAACCGGTAGGTCGAGCATTCGAGGAAACTCGGGCCGCCCCCGCCGCGAGCCAGCGCGACGGCCTGGCCGGCAGCGGCGAGCACGGCGTCGACGTCCATGCCGTCCACCGTGACCGCCGGGATGCCGAACGCCTGCGCGCGGCCGACCACGGTGCCGGCGACCGCCGCGCTGATCGGCATGGTGGTGGCGTAGCCGTTGTTCTCGCACACGAACAGCACCGGCAGCCGCCACAGCGCGGCCAGGTTCATGGCCTCCAGCAACACACCCTGGTTGAGCGCACCGTCGCCGAAGAACGTCGCCACCACCTGGCCGGTGCCGGCCTGGTGGGCCGCCCACGCGGCGCCGACGCTGATCGGGGCGCTCGCGCCGACGATCCCGTTGGCCCCGAGAATGCCGAGACCGACGTCGGCGGCGTGCATGGAACCGCCCCGCCCCCGGTTCAACCCCGTGGCACGGCCGGCGAGCTCGGCCAGCATCCTGGCCGGATCGGCGCCCTTGGCCAGTACGTGCCCGTGCCCGCGGTGCGTGCTGGTGATCAGGTCGTCGGCACGCAGTGCCGCGCACACCCCGACGGCGACGGCTTCCTGCCCGATGTAGGGGTGGATGCCGCCGACGATCTCGCCCGCCTTGACCAGGTCGAGTGCCCGCAGTTCGAACTCGCGGATCAGCCGGATCATCCGGTAGCGCCGCGCGTGGGTGTCCAGTTGCACCGAGGGCATTCCGGGTGTCACCGCCGTTACCGGTCGCCGAGGATTGGGCCGCTGACATGGTAGTTCGTGCGGTGGCCGAAATGGCTAGTCGCCATCGGAATCGGCCGTGCCGTGCGGGTAGGCCGGTGCGCGGTGTTGGAACGTCAGGATCGCCGGGTTCTGGATGATTCCGTCGCGGATCTCGATGGCACGGCGGATGGTCTCGCCGGCGTCCCAGGCGTCCGGTCCGGCGAGGACGGTCCGCAGGTGCGGGAGCAGTGCCTCACTGAGCTCCCAGGTGGCGGAGTTCCACAGGTAGGACGGGGTGTGGTCGACGGCGTAGTACAGCACGTTGTCGCCGACCACGAAGGTCGGTTCGGTGAACGAGGTGGGTCGTGCCCAGCTGAAGCCCATGCCCTCGTCGCAGGAGACGTCGACGATCAGGGTGCCCGGCGTGAGGGTGGCGATGTCGTCGTCGACGAGGAAGGTCAGCGGCGCGTCGGTGTCCTGAAGCACGCAGTTGACGATGATGTCGTGCTCGGCGAGGAATCCGGCCAGCGGAACGCGGCCGTCGTCGGAGACCAGCGAACTGCGCCGGGGGTCGGCGTCATCGTGGTCGAAGTGCAGCATCTGCGCCGAGTGGATGGGTGAGGCAACCGCGCCAAGTGCCCGATTGGTGAGGATCTCCACGTCGTGGACGCCATGCGCGTTCAGTGCGGTGACCGCGCCACGGGCGGTCGCGCCGAAGCCCAGCACCGCGGCGCGCAGCCTGCGGCCGTAGTCACCGGTCGAGCCGGCCAGTTGCAGGGCGTGCAGGACGGAGCAGTAGCCGGCCAGTTCGTTGTTCTTGTGGAAGACGTGCAGGTTGAAGGTGCCGTCGGCATGCCAGTGGTGCATCGCCTCGAAGGCGATCAGCGTCAGCTTTCCGTCGATGGCCAGTTGGGTGAGCTTCTCGTCCTGCACGCAGTGCGGCCAACCCCAGAGGATCTGTCCGTCGCGCAGGTCCGCCAGGTCCGGTGCCAGTGGCTTGGGCAGGAGGATGACGTCGCAGTCCGCGATCAACTGTGCCCGCGACCGCAGCCCGGCGACGTTGCCCGCCAACCGTTCGTCGGAGATGCCGAAGCGTTCGCCGTAGCCGTGTTCGAGGTAGATCCGTGAGCGTAGATCGGCGTCGATTCGGTCCAGGTGCAGCGGGTGGATCGGTAGCCGGTGTTCGTTCTCTTTCCTGGACCGCGACAGGATGCCGAGGCTGAGCTGGTTCATGGCTGCCTTTCGGTCGATGTCGCCGAAAGTCCGGAGCGATGGTTCAACCTACTACAGACCGCCGGTCGCCCCTCGCCCGCCGAACACCGAACGTCACCGGACCTGCCGGCAACTCTCGTAGATCTCAACGGTCCGCCGGGCAATGGCATCCCACCCGAACTCCCGAACCGCCCGCTCCCGCCCGGCCGCCCCCATCGCGGCAGCCCGCCCTGGATCATCGACCAACTCGTTCAGATGCCGGGCGAGCGCCGCCTCGAACGCGGCCGGATCCGCTGCGGAGTAGTGCGCCAGCAACCCGGTGGCCCCATCGGCGACCACCTCCGGAATACCACCCACATCGCTGGCGACAACCGCTGTCCCACAAGCCATCGCCTCCAGGTTCACGATCCCCAACGGCTCGTACACCGAAGGACAGGCGAACACGGCGGCATGCGTGAGAAGCTGGATCACCTCACCGCGAGGCAACATCTCGGGAATCCAGAACACCCCGGTACGGCCCGCCCGCAACTCCGCCACCAGACCACGAAACTCCGCATCCAGCTCGGGAGTGTCGGCCCCACCCGCACACAGCACCAACTGCGTGCGAGGCGACAGGGCAGCGGCAGCGCGAACCAGATGCGGCACCCCCTTCTGCCGGGTGATCCGCCCGACGAACAGCACATACGGCCGAGCCGGATCGATCCCGTACCGGGCCAGCGCCTCGGTACCCGGATCAGGCACGTACAACGCCGTATCGATCCCGTTGTGCACCACATGCACCCGATCGGAATCGACATCCGGATAGGCCGCCAGCACGTCCCGCCGCATGCCGGCGCTGACCGCGATCACCGCGTCGGCCGCGTGATAGGCGTCGCGCTCGATCCATGACGACACCTGGTAGCCGCCGCCCAACTGCTCGGCTTTCCAGGGGCGCAGCGGTTCCAGCGAGTGCGCCGTGATCACGTGCGGGCGCCCGTGCGCCAGCTTGGCCAGGTGCCCGGCCAGGTTCGCGTACCAGGTGTGGCTGTGCACCAGGTCGTGGCCGCTCATGGCGTCGGCCATGGACAGCGAGATGTCCATGGCGCGCAACGCGGGCTGTTGGTAGTCCCGTCCCGCGGTGTGCCCGTGCGCGTCGGGCCGGTCGGCGCCCCAGCAGTGCACGTCCAGGTCGACCAGTGGGCGCAGGGCGCGCGCGAGGAACTCGACGTGCACGCCCGCGCCGCCGTACGTGTCCGGTGGGTACTCCCGGGTGAGCAGGCCGATCTTCATACCGTGACCCCTACTTACTCTGTGCGAGCAGGCTGATAATGGCCACCGCGGCGGCGATGAGTGACAATAGTAGCGTTACCCGCTGTAGTCGGGTGTTGGCTACGGACTGCCGCAGGTCCGCCGATGCTCGAATGCTCGCGGTCGTCGCGGCCGTGTCCTCGGCCAGGTGGCCGGCTCGATTCTTCAGTGTTTCGAAGAAGAACTCCACGAGTTGTCGCGGCGGATGCTTCTCGCGGAACGAGTCCGAGTAGGACGACAGGTCCTCGCTGTATTCGGCCAGGCCCCAGCGAAATCTGTGCAGGTCGGTCGTCAGGTTCCGGAGGTCGGTTGTCACGGTCGCCGCGTCCAGTCCGTCGCCGATCAGATGTCGGTCCAGTTTTCTGGTGTCGCGCACGGTCCGGTTTATGCGCCGCCGTTGGCCGGCTTTGTCTCGTAGATGTCCGATGCCGTTGCTGTAGGTCGACAACAGTACGACCGCCGCGTATCTCGCGGCCAGTGCGGCCTGTTGATCGCCGAACTGCTGCATGAGATGCGACGACGAATCGGCGATGATGTCGCTGCGCCGGGCCGCCAGCGTGATGGTGTTCTCGCTTTCGTAACGGTAGGGCCAACTGCTCAGGCAGAGTGCCCAGCCCGGGTCCGCCGCCCGCCACACCTCGCTGTTGTACGACAGGCCGGGCGGCTCCAGCCAGGCAGGCGAATCCCGCTGGAACGGGACGCTGTCCTGGGTGAACAGGATTCGGATCACCGGACGGTCGGCCAACCGGTTGGCGGCGAACCGGCCGGGAAACCGGTCGGAGAACCAGGCCGCGCATTCTTCCTCGCAGCGTCGGATCAGTTCCGCGCACGCCTCCTGCTTCTGGCCGCACACGTCCACCACGCTGTAACCGAGGCTGTAGTGAGCAGGCCGCGCCCACGGCATTCGCTCCCGCAGCCGGGCCGCGCCGCCGTACACCCGGACATGCAGATCCCGCAGGCGGGTGCGATAGGACTCCCGCAGTACGGCCGACAGATCGCCTGCCGTGTCCTTGAGGGTGAACGTGCCCACCACCATGGCCACCGACGGTGCCAGATAGTCCAGGCGCAGCCAGACCGCGGCAACGCATTTCGGCAACGTCGCGTCGTAGTAACCGCCGTCCACCACGAGGTGCTCACCGGGCTGGCAGATCAGACCCAGATTCTGCCAGCCACCGTGCGCGCCACGGCGACTTCTGGTCAGCTCCTCGATCCAGTGGTGCCGCCGGTGGGCGTGCTCGCCGCCGAGGTTCTCCAGGACCTTGTACAGGGCCGACACCGTGGAGGGCGTGAACGCCTCGACGAAGACCAGTCCGCCGACATGCACCTGCTCGGCCGACGGCAGCCGGGTTTCCGCGTTGGCACGGATGTCCCAGTCCGCCGCCCACATCTTGTGGTGCTCTTCGGCTTCGCGCTTCAGGGTACGAATGGTCGGTCGTGAGAACCACCAGGTCCGATCGGGTCTGTCCGCCGCTGCGTCGTTCCCCGTTCGCTCGCGGCTGCGGTTGGTCTCCGGCTCAGTCATGGTGGGCCGTCCAAAATATCTGCTGTTCGCGAGCTGACGGAGGTCACCGACAGCCGGAGCGCTGTGTCCTTTCTGGAGGGTGTGAGATGGTCGGGACTAGCGGATCGTCGACGTGCGCCGGCTCAGGTCGCCGGCGAGGTCGGCCACGGTGCGCGTGCCCAGCAGGTCGTGCACGGGCAGTTCGACACCGAGATCCTTCCGGATTCGGTCCCGCAGGGTGATCGCGAGCAGTGAATCGAGGCCCAGCAGCGGCAGCGGTGCCGTGGTGTCCACGTCGGCGACGGGCGTGCCGAGCAGGTCGCCCAGCAGCGTCAGGAACCGGCCCGTCACGTCAAGGCCCGCCGTGGGCGGTAATCGGTGGGCGGCGGTGCGGACCGAGCGGGGCTTGGCGCCGGTCGGCCGGTCGACCCAGTACCGCGTGCGCTGCCACGGATAGCCCGGCAGCGGCACGTACTGCCCGCCCGGATTGAGGCTGTCCCAGTCGATCGGGCAGCCGAGCACGTAGGCGCGCGCCAGGCTGGTCGCCATCGAGCGGACCTCCGGCTGGTCGCGGTGCAGCGACGTGATGACGTCGCCGCGACCGCCCGCCGACTCCAGCGCCTCCTCGATCGCGGTCGCCAGCATCGGATGCGGGCTGATCTCGACGAACAGGGTGGGGCGCCGGTCGGCCAGCACGGCATCGATCGCGTCGGCGAAGCGCACCGGCTCGCGCAGGTTCGACATCCAGTAGTCGCGGTCCAGTTCGCTGCCGTCCAGTTCGCGGCCCAGCACCGTCGAGTGGAGCGGCACCTGGCCCGGCCGCGGCCGCACGCCGGCCAGCGCGGCGGTGAACCGCTCGCGGATCGGCTCGACCTGCGGCCCGTGCGACGCGTAGCCGACCCGCAGCGACCGGCACAGCACGCCGCGCTCGCGTAGCGGAGCCACCACGGCGGCCAGCGCGTCGGCGTCACCGGACAGCACCGTCGAGTGCGCGCTGTTGATCGCGGCGACGGTCACCCGGTCGGCGTACTCGCCGATGGCCGCCCGGACCTCGTGCTCGCCGAGCCGCACCGCCACCATGCCGCCCGGCGTCGGCAGTTCGCCGACCAGCGCGCCCCGCCGGCACACCACGGCCGCGGCGTCACGCAGGGTCAGCGCGCCGGACACGGTCGCCGCCGCGATCTCGCCCATGCTGTGGCCGATCACGACGTCCGGGTCGAGACCCCAGTCGCGCCACACCGCGGCCAGGCTCACCTGGACCGCCCAGAGCAGCGGCTGGACCTCCGCGTCGCGCCACGGCGCGCCGTCGGCCAGCCGGTCGGCAGGCGACCAGCCCGCCTCGTCGCACACCGCGTCATCGCACTCCAGCAGCCGCTGCCGGAACACCGAGTTGGTGGCCAGCAGTTCCCGGCCCATACCGCCCCACTGCGCGCCCTGGCCGGGGAACACGAAGGCCACCCGCGGCGCGTCGTGGACCGGGCGGTCGCCGACCACGACGCCGTCCGCGGACACGTCGCCGGCCGCGAACGCGCGCAGCCCGTCGGCCAGTTCGGTGCGGTCGAACCCGACGATCGCGATGCGGTGCGGGTGGTGGCTGCGCCGGGCGCCGACGCTGAAGCAGATGTCGCGGTCCTCCCGCGACGTGACGGACGACTCGACCTGCTTGGCGTAGGACTGCGCCAGTTCGCTGACCGCTTGCGGTGCGCGGCCGGACACCGGCAGCAGGAAGAACCCGGGCGAACTCGGCCGGTCGGCGTGGCCGGGTGCCGGTGTCGGCGCGTCGCCCAGGACCATGTGCACGTTCACGCCGGACATGCCGAACGAGCTGACCCCGGCGATCCGCCGCTGCCTGTTCCGCTGGACGGGCCACGGCTGGTGGGTGTCGACCAGGCGCAGCGGCAGCGTCGGGTCCGCGAACACGGCATTGGGGTGGCGGACGTGCACGGTGCGCGGGATCGTCCGGTGCCACAGGGCCAGCGCGGTCTTGATCACCCCGACCAGCCCGGACGCCGCCTCGGTGTGGCCGACGTTGGACTTGGCCGAGCCGACCAGGCACGGCTCGTTGACGCCGCGCGAGCCGCGCAGCACGTCACCCAGCGCCGTCAGCTCGGTCCGGTCGCCCTCGGTCGTGCCGGTGCCGTGCGCCTCGATGTAGTCGACGTCGCCCGGTTCGACGGCCGCCTCGGCGTGCGCGGCGCGGATCGCGGACGCCTGTTCGCTCGCCCTCGGCGCGACCAGCGACGATCCGCGCCCGACGCTGCTGGAACCGCTGCCGAGAATGGTGGCGTAGATCCGGTCGCCGTCGTCGAGCGCGACGTCCAGCGGCTTGAGCAGTACCGCCGCGGAGCCGTCACTGCGTACGTAGCCGTCCGCGGCGCTGTCGCCGAATCGGCAGGTGCCGGTTGGGGAGATGACCCGGCCCCGCGCCAGTGCGGTGGTGTGCAGCGCGTCGAGTTGGAGATTCACGCTCGCCACGATCGCCATTTCCGACTCGCCGGAGCGAATGCTCCGACAGGCCAGGTGGGCCGCGACCAGGGAGCCGGCACAGGTGGCGTCCACCGCCATGTTCGGCCCGCGCAGGTCCAGCGCATAGGAGATGCGTCCGGATGCGGCACCGTGCATGACGGCGCCGAGTAACCCGTGTATATCGTGGATACCGGACTGAACCAGCAGGTCCCAGTATTCGGAGTTGAGCAGGCAACTGGTGAATACGCCGGTACGGCTGCCGGCGACCGACTCGGCCGGGGTGCCGGAATCCTCCAGCGCGTCCCATACCGTCTCCATCATGATCCGGTGCACGGGGCTCATGCGCACCGCTTCGCGCGGCGACAGCCCGAAGAATCCGGCGTCGAAGTCCTCGATGTGATCGAGAAAGCCACCCAGTCGGTTCGCGTTGGGGTTGCCCAGCGCGGTGCGCACGTCCGACCAGTCGGTACCACGCAGATGAGCGGGGATTTCCTCCCCGATCGCGTCACCGCCGCGCATCAGCATGTTCCAGAACGAGTCGAGAGTCGGCGCCCCCGGCAGGCGGCTGGCCATGCCCACGATGGCGATCGGTTCGGCCGCGACATGGCGGCGCGTCGATGCCGTTCTCTCCCCGCTGACAACATTTCTCATCGGCCGTCTCCCCATCCACATGTGCCGTCGCAGGATCACTGGATCAGCTAAGTGTTGCTGATATCGATGCTCCGTTCGACGCCGATTGAACTCAATACCGAGCTAACGTAATCCAGGCCCGATATCGATGGTTCGCCAGGAATTAATCTGTCGGATGGTCGGGCAGGTGGAATGCAATCGTTACTTGTGGATCGTCGGCCGGGTGCACCACCGCCAGCCGCATGCTTTGAATGCCCAGATCCTTTACTCGAAATCGGCGAGACCGCAATCTTTGGCCACGGACCTCGTGATCCGGCCACCACCGGCCAAAATCCGCACTCTCGCGATGCAGCCGAGAAATAAGCTCGCGCACCCGCGGATCATGCGGGAAGCGCGCGGAAAGGGCCCGGGTCCGCCCGACTATGTCGCGGGCGTCCTCGGTCCAGTCAACGATCCGCTCCCTCGCGTCGCTGCTCATCAACATCCACCACACGATGTTGCGCTCTATTCCGTGCAGCTCGCCCCAGTCGGAGTACCACTCGGCGGCGGCCTCGTTCCATGCGATCACGTCGCCCGCGTAGTCGATGGCGTACACCGGGTACTGTGGCTCGCCCGCGGCCCTGACCAGGTCCGCGATCAGGGTGTTCATGGTCGCGGTCGCCGTGATCGGGCGGACGGTCTCCACGTGCCCCAACGCGAGTTGGTGCAGGTACTGGCGTTCGTCCTCGTCCAGTTGCAACACATCCGCGAGGCTGTTGAGGACCTCCGGTGACGGGCGGATGTCCCTGGCCTGCTCCAGGTACGTGTACCAGGTGGGACTCAGGCCCGCGAGGACCGCGACCTCCTCCCGCCGCAGGCCGCGAATGCGGCGGCGCGAGTTGGCCGGCAGTCCGACCTGCGCTGGGGTGATGCGCTCCCGTCGCGTTCGGAGAAAGCGCGCCAGCTCCCGTCTGTGCTCGGCGCTCGGCACGCTCTCTCCCCCCGGGAAGTGGTGTGGATACCCACTGTAGCGACCGAAGGTCGAGTGCAACTTTCCGCAGCCGGAACAACAACCACGATGTCATTGATCCGAGCCGCCTTCGTACCGGCTGGTCGTCACCCCCAGCAGCCGGGCGCTGGCGGGAACCGGTACTCTCTCGGCGTTGCCTGGACATGAGACTACCCCCCCGGGTCTTCGGCACTGGTGATCCCCCGATCACCGTGCAGTCCGAGATCAAATGTTACTGCATGTTACCTTAATTCCGTGTCCGGTTGGTCGGCCGTTCGGAGCAAAACAACGTGGGTTTAGCATGTTGCACCTCCTTCGGACTCCCAGGACAGACCGCCCGGCAATTAAATACACGAACGGGCTAATCTTCGGTCCGCTGACCGGGATGTATACCGTGATCTCTTGATTGTTGTTCCCAACTCAGCCTGGTACTGCTGATACCCCCATTTCCGCATTCTGGGCAGATGACCCGCGCGGACCGATGGTGGGGAGGTACAGACAGGGCGGAGGAGGGGCATGACCCTCGTGGGTGTGGCTGGCAGTGGCCGGTGTCCAACATGATCTCTACGGTGCTCACCGCCGCCGGGATCCTGTCGCTGGTCGCTGTGTGGTCGAGCGTGCTACGCGCGCTCGTGCCGCGCCTGACACCGCCCGTGACGGCCCGGTGGTCGGTTCGGGGCGTCTTCCTCGCCGTCACCCCGTTCGCGCGGCGGCTGGCGTCACGGCCCCGTGAACGCGTGATGACGATGGTCGCGCCGCTGGGCCTGCTCGCGATGCTGGTGTGGTGGCTGTTCTGTCACTGGCTCGGATTCGTGCTGGTGGCGGTCGGGCTCACCGGCATGCACACGGACCTGGCGTCGCTCGGCCGGTTCTTCGCGCTGGAGAACACCGGCGGCCGGCAGGCCGTCGGGCTGGTGTGCTGGCTGTTCACGATCGTGCTGATCGGCATGTTCGTGGTGTACCTGACCGTGGTCATGAACGCCTACCACCGCAGGGAACTGCAGGCCGTCCGCCTGTCCGCGCAGGCACAGCGGCAACCGGACGCGGAACGCATCCTGGCGGCCTACGGCCGGTCGAGCTCACGCAGTCGGCTGGACACCCTGTTCGCGGACTGGACCGGCTGGCTGGCCGACATCCGCACCAGCCATCTCAACCATCCCGCGCTGGTGTACCTCCGGCCATCGAGCGAACTGTGCTGGATGCAGGCCGCCGTGATCATGCTGGACGCCGCTGCGCTGCTGGAGGCGATCGCGCCGAGTTGGGCGATGCCCTACACCCAGACGCTGCTGGACACCGGCATCCGCTGCTTCGAGCAGCTCAGCGCGGATCTGGGCATCGAGCACACGACCAGTGCGGTGAGCCTTCAGGGTCGGGAGCAGTACAGCTTCGACGACACCACGAAGATCACCGCGTCCGCCGGGCTGCCCGTCGAACGGAGCGCGGAGGACACCTGGCGGGTGTTCCAGGCGCTACGAACGCGCTACGCGCCCAACGAGACGGCGATCGCGTTGCTGCTGCTGCACAACGTCGTCTCGGCCGTGCCGGCCGACACGGCGGTGCACGGCGGCAAAACCTGATCTACCACAAAGTCGTGGTGAAAGCGTTATTCCATAACAGAGTTGTGCCCAACCAACGGCAGGGAGGCATCCGTGACCACATTCCTGGAGGCACCTCCGGCGGCGGACAGGGATACCGGCATCCCGGAGCACTGTCATCCGCATCTGTCCTCGCTCGCGCGTTCCGACCAGCGCAGGTGGGGCGAGGCGTACGTTCGTGGCCTGGTCTCGGTACCCGGCCGCAAGTCGATCCGCCGCATCGCCGACGAGATCCTGGGCTGGCGCGCCGACCAGTGCCTGCAACAGTTTGTCAACCAGAGCACCTGGAACTGGGAGCCGGTCCGGCACAGCCTGGCCCAGGAGGTCACCGATCTGGTCCAGCCACGGGCCTGGGTGGCCGTCGAGGCCGTGTTCCCGAAGAACGGGTCCAGCTCGGTCGGCGTCGCCAAGCAGTACGTGCCCGCCGCGGGACGTGTGCTGAACTGCCAGCTGGGCCTCGCGGTGTTCCTGGCCGGTACCGAGGCGAGCTGCCCGGTGAACTGGCGGCTGCTGCTGCCGCCGTCGTGGGACGGCGACGACGCCCGGCGGACCCGCACGCACCTGCCGGAGGCCCAGCAGCACCGGCCGCGCTGGCATCACCTGGTGCACGCCGTCGACCAGATGAGCACGAGCTGGCACCTGCCGCCCGCGCCGCTGCTGTACGACGCCACCCACGAACCGGACCTGGCACCCAGGCTGCACAGCCTGGAGGAGCGGGGCCTGCCCTACCTGGTGCGGGTGTCCGCCAACGCGCCGACCGAACGGTTCGGGTCGCGCCACGTCGGCCGGGCGCCGACGCTCGGCGAGATCGCCGCGCTCGCCGGCCGGTCGAGCACCCACCCGCTGGTCTGGCAGACCTACAACGACCACCGGTCGCCGGGTGCCCGCATCACCGCGGCGACGCTGCCCCGCTCGGACGAGCGGCCGTGGTCCCCGTCGCACCCGGTCACCCCGCCGCGGCAACTGCTCGCGGAGTGGCCGGCGGGCCAGTCCCGCCCGAAGGCGATCTGGCTGACCAATCTCAGCCGCACCAGGCTGTCCGACCTGGCCGGGCTGATCGCCCTGCACGGCGCCACGCTGCGCGGCCTGCGCGACATGGAGGACACCGTTGGCCTGCACCACTTCGAGGGCCGGTCGTTCCGCGGCTGGCATCACCACGTGACGCTGTCGTCGATGGCGTACGCCTACAAGCTCAGACAGACGATGTCGGCGGGCGCACTCCTGCCCGGTTGACGGCACAGCGGCGCGGCCGGCCCGACGACCGTCGGGTGGCCGCGCCCGCGCTAGACGGATCGAGTGTTCACCGGAAAAGGACGGTGCCATCCGGCACAGGGTACGAGCGCGGTTGTTGGGGTTGGCCATGAGCACTGCGGAAATGTACGAGTACCAGGAGGTCGCCGCGGACAAGCTCCGCGAGTACTGCGACTTCGTGCTGGGCACGCTCAGTCGCGCGGACCAACGCCGCTGGGGCGAGGTCTACGTGCGCGGCCTGCTGTACTGCGAGGGGAGGCGGTCGATCAAGCGGATCGCCGAACAGGTCGGCGGGTGCTCGGACCAGTCGCTGCAGCAGTTCGTCAACCAGAGCCCGTGGGACCCGCATCCGGTGCGCCAGCGACTGGCCTCGGTGCTGTCCCACTGGCTGCGGCCGACCGCCTGGGTGCTGGAGGAGGTCGCGTTCGACAAGTACGGCCAGCAGTCCGCCGGCGTCGAACGGCAGTTCGTGCCGTCGCAGGGCCGGGTGCGCAACTGCCAGCTCGGCGCCGTCGCGATGCTGGCGTCGGAGAACGCGACGGTCCCGGTGGACTGGCGGCTGTCCGTGCCGAAGGCGTGGGACGACGACCCCGCCAGACGCAAGAACGCCCACCTGCCACCGGATCAGCGACACCAGCCGTACTGGCGCTACCAGGTGGAGATGCTGGACGACCTGTCCGGCGACTGGGGCGTGCCACTGGCCCCGGTACTGGTCGACGCGCGCTGCTGCAAGGCGCCCGAACAGCTCGTCGCCGAGCTGGAGAACCGCGGCCTCGAGTACCTGGTCCGGCTCAGCAGCGAGTTCACCGCACGGCACCGGATGGCACTGGACGCCCGGCGCGTCGACGGCGCCCGGCCGGCCCGGATCGACCAGCGCCCGGTCCGGCGGTTCACGGTCGTCTGGCAGCCACCCGCGCTGGCGCACCACGTCCGGTCGCAGTTCGCCATGGTGCCCGCACACCTGCCGGTACCGGTCGAGCAGTCGGTGGCCGCGGCCCGGCAGGTCACGCTGCGGCGCACGCTGCTGATGGAATGGCGATTAGGCGGCGCGACACCCCGCGGTTACTGGCTGACCAACATGAACGACCGGTCCGTCGCCGAACTCGCGTCGCTGGTGAAGATCGGCCCACGGGCCCGGTACGACCTGGACGAGCTGACCGGCTCGGTCGGCCTCGGCCACCACGAGGGCCGCTCCTTCGGCGGCTGGCACCACCACGTCACGCTGGTCTCGGTCGCCCAGGCGTTCCGGGTGCTGGAGTCGATGTGCCCGCCGGGCGCATCGCCGATCCCCGACGAGATCAGAAGGCCCGAGTTCTGCTGGTAGCCAACCGAACAAACCGGTAGGCACGAAACGACTGACAGACAACGAAACAACGCCATGTGGCCGACCGGCGCGGTGGTCGGCCACATGGCGTTTGTGGATTCACTCAGATCGGCCGGTGTACGACGAACGCCACTGTCTGCCGCCACACCTGCCCGTTCTTGAACGCCAGGGTGCCAACGGCCGTGGTCATCTGGCCGTTCACCTCCTCGGCCGCCTGGTACAGGATCAGGTCATCGGTGATCTGGATCGCGTCCATGGTGGAGATCGTGGGCTTCTCGGTGATGTAGTAGTCGAAGAGCTCGCGGATCTCCTGGCGTCCGTGGGCCACCCGGTCGAAGCGGGCGAAGGTGGCGTCCTCGGCGTAGCGCTCGGCCAGGCCGGCCGTGTCGCCCGCGTTCAGCAACTCCACCTGCCGGTCGAGAAACTCCTGTGGCACGCTCTTCGTGTTGGTCATGGTCACTCCTGTTCTCATGCTTTCGATGAAATCGGGGTACCGGCCTGCACGGTCAGTCCGGGGTGGACGGTCGAGCCGGACAGTCGCACGCCGCGGCCGATGGTCACCTCGTCACCGATGGCGGTGTAGCCGTCGGTGGTGACGGGGCACCCCGGGATCGAGTCCACCCGGGTCATGGTCCCGACGTAGGTATCCCGCAGCAGTGCGTGTTCCCCGATCATCGCGCCGGGCATGCAGGCGACACCCTGCAGGTCCGCACCGTCCCCGACGTCAACGCCGTCGTCAAGATCGGACCAGGCGATCCGCGTGCCCGTGCCGATCTCGACGTCCTGACCGATGCGGACGCCGGGCCCGATGTCGACCAGCCCGTGCCGGATGCGCTCGGCCAGCGTACGGCCGGTGACCCGGTCGCGCAGCCGCAGCGACGATTCGTGCACCCACGACTCGTCGTCCCCGAACCGGGTGGTCAGCATCTTCGTGAGCTGAGGATAGTCCCCGCCCAGTACCGCCCGCATGGTGTCCAGGTAGTCCCGTGGCGAGCCCAGATCACCGAACCGCTCGATCGGCCAGGCCCGCACCGGCGCGCCGCTGGCGACCAGCCAGGGCAGCAGGTCCCGGCCCCAGTCCAGCCGGCTGGACAGCATGCCGACCAGCCGGCCGGACCCCAGCAGCGACCGGAAGTAGCGGCAGTCCACCAGGTACAGCCCGGCGTTGGTGTCCACAGAGGTCACCGGACCCATCGCCGCCCGCAAGCCGGCCAGTGACGGCTTCTCCAGGAACCCGGTGCACCGACCGTTCTCGTTGGTGACCATCGCGCCGTACTTGCCGGCGACGACCTCGGGGTCATGCCGGACCGAACCCACCGTCAGTGCCGCGCCACTGGTGCGGTGCGCGTGCACCATCGCGCCGAGATCGAACTCGAACACGGAGTCGGTCGGGAAGACCAGCGCGAGTCCGTCCAGCTCCCAGTACTCCAGATTGCGCAGGGTCGCTTCGCCGGACCCCACGTTCACCCTGTCGTGCCGGGACCGGGAGTACCGCACGCTGATGCCGTGCCGCTCGCCGTATCCCAGCACATCCGCTATCTGACAGCGGTTCCCGTGTCCTTTTGCGACCACGCAGAACTCGCCGATGCCCTGTTCGTTCAGCGTGTCGACCTGCCATTCGATCAGCGGCCGACCGAGCAGGCGGATCGTCGCCTTGCTCCGGACCTGGCCCGGCGAGCCCAGGGTGATGGGTCGTGCACGCACCCCGAGCCCGCCGGCCAGTGCTATTCCCACGATGGCGGACACGATCGCAGGTCCCTTTCGCGGTTACAGCGTGAACTGATCGGAGATGGTCACACTCTGCTGGAAGCCGACATCTTCGATCGCCAGGCGGACCTTGTCGGTCGGCGCGACGAACACGATGTCCACTCCGTTGGGCATCTTCTCCTTGCAGAACGCCAGACCGCGCAGGCCCGCCGCGGACAGTGTCTCCAGCTGGCTCATCTCGAGCACGAGCCGTTCGATGCCCTGGCCGGCGGCCGTGGCCACCTTCTCGCGGAACTCCTCGGCGCTGGGGTTGTCGTTCAGGCTGCCCGCCAGGGTGATCACGGCGGTTTTGCCCTTGGTGGACAACGAAGCGGTGAAACTCATCTCTCCTCCTTGGTTGTCAGCCCGCCACCGGACGCGCGACCAGTGCGATCACGGACCGTGGGCTGATCAGATAACTGTGGGGATCGGTGAGCGGGCGTTCCGTACCGGGTGGGTACGCGCCCGGCGCTTCTCCCGCGGTGTCGGCGGCCAGGCACCAGACCCAGCCGTCGTCGAGTACCGGCAGGTACACCTCGTGTGCCTCCCAGTGCGCGTTGGCACCGATGTAGAGAAAATCGGGGCCGCCGCCGTCGATGTGGTGCCCGCACCACATCACGCCGAGCAGGTGACTGTCCGGCGACCAGTCCGGTTGCCACGGCTGCGTGCCGTGCCAGCTGATCTCCGGGTGTCCGCAGTTGGTCGGGTCGATGCTGTTGGGGTGGTGCATGGCCCGCAACACCGGGTGCTGCTTGCGCAGCGCGATCACGTGGGAGGCGAACTCCATCAGTTCGGAGTTGCTCTCCGTGAGCGACCAGTCGAACCAGGCAAGTTCGTTGTCCTGGCAGTAGACGTTGTTGTTGCCGCGTTGTGTGCGGCCGACCTCGTCGCCCGACAACATCATCGGGACGCCGCGGCTGGTCAACAGGATCAGCAGCGCGTTCTTCACCTGCTGGATCCGGAGTCGTTCGATCTCCGGGTCCTCGGTCGGACCCTCGGCGCCGCAGTTCCAACTGTTGTTGTCGTTGGCGCCGTCGTTGTTGTTCTCGCCGTTCGCCTCGTTGTGCTTCTCGTTGTACGAGAACACGTCCATCAGCGAGAAGCCGTCGTGACAGGTGATGAAGTTGATCGACGCCTGGGCGCCGCGCGCCCAGTACAGGTCCGGCGAGCCCGCGATGCGAGTGGCCAGGTCGCCGACCACCGCGTCCTCGCCCTTGAGGAACTTCCGCAGCGTGTCGCGGTAGCGCCCGTTCCACTCCGACCAGCGGTGGTAGTTCGGGAAGCTGCCGACCTGGTACAGGCCACCGGCGTCCCACGCCTCCGCGACCAGCTTGCAGTCGCGCAGTACCGGGTCGTTCGCCAGTGCCTCGATCAGCGGCGGGTTGGCCAGCGGCGC
>DASXXM010000491.1:0-17575 GCA_036503065.1 Pseudonocardiaceae bacterium | reverse complement strand
CGAACTGGGAGGCGGCGATGGCGGCGGCCCATCTCCGGGTCGACAACCTGATCGCGATCGTGGATCGCAACGGCTGGCAGATCAGCGGCCGGACCGAGGACACCATGTCGTTGGAACCGTTGGCCGACAAATGGGCCAGCTTCGGCTGGTGCGTGCGCACGATCGACGGCCACGACCACGACCAGATCAGGCAGGCGCTGGACAGGGCCGTCGTGCCGGGCCGGCCGACGGTCGTCATCGCCCGCACGATCAAGGGACGCGGCGTCCCCGGCCTTCAGGACACCAAGCAGAGCCATTCGGCGACCCTCGACCCGGAGACGCAGCGTCTGGCTCTGGCGGCATTGGCCGGTCAGCCGCGATGACCACCGACATCGCGGCCCGCCGCTCCGTCACGGACGTCCTGGACCATGTCTGGGAGCACCGATCAACCATCCAGAGCCGCGACGCCTACGCCATGATGCTGCTCGCCCTGGCACGGGAGAACCCGAGCCTGGCGTGCCTGGCCACCGACATGGACTACGAGGACCATTTCGCGGCGGAACTGCCGCGCCAGTATGTGGACCTCGGGATCGCCGAGCAGAACATGATCGGTGTCGCCGCCGGAATGACGGTGGTGGCGCGGCCGGTGTTCGCCAACGGCATGAGTCCGTTCGCCATCGCCCGAGCCTACGAACAGATCAAGATCGACGTGGCCGGTGCGAACCGACCGGTCAAGATCGTGGGAACGCACGGAGGCCTCGCGTCCGGTCACTACGGCCCGACCCATCATTCGCTGGAGGACATCGGCGCGACCCGGATGCTGCCGAACATGACGGTGGTGGTGCCGGGTGACGCCTGGGAGGCCGCCCAGGCCACGGTGGCGGTGGCGGACGATCCCGGTCCGGTGTTCCTGCGGCTGGGGCGGTCGGCCACACCGACCCTGTACGACGAACGCACCGAATTCGTCCTGGGCAAGGCAATCGTGCTGCGCGAGCCCGGCCGCGTGCTGTACATCGCCACCGGTCCCTACCCGAATCTGGTCGCCGCGGAAGCGGCCCGGGAACTCGCGTCCGAAGGGGTGACCGCCGGGCACCTGAACATGCACACGGTCAAGCCGCTGGACCAGGAGGCGATTCTCGACGCGGTCGCGCACGCCGAGGTTGTGGTGACCATCGAGGATCACCGCGCGGTGGGTGGCCTTGGCGGAGCGGTCTGCGAGGTGGTGGCCGAGGTCGGCGGTCCGCCGGTGCGACGGATCGGTGTGCCCGACGTCCACTACGACCTGGTCGGCGGGGAGCGCTATCTGTTGCACCGCGCCGGGATCAATGTGACCAACGCGATCGCCCAGGCGCTGGACGTCGTGGCGCGATGAACTCCGAACCGCATGTCGCAGCGTCACCGCGAGCCGGGCATCCGGTGCTCGCCGTCCTGGCCGGCGCGAGCTGTATTGCCGCGTCGGCGACCCTGATCCGGCTGGCCGACACGACCGCGGGCATGGCGGCGCTGTTCCGTTGTGCCTTCGCGGTGCCGGTGCTGTGGGGCCTGATGCGCTTCGACCGCAAGCGTGCCGGCCGACGTCCGCTCCCGCGCCGTGCGCGCTGGCTGGCCCGGCTCGCGGGCGGCGCGTTCGCGATCGACCTGGTGCTCTGGAGCCACGCCATCAACGCCGTCGGCGCCGGCCTGGCCACGGTCCTGGGCAACCTGCAGGTGCTGTTCGTCGCCCTGATCGCCTGGACCGTACTCGGCGAGCGGCCGACCCGACGGCTGTTCGTCGCCCTGCCCGTGATGCTGGTGGGCGTGGTGTTGATCGGTGGGGTGTTCGGGTCCGGCGCCTACGGCAGCAGCCCCGGGTTGGGGGTGATCTTCGGCACCGGCACGTCGATCTGCTACGCCGGTTTCATCCTGCTCCTGCGCGCCGCCGGACTGACGACGGGCGACAGCGCCGACGTCGGCACCATCGCCCCGCTCTACGAGGCGACGCTCGGTGCCACGGTCGGTGCCGCGGTACTCGCCGTGATTCTCGGCGACGCGCGGCTCGATTCGCCGTGGCCGACACTGGGCTGGCTGGCCCTGCTGGCCGTGTCCTCGCAAGTCGTTGGCTGGCTGCTGATCTCCCGATCCCTGCCGGTGTTGCCCGCGACGCTGACCAGCACCCTGCTCCTCGTTCAGCCCGTCGGCGCGGTCATTCTCGGTGCCATCGTCTTCGGCGAAGACCCATCCGGTGACCAACTCTTCGGCGTCGCGATCCTGCTGACCGGGGTACTCGTCGCAACCGCGGGTCGCGGCAGGGACGCCACCCGCGGGTTCCCCCCATCGACGGACGAGATCGCCGCTCGGCCCGAAGGAGAAGCCCGATGCTCAGCCCGACAGTGCACGCCCCCGAGACAGCACGGGCGATCCGAGTTCTCAAGTTCGGCGGCACCTCAGTAGGCACCACGGTCGCGCGTCTGCGCGAGGTGGCCACGCGAATCGCCGACGTTCACCGTGCGGGATACCCGGTCGTCGTGGTGGTGTCCGCTCGCGGCGTCACCACCGACGAACTCGTGACGGACGCGCGTCTGCTGTCGAAGACGCCATCGGCACGGGAAATGGACCAGCTCCTCGCCACCGGCGAGATCTCGTCGGCGGCCCTGCTCGCGATCACGCTGAACGACGCGCGGACGCCTGCGACCTCGTTGACCGGCGCGCAGGCCGGTATCACCGCCTACGGCCACCACGGCGACGGCCGCATCGCCGATGTCGACGGCACGCGGCTGCGGGAGGTTCTCCGTCGCGGCATGGTGGCCGTCGTGGCCGGCTTCCAGGGTATCGACGCCAGGGGCGACGTCGTCACCCTCGGGCGGGGCGGATCCGACACGACGGCCGTGGCACTCGCCGCCGCGCTGGGAGCGGCGACGTGCGAGATCTACACGGACGTGGATGGTGTCTACAGCGCTGATCCACGGATCACCCCGGGTGCCCGGTTGCTGTCCAGGATCGGCAGCAGCGTCATGTCCGAGATGGCCTACGCCGGGGCGCGCGTGCTGCACCCGCGGTCGGTCGAACTCGCCGGCAGGGCCGGCGTCACCATCCATGTCCGTTCGGCATTCACGGACAGACCGGGTACCACTGTTTTTTCCGATGAGACTGGAGGAGAGATGCTGGAGAATTCCCAGCCCGTGACCGGGATCGCCCACGACGCGGACGTTGCCCGAGTGGTGATTCATCCCGGGAGCATGACCGGCCGTGGCTCGGAACTGTTCGCCGCTCTGGCGGAGGCCGCGGTCACGTTGGATCTGGTGGCCCGCGCCGGCGATCGGGACATCGGCTATGGATGGGACTTCACGATCGCACGGTTACACGTGGCGACGCTGACCAAGGTGCTGGCCCGATTCGGGTGCGACGCCGACATTCACGAACCGGTGGCCAAAGTCTCCCTCGTCGGTTCAGGGCTGCTCAGCCATCCCGGGACGACGGGTAGAATGTTGGCCGCGTTGGCGACGGCTGGTATCGAAACCTATTCGGTGTCCACCTCGCAGGTTCGCGCGTCGGTCACACTGCCGAAGGCCCACTGCGTGCGCGCCGTGGGATTGTTGCACCGCGAGTTCGAGCTGGACCAACCGACGGACGCGGTCGATCATGTGATCGCCGTATAGCGAGCGACCGCGGCGATCAGGCCGCGCGAGCGGAGTTACGAATGACCATTCGGAACGGAGGGCCGGCCAGCATTGACCGGCTTGCCGCTGACGTCTACCGACGCATTCAGCGGCAGGGTACTGCTCATTTGGCCGAAGTATGCCGCGAGCTGGGAATGGACCGGGACAATGCCACGGAGGTGGCGGCGCGGCTGGCGCGTCTCGGACTGATCAGGCCACTCGAGCCAGGTGGTTCGGTCGTCGTTCCGGTCAGCCCGGAGATGGCGATCGTCGAGGCATTGTGCCGCGAGCAGGAACAACTCCACCGGTACAACGCCGAACTCGACGGATTGCACCACCAGGTGTCCGAACTCGTGGCACAGTTCCTGCCGCTCGGTACCCAGGGGAACACTGACGTCGAAGTGCAACTGCTGACCGACCGGCAGAGCGTCACCGCCTACCTCGACACGGCGGCCGCGCTCACCCGGGACGAAGTGCTGTCCATGCATGCCGGTCCGCTCCTGGGCGCCCACGCGCTCCAGGAAGGACGCGAACGGGGCCGAAAGCTCTGCGGCCGGGGGGTTCGGCTGCGCACGATCTATCCGCGTCGGCACGTGACAGGTAGCCACGTCGCCCGGCACGTCGACGAGTTGGTGAGCGTCGGGTACGAAATCCGCGTCGCCGACACGCTCCCGATCAGGGCGATCACATTCGACGCACGCCGAGCGGTTCTCGCGATCGACGCCGTGGATCCGAATGCCGGGGTGATCGCGATCGAGGGCGAACCCCTGGTACGTTGCTTTGTCGCGGTATTCGAATACTGCTGGCAGCATGCGACCGACCACCGGCCGCCGCCGCCCGTCGACAACGGGGCGATCACCCTGTCACCACAGGAACTGGCTGTGGTTCGGATGCTCGCGACCGGACTCAAGGACGAGAAGATCGCACGCCAGTTGGCAGTGTCCGTGCGGACGGTCAGTCGTATCGTCGGTGACCTGATGCGACGCCTGGACGCGGACAGCCGTTTCCAGGCGGGGGTGCGCGCGGCCGGTCTCGGTTGGACCGAATAGCGAACAGCGGGTATGTCGTCCACCGCGCGGGTGTGTCGTCGTCCGGGCGGGCGTGTCGGCCAACCGACCAGCGATTAACGAGCCGCCGTGCCGTGCACGGCGTACGGCTCGATCTCGGCGAGTTCCGCCGGCGTGAGCGGCGCGGCCTGTGCTGCGCGGACGTTCTGCTCAAGCTGGTGCACGGAACTCGCGCCGATGAGGACCGACGTGACGCGCGCGTCACGCAGCACCCACGACAGTGCCAGTTGGGCCAATGTCCGGCCGCGCTCGGCGGCGATGGCCTGCAATGCCCTGGCCCGTGCCAGATAGGCGGGCGTGATGTCGTCGGGCGACAGGAACATGCTGGTCGCAGCGCGGGCGTCCGGCGGGACATGGCCGTCGAGGTATCGGTCGGTCAGCAGCCCTTGGGCCAACGGTGAGAATGCCACGCAGCCGGTGCCGGATTCGGCCAGCACATCGAGGAGGCCGTATTCGGGCCCCCGGTTGAACATCGAGTACTGCGGCTGGTGCACCAGCAACGGCAACCCGTGCTCGGCGAGCGCGGCGATCGCGGCGCGGGTTTGTTCCGGCCCGTAGTTCGAGATACCGACATAGCGGGCCTTGCCCTGGCGGACAGCGCTCGCCAATGCGCCCATCGTCTCGGCGATCGGCGTGTCGGGATCCGGACGGTGCGAATAGAATATGTCGACGTGGTCCACCGTGAGCCGGCGCAGGCTCCGGTCGAGCGAGGCCAGCAGGTACTTGCGCGAACCGTTGTTCCCATACGGTCCCGGCCAGCCTTCGTAGCCGGCCTTGGTGGAAATGATCAACTCGTCCCGGTACGGCCGTAGATCCGCGTCCAGTACGCGGCCGAACGTGGTCTCGGCCGACCCGAACTCGGGCCGGCCGTAGTTGTTGGCCAGGTCGAAATGTGTTACGCCCAGATCGAACGCACGGCGCAGTATCGCCCGTTGGGTGTCGAGAGCTCCACCAAACCCGAAGTTGTGCCACAGGCCGAGCGCAATGGACGGCAGCAACAATCCGCTGCGTCCGCATCGGCGAAAGGTCATCGCGTCATAGCGTCCGTCCGCGGCGCGGTACTCCACTGCCACTTCCTCCCTAGGCCCTGCGGTGTGCTTCGGCCAGGAAGCTCCGGTCCAGCTCACCGACGGTAGAAATGCCGAGCTGCAGCATGGCGTCGGTGAACTCGGCCCGGAGCAGATCGAGCACTTGTTGTACGCCCCGTTGGCCTGCGAGGCCGAGCCCCCACAGGTACGGGCGGCCGATACAGACGGCCCGCGCTCCGAGCGCGACCGCCTTGGCGACGCCGACCCCGGAGCGGACGCCGCCGTCGAGCAGGACCGGATGCTCCACCGGAACAGAATCCACCACCGCCGCCAGGGCGAACAACGAGGGGACGACGCCGTCGAGCTGACGCCCACCGTGGTTGGAGACGATGGTGCCGTCGGCACCGAGGTCGACGCACCGCCGCGCGTCCACCGCCCGGAGCACGCCTTTCACCAGCAGCGGCAGGTCCGTCCGGCCACGGATCCACCGCAGGTCGTCCCAGGTGACCGGCAACTTGTCGAGTCGTCCACTCGACGGCGGCTCACCCCGCAGGATTCCCAGCGTGCGCAGCGTGCCGTAGTCGACCCCGGCGGGGAGCCGATATCCCGCTCGCTGGGTGGACAGCCGCCGTGCCGCGAACGACGCGTCGACGGTGACCACGATCGCCGATGCCCCTCCGCTCTCGGCGAATTCCAGGGTGGCTTCGACGTCGCGCCGGGACCGGTAGGCGAACAGCTGGAACCAGGTGCGGCCGGGGGCGGCCGCGGCGATGTCGGAGTAGGGGAAGTGCGAGTCGGTGCTCACGATCGACACGACACCGCGCGAGGCCGCCGCCCGCGCGGTGGCCAACTCGGCCTGGGGGTGCACCAGCCGTTGCGGGCTCGTCGGCGCGAGGACGACCGGAAACGCCTGCTGCTGACCGAACAGCGTGACGGTCGTGTCGAGATTGACCGGGCTGTCGCACAACACACCCCGGGGTTGCAGCCACACGTCGGCGAAGGCGGCCACGTTCGCGGCGACCGTACTGTCGGAGCCCGCGCCACCCGCCACGTACTGTCCGATGGCTCGATCGGCGTTCGCCATCCACTGCTGTTCGAAATCGGTTACCGACAGCAGCGATTCGAGAGTCGTCATCGTCGTCTCCAACAGGGTCGGCGACCGGTTACCAGATGCCGTTGATGGCCGAAATAGGCGGGACCACGCGCGAGCCGTCCATCATCTGCAGCACCGAACTCGGGATGGACCTGATGGAATAGAATCGGCGTAGCCACCGGTCGTGCCCGTCGTATCGCGGCACGAATGCCGTCCGGCCGTGAGCGGCGACATTGTTGTCCAGGATGGCGCAGTCGCCGGGCTGGAGCACCACTTCGTGACAGACCTCCTCCAGTGCCTCGGTCAGGGCCCGCAGCGCGACGCGACCGGACTTGCTCATCGAGATGGTGTTGTGCGAGTTGAACCGCAGAAATGGCTTCTCGGCCGGGCCGAAGATGACCGGATGCGGGCCTGCGGGCGGTGGCTCGGTCGCGAGCACGCGGGTGAACGAGCCCGGATAGTAGCTGTGGAACTGGCACTGCCGTAGTGCGTCCACCATGTCCGGCTTGATCAGTTCGAACGCCTCACGGATGGACGCGATCCGCGTCGCCGCCGCCCCGTCGTGGTCCTGACGCAGGCACAACAGGCCGATGAAGTCCGGTCGCAGCGGGTGGTGCACGTTCTCGATGTGGAAATCGAACGGGACCGCGCCGGAGCCCTCGACCCTCGTTTCCTCGCCGGGCAGCGGCTGCACGTCGTGTACCAGTTCGCCGCCCTTCTCGTCCGCGTATCCGATCATCGTGCCGAGCAGCTCGGCGATGAGCATCATCGAACCGGCGGTCCCGTGCCCCGGCAACGTGGCGGGCTCCCCGTCGGAGTGGGTCGGGGGTAGCTCGCCGATCTCCAGGCCACGCAACAGAACGAACCCCGCTCGGCCCGAATCCCGCGCGAATCCGCGCACGGTTTCCCTGGTCCGTGCCGGCAACTCGTCCGCAGCGGCGGCCGCGGGTCCCGTGCGCACCACCTGTGCGGCGCGGTTCCACAGTTCGGATCGCTCGTCTTCGGACAGTTCACATATCGGGCTCATCGGCTCACAGTCCTCGCTCGGTCGGTAGATGATCAACGGCAGACGCCTTGCCACGGCCATATAAAACCGACCAACAGGTTTTGTCAAGGGTTGAGCTCCGCAAGGCGCGACCGGCCAGATCGGAAGTTTGTTGTGGCAAAGGCGCTTCGCCTGCCACCCCGATCGACACGGCGACACGAAACGTGGCCAAAATAAAACCGACCAACCGGTTGTCTTTGGAGCGCGACTCCGGCTACGGTCGGCGCCAGGTCGCGCGGAGCCGCGGGACTTGCCGAGACGACGGGAGCGGACGTTATGGCGCGGTTGTCACCCATCCTCAAACAGGCGACGCCGGTCACGGTCAGCCATGCCGAGGGCCTCTTCGTGTACGGGGAGGATGGCCGACGGTATCTGGACTTCACCGCGGGCATCGGGGTCACCAGCACGGGCCACTGCCATCCCCACGTGGTGCGTGCCATCAGCGAACAGGCCGGCAGGTTGATCCACGGCCAGTACGTCACGGTGAAGCATCGCCCGCTGCTGACCCTGTGCGAACGACTGGGGCAAGTCCTGCCGGATGAGCTCGACTCGCTGTTCTTCGCCAACTCCGGCAGCGAGGCGATGGAGGCGGCGTTGCGCCTGGTGCGTCACGCGACCGGGCGCCCGAACGTCATCGTGTTCCACGGTGGCTTTCACGGCAGAACCGTGGGGGCGGCTTCGATGACGACGTCGAGCGCCCGCTTCCGCACCGGTTACGCGCCGCTGATGGGCGGGGTGCACATCGCGCCGTTCCCGCACGCCTACCGGTACGGCTGGGACGAAGGGACCGCGACCCGGTTCGCGTTGCGGGAACTCGACTTCCTGCTGGCCACGGTGACCGCACCGGACGACACGGCCGCGGTCGTCGTGGAACCGGTGCTGGGCGAGGGTGGCTTCGTGCCGGCGAACCCGGCCTTCCTCGAAGGCCTGCGCGAACGCGCCGACCGGCACGGGTTCCTGCTCGTGATGGACGAGGTGCAGACCGGAATCGGTCGCACCGGACGGTTCTGGGGGCACGAGCACTTCGGCGTCCGGCCCGACGTCCTGGTCGCGGCCAAGGGGTTGACCAGCGGACTTCCGCTGTCGTTCATCGCCGCGTCCGAAGCCCTGATGAGCAAGGCCCTGCCCGGTTCGCAGGGCGGCACCTACGGCGGCAACGCGGTCGCGTGCGCCGCGGCGATCGCCACGCTCGACGTGATCGCCGACGAACAACTGGTCGACAACGCGGCCACCCAGGGGCGCAGGCTCGCGGACGGCCTCCGGCACATCGCCGCGGACAACGACATCATCGGCGATGTCCGTGGACTCGGCCTGATGCTCGGCTGCGAGTTCGCCACCCCCGACGGAGAACCCGATCCCGCCACCGCGCTCCGCGTGCAGCAGGAAGCCATCGACCAGGGGCTGCTGCTGCAGATCGGCGGCCCGTGGCGCAACGTCCTGCGGATGCTTCCCGCACTGGTCGTGACCGACGAGCAGGTCGACCACGCGCTGCGCATCGTGTCCCACGCCGTCAAGACGGAACAGTCAAACCGAGCATAGGAGGGAACCCGGTCATGCGGACTGGCACCCCACACAAGCCGAGGATGCGGGCGGTTCCCGGCTCGCGGCTGTCGAAGCTGCCGCAGCTGGCACGGCTGGACCCGGAACTGCGCCGCGACATCGAGATCGTCAGCGCGGTCCTGCCATTCAAGGTCAACAACTATGTGCTCGACGAGCTGATCAACTGGGGCGCGGTTCCCGACGACCCGATCTACCGGCTCACCTTCCCGCACCGCGGCATGCTCCCGGACGCGATATTCGACGAGATCGCCGGCGTCATCGACAAGAACTGCGACAGGAACGCCGACAAGGCCGAACTGCGCGCGGTCGTGGCAGCGGCACGCCTACACCTCAACCCGCACCCCGGTGACCAGCTCGAGGCCAATGTGCCGATGGTGGACGGCGAACCGGTCAACGGTCTGCAGCACAAGTACCGCGAGACCGTGCTCGTGTTCCCGAGCCAGGGACAGACCTGCCATTCCTACTGTGGCTACTGTTTCCGTTGGGCTCAGTTCATCGGCGTCGCCGAACTGAAACAGGCCGTGCCCGGACCGGAGATCGCCCTGCGGTATCTGGCGGCGCACGGCGAGGTGTCGGACGTGCTCTTCACCGGCGGCGATCCGATGATCATGTCCACCGACCGGATCCGAGCCTACGTGGAACCGCTCCTGGAACCGCGCTTCGATCACGTCCGCAACATCCGCTTCGGCACCAAGTCGCTGTCCTACTGGCCCTACCGCTTCACCACCGACGACGATGCCGACGACCTGCTCAAACTGCTGGAAACCGTGGTCAGGGCGGGCAAGCACGTCGCGGTGATGGCGCACCTGTCCCACGGCCGCGAGTTGGCGACCGACGCGGTCCGGCACGCCATCCGCCGCATCCGCGACACCGGTGCGGTCATTCGCGCCCAGGCGCCGCTCGTGCGCCACGTCAACGACGATCCGGCCGTGTGGTCGGACATGTGGCGGCGCATGACGAACCTCGGCGTCGTGCCGTACTACATGTTCGTCGAACGCGACACCGGAGCCAGCCAGTACTTCGAGTTGCCACTCCAGCAGGCGGTCGGCATCTATCGTGACGCGGTCGCGGCGGTCTCCGGTCTGGAGCGCACCGCACGAGGGCCGGTCATGTCGGCATCGCCCGGCAAGGTGATGATCGACGGGATCGCACAGCTCGCCGGCAAGGACGTGTTCTGCTGCCGATTTCTCCAGGCCCGCGACCCGGACTGGGTGGGACGGCCGTTCTTCGCGAAGCTCGACGAGCACGCGGCCTGGTTCGACGACCTCAAGCCCGCTTTCGACGAACCCTGGTTCTGGCAGCAATGACGTATACTCCGCGCTATATAAAACTGGTCGGTTGGTTTTGTCTTCCGCGCCGGTGCCTGGCGTGTGCCGGTGCAACGTGCTGTACCACCGAACTTCGCTTCTTCGGGCGCCGTCGATCTCACTGAGTTCAGCCTTGACAAAACCAGTCGGTCGGTTTTATATGAGCATGGCAGCGCCGCCAACCGTTGATCATCATTCGCTGACCGGGCAAGGATTGTGAGGACCCCGATGAGTGAGCTGTCCCAAGACAAGCGAGCCGAGTTGTGGAACCACTCCGCGGAGGAGGTGGTGCGCACGGACATGGGGCGCGGGGTCGGCGTCCTTGTCGACGCGTACGGGACCGGCAACTACCTGCCACCCGCGTTCGACCGGCTCGGGATCGACGTGGTCCACCTGCAGAGCACAACGGAACCGATCACCCGCATGCAGCCGTGGGACCGGCCGAGTTACCTCGACGGGTTGGTGTACAACCCGGACGGCAGCACCGAGCGTGCGCTCAAGGAGCTCGACCCGAGGTTCCTCATTCCCGGCCAGGAACCGGGAGTCCTGCTCGCGGACCAGCTCAGTGAGGCCCTTGGCCTGCGGACCAACGGAACGATGTGCTCCGAGGCGCGTCGCAACAAGTTCAAGATGATCGACGCCGTCGCGGCCGCCGGGCTGCGCACCGCGGCTCAGCTGATCACCGACGACGTCGAGGAAGCCGTCACGTGGGCGCAGGGCAGCGGATACTGGCCCTGCGTGGCCAAGCCACTGTCGTCCGCGTCCACCGACGGGGTCTTCGTCTGCCGCGACGCCGAGGCGCTGCGCGCCGCGTTCCCGGCCATTCTCACCAGCACCACCGTCTTCAACGGCGCGAACACCGACGTCCTGGTACAGAGTTTCCTCGACGGCACCGAGTACATCGTGGACACCGTCAGTGTCGACGGGCACGCCTATGTGTGCGGTGTGTGGGAGTACGAGAAGCGCTTGCTGCCCAACGGAAAGCCCATCTACAACCGCGACATTCTGCTGTCGCCGACCGATCCCGCTGTCGTGGCGCTGATCGACTACACCCGGGCCATGCTGGACGCCCTGCGCATCCACAACGGTCCGGCACATGCCGAGGTGATCATCACCGGGGACGGACCGGCCCTGGTGGAGGTCGGTGCCCGGATCAACGGCAACATGCATCCCGCCTTCCACGACACGTGCCTCGGCGTGAACATGGCCGACCTGACGGCACTGGCCTACGCGCGACCCGAGCAGTTCCTCGCCCACTATCGCGATGCCGTTTACCAGCAGCGCCAGCCCGCGGTCTGCTACAACACGCCGACGATGTTGTCCGGCCAGGTGGTCTCGATCAACGAGCCGTTGGTCGAGCAGATCCGCAACCGGCCGTCGGTGGTGGACATCACGGTCAAGCGCAAGCCCGGCGACCTCATCGTGCCGACACATGACCTGCTCACCAGCCCGCTCCGGGTGTTCCTCACCGCGCCAGATCGATCCACTGTGGACGATGACTACGAGTTCATCGACTCCGTTCGCGAATCGGTCTTCGAGGTTCGGCCGTGAAACCCGGGCTACGCGGGAACATCGCGGGGTTGCGCCCGATCGGCGGCCTGCTGACGGCGGTGGCCGTGTCGCGGAGCGCGGTCATGCTGTTCCCGTTCTACGGGGTGTACCTCGCCACCAACCGGCACGAGCTGACCGTCGGCACGATCGGCCTGATCGTCGGCACGTTCGGCATCGGCGCGCTGGTCGCCGACGTCTCCAGCGGCCCGCTCGCGGCCCGGATGGCGGAAAAGCGGATCGCGGTCGTGGGCTTCGCAGGCGTGGCCGCCACGGTGGTGGCCATCTCGATGTCCACCGAGCTGTGGATGCTCGTCGGGCTGACCGCGCTCTGGGGTTTCTGCTACGAGTTGGTCAACCCCATCGCGTACACGATGGTGTCCAGAGCGATGCCGGCGGCGAACCGGCGGTTCGGGTTCGCCGCGGTGCGGCTGGCCATCAACCTGGGGATGGGCGTCGGGCCGGTGCTCGGCGGGATCCTCTTCAAGTTCAGCCCCGGCCTGCTGCCCTGGGGTACCGCGATCGGTTACCTGGCCTCGGCATTCATCCTGGCCCGCGCCCACATCGTCGAGCTGTCGGACACCGGCGACGAGCAGGCCCCGGCCACTGCCGATGACGACGGCGGGTCGGGACGGCACGGCGTGCGCTTCTGGAGCTTTGTCGGTGCCACGACGCCGATCCACTTCGCCTACGCACTGCCGACCACGGTGGCCAGCGTGTACGTGATCCACACGCTGGACCGGCCGGCCGGCTGGGTGAGCGCGATCTTCGCCGTCAACGCCTTCCTGATCATCACCTGCGAGATCGCACTCAACCACGCGATGCTGGGTCTGAGCCGTCGGACGACCCTGCTCATCGGCTACGCCTGCGCAACCGTGGGGTTCGTCCTGATGGGCTTCGGGACGACCGCGACCTGGCTCCTGCTCGCCGCGACCGCGGTGTGGACGCTGGGCGAAATGATCATCTATCCGGTGCTGCCCGACCACATCAGCGCGATCAGCCCGAACCGGCTCAAGGCCCGCAACATGGGCTTCTACACGGCGCACTACAACCTCGGCGTGGTGTTCGCGCCGCTGGTCTTCCTGCCGCTGATGGAGGTGCTCGGCCCGGTCGCGTCGTGGTCGCTCGTCGGCGGTGCGCTCCTCGTCGGCCTGCTGGCCACCACCGCGATCAGCAACTCGCCCAGGATCTGGGGCGTGGACAAGGCCCAGCCGGCGCCCGCGTTGGTCGAGACGTAGAAAGTAGACAGCGAAGTGGACATCGATCTGTTGGGACCCCTGGCGGCACGGCAGGACGGCGTCTCGGTCACACCGACCGCCGCCAAGCCCCGGAAGCTGCTGGCGATGCTGGCCATGAACGCCGGGCGGACCGTGCCGAGGCGCACGCTGTTCGAGGAGTTGTGGGGCGACGCCTGCCCACGGTATGCCCACAACTCGCTGCAGACCTACATCCTCCAACTGCGCAACCTGATCAAGGCCGCGCCCGACCACCGGCACGGCAGGGATCGCTGCGACGCCAAGCGGATCGTCGTCACCTGCCAGGGCGGCTACCTGCTCGACCCGATGGGTGGCCGGATCGACGTGCGCGAGTTCGACCGGTTCGCGGCGGCCGGCCACCGGGCGCACGCGCTCGGCGACTTCGAGGCGGCATCGCGCCGGTTCACCGAGGCGATGGCGGTGTGGCGCGGTCCCGCCTTCGTCGACGTCCAGGTGGGCGACGTGTTGGAGGCCGAGGCGCACCGGTTGCAGGAGGCCTGGCTCAGCGTGCTGGATCGCCGCATCGACGCGGATCTGCGGCTGGGCCAGCATCACGAACTGCTCGGCGAGTTGGCCGGCATGGTCAGCAAGCACCGGACGCACGAGGGCATGCACGCGCACTTCATGGTGGCGCTGTACCGGTCGGGTCGGCGCTGCGAGGCCATCGACGTGTACCGGCGGTTGCGCACATTGCTGGTCGACCAGCTCGGTATGGAGCCCTCGATCCGGCTGCAGCGCCTACAGCAGGCCATTCTCCAGTCGGACTCCTGGCTTGTCGAGCACACCGGCGAGCCCGCGCTCGTCGCGCGGGCAAGCTGATCCGCCACGACGCACTCAACCCGAGGGGATCATGCGAAAGATCATCATCATCGGGATCAACCCGGCGAGCGCGAAGTACCTGCCGCGGTCGCTGCGGGACGTCGGCTACGAGCCGATCTTCATCCTGGACCCGGACGATTTCGCCGGTGCGGCAAGGGACGCGCTGCGTAGCTGTACGTGCTATCCCGCCGACATCGAGAACTGGCCCGAGGTGCTGCGGATGTTCGCCGATCGTCCGGAGATCACCCGAGGTGTCGACGCGATCTCCAGCCTGTACGACGAGAAGTTCCCGCTCACCGAGTGCATCGCCCAGACCTATGTACTGCACCACCCGGAGCCGGCGTTCGCCCGGCTGGCCGCGAAGGCCGAGGTGTTCCGGCTGATCCCGGAGTACTGTCCGCCGACGCACCTGTTCGCGGCCGGGGACTGGGCCACCGCCGACCCGGCGGTCGTGGGGGCCCGGTCCGGTGGCGTGGTACTCAAGCCGTCGGTGCAGGCCGGCGCGGTCGGGCTGACCAACCTCACCTCCCGGGACACGCCGGAGAGTGTGCGGGACGCCATTGCCGCCAGCGGTTTGTGGGACGCGCAGGAGCAGACCTGGCTGCTGCAAGCCGAAGTCGCCGGCCGGCTGATCAGCCTCGAAGGCTATGTCCGGGACGGCAAGGTCTGCTTCATCGGCTTCTCGATCCGCGGCCGGGTCGCGTCGACCGAGGTGAGCAATCTCTTTCCCGCGGATGACCGGCTGTCCGAGCAGGTCAGGGTGCGCTGCACCGAGGCGGTGACCGCGCTGGTCGACGGATCCGGCATGCGCAACGGCTACTTCCACTGTGAGTTCATCGCGACCGAGGACAGTGCCTACCTCATCGACGGCAACATCGGCCGGATCATCGGCGGTGCCGTGATCGAGCAGATCGCCCTGTCCCACGGGTTGACGCCGTACGAGATCCTCGGCCACGTCATCACGTTGGGCCTCGGCGCCGAGCACGCCGCCGCCGATCCGGCCTACCTCGCGCCCGAGTTCGCCCTGCCGACGATGAGCTTCCTGTATGGGCTGGAGGGCGGCGGACTGGTCAAGTCGATCAGCCTTCCGCCGGACACCGGGTGTCTGCACACGCAGGTGACCCCGGACGGCGCCGAGGTGCTGCCGATCGGCGTGAACGACGATGCCTGGGTCGGCCTGTTCACCGGCTTCCTCGACGAGGCGGTCCAGGACATCGAGCGGATCACCATCGAGACGCCCGACGGGCCGCGTCGGCCGGCATACGTCGTGGCCGGTTGACGTCATGATCGCGGTTCACGACCTTGCGGTGCGAGCGCAGGCCGGTGGCGGCACGGTCCGGCTACGTCCGGCCGGCACCGAGGACGCACCGGAGCTGTACCGGCTGTCCGTACGGTCCATGCCCGACGCGTTGGTCGAGCGCCGGCCGGAGTTCTACCGCCGGCATGCCGGCGAATTCGTGGTCTGCGTCGTGGACGGTACGATCGCCGGATGCCTTGGCGTGCAACGGTTCGGCGCACTCGCTGAGCTGTACAACCTGTGCGTCGGCGCGGTATGGCGCGGCCGGGGGCTCGGCGGGTTGCTGACCGCGTCCGCCGTGCTGACGCAGCATCTGGCCCGCGTGCCCGAGGTCGTGCTGTTCTCCCGTACCGCGGTGACCTGGTTCGCCTCGCTCGGATTCGAGCCTGCGGACGAGTCGATCCTGCCGGCCGAACGCCTCGACCTGATCGACCGGTGCCGGGGTTCGCAGCTGCTACGCCGGCCGACACGACCCGACGACCTGCTGATCGCCGCGCTGCGGGCCGGTGCACCGTGACCGGAATCGCTGTCCGGGCGAATGGCCCTGCGCGGCGCACCGCCGCGCTGTGAACGGGAACGTCACGCCCGTTGTTGACTCGAAATCGGCCGGTGCGGCAGCGTTGACCGCAGGGTCGATCCGAGCAATCGCAGGAGGGCACCGTGCGGCACACCGCATCCCGGCAGGCACGCCCAGCGACGCGGCGCATCGCCGGACTGGCTGCCGCCGCCGTCCTGCTCGGCGTCGGCCTGGTGAGCATCAGCGCGCCGACGGCGGTCGCGGCGCCGATGCCGACCAGGCCCACGGTCACCAAGCCCACGGTCGTCTACCGAAACATGCGGCTGGTCAACGGCGACACGGCGACGATCTTCTCCAACGGCCTGGCCGAAGTGTCCCGGGCCGGCCAGGCGGCGATCGAGTACCGGATGGTCCCGCTGGTCCCGTCCGGCTCGACCGACGTGCTGCCCGCCGCGCCGCAGGTGGCGTTCGACCTGGCCAAAGCCCCTGCGGTCCCCTACGTGCACAACCAGGTGGAGGTGGTGCTCGCACCGGGCGTGGCCGCCACCAGCGCGCAACGCGTACTGCCGGACACCGCCGTCGCGCCCGGCGCGCCCACCCCGGACTACACCACGAACGCGACGCTCAACACGCAACTCGCCGGCATGGGCGTGACCAGCATGAACCAGCTTTTCAGCGGCATGACGGCGAACGCCACCGGTGTCGACCTGTCGCGGGTCTACACGATGCACGTCAGCAACACGTCGATTCCGGCGGCACTGGCCGCGCTCACCGCCTCGCCCGCGGTCTCCTACGCCGAACCGGACTGGATCACGTCAACCCTGAACACCACCCCGACACCGATGCCGGCGAACCCGCCGAAAAACGTGCACCAGGCAGGCGACCCGGCGCTGCCGACCAACGTCGGGCTCCGGTCCAGCGCCCAGTCGCTGCTCAACAGCACGGCCATGGACTGGGTACCGGCGTTCCAGGGTCTGCAATCGGCTTACCACCAACTGCCCGGCACCGGCGAGGTGATCACCGACGTGTCACTGGGTGATCTCACCTCGGCCGGTGTTCCCAGCGACGACCCGTGCGCCCAGTTCGTGGCCGCGTTCGGTCCGACCACCGTGATCCAGAACGGCCGGCGGTTCCTTGACCTGCCGTCGATGCCGTTGATTCCCACCTGGACGGCCAACGCCAAAGGCAAGCTCGACCCGACCGGCGAGACCTGTGGCGTGGACCCGTTCGACGCCGAGATCGACCTCGACTTCGCGATGATGGCGCCGTTGCCGCACAACCTGCAGCGGCCCGACGCCGTGGGCGCGGGCCTGACCGATCTGCTGGGCATCGCGCCCGGCGCCGCCTACCGGCTGGTCGTGCCGTCCGACCCGACCGGCTCGATCACCAGTGTGGACGCCGCCCTGCTGGCCGCGGCACGGCAG
>DASXXM010000490.1:0-23071 GCA_036503065.1 Pseudonocardiaceae bacterium | reverse complement strand
CAGGGGCTCGGTCTTCGACCAGGTCAGCGTGCGGGGCCGGGGATCAGCCGCCTGGCGGGGCGACGCCGTCGGTGGGCCTCGAACACCGACTGGGATCGCTATCACCGCGCGGCCGGCTTCACCGAGTCCGGCGGTCGGTTCACGGTGATCGGATCCGGCGACATCGCACCGCAATCGGGCGCCGGGACGGAGATCCAGCGCGCGCTCATCGGCGGATTCGCCGGCCTGATCACGGTGATCGTGGTGGCCCTGCTGTTCGTCACCAGTGAGTACCGCCGCCCGTTGATCCGCACGACGCTGGCCGCCAGCCCGCGCCGGGGCCAGGTCCTGCTGGCGAAGGCCGTCGTGATCGGTTCGGCCGCTCTCGTTGCCGGACTGATCGCCGCCGGGCTCGCCGTCCCGATCGGCAGTCTGGTCCTGCGCCGCAATGGTGCCCAGATCCCGCCGCTCACTGTGTCAATGGGAGCGCAGGTGATCGTCGGTACCGCGGGAATCCTCGCGGTGGCCAGCGTTCTCGCCATCGGCACACTGCTGCGGCGCGGACTTCGCCGCAGTACCAACAGGTCGACGACGCCTACACGCCGGCCGGTGGCTACTTCCACCGCACCCCGTTGGCGGGCTTCGCCGTCCTGTGCGGCTACTCGGGAATCACCGGCCAGACGTATGAGACTTCATCGCGGTCGGCGGCTGGCTGGATCTCACGGTCAGAATGTGGCGATCGGGTTGACCGGGCTGCCGGACGTGCCGGCGAAGCGGACCGGTGCGACCGTGAGGTGGAAGTCCCACTGGCCCAGCTCGGCAGCCGTCCTCGCGCACACCTCCAGGTCGCAATTGTCCAACAGCCACAGACCCATCGCCACGAGGCCCACGGCGTGCACCGGCATCAACACGTCGTCGTATCCCGATGGCTGTACGTCCTGGGGGGTGTCAGCGCCGATCAGCGCGACCTGGCGTTCCCGCAGCCACGGCAGGCAGGACGCGTGCCAGCCGGCCTGCGTGAATCCGCCGGCCGCGCCGGCCTCGTGCCGGGCGCGGCCGTAGCCGGTCCGCAGCAGGACCGCATCGCCGGGTCGCACCCGCACACCCTGGCGACGCTCGGCCTCCTCCAGATCCTCGGGAAACACACCCTGCCCCGGTGCCAACCACGGCACATCGCGGACCTGCGCGATGTCCAGCAGGACACCACGCGTGATGATCCGTTCGCCGCCGCCGTCACCGCCGCCCACGCAGATCCCGTTGCGGCGTCGACCAACGAGTGCGACCGCCCGTTGTACATCGTGCCGTCCCAGAAGAGGTGGCACGGCGAGTCGACGTGGGTGACGGTGTTGCCGTGGAACACGATGCCCAGCCGCTCGTTCGAGAAGCCCCAGCGCCGGTCGTTGCGGAATCCGACCCGCATGTGCTCGGCGCCGGGCATGTCGGCGGCGCACGGGCACGTCGTCGTCGACCGCTCCATGTCTTGCGGTACGGCGACCTCCCAGGCGCACGACACGCTCCTGCCGTGGCGCACGGCCCGCGCCGCGGTCAGCCGGACGTCGTCGGTGATGTGGTTCAGAGTGCCGAGTTCGTCGTCCTCGCCCCATCGTCCCCAGTTCGACAGCGTGCTGAAGTACCCGAGCACGTCGTCCTGGGTCGGTATCGGTCGTCCTGTCGTCATCCCAGCATCGACTCCTCCTGCCACGCGGTTTTCGAGGCACCAGGGCTCGCTGAACTCACGTTCACAGAGCGACCAGGATCTCAGGCACGCCAGACCAGGGTGAAGTTGAACTTCCGGATTCGCCAGCCGTCTTCCGTCCGCACCGTTTCCGCCGTGTAATGGCCGCCGATGCCGAAATGGGTTTCCGGGTCATCGGTGCGGTGCACGTGGATGGCCTGCAGATGTGCGGTCACCTCGGCCCGGTCACCAGCCAGGTTGATGTCGTAGTTCGAGCTGATGTGGTGGGTGGTTTCGAAAGTTTTCCTGGCCATGTCCTGGAACTGCTTCAGGCCGTCCATGCCTCGGTATTCACCCATGGGAAAGATCAGGTAGGCGTCCTCGGTGAAGACCGAGTCCAGCCAGGCGTCGTTGTCCCGGTTCAGATCCAGGTTGTGGGTGTAGCGATCGCAGAGCCGGGTGATCTCCGCACGGTCGGTGAGGTCTTTCAGTTCGGTCCTGAGCGTGGCCAATTCCACTGCCGTGTCCGACATCATCGCGCTCCTGTCGTGTTGTGCCATCATTTCCTGCGGGCTTGGTGAGCTATCCCCTCGCGCGGCTCAGCGCTTCGGCGATCGCCTCGGTCTCGCTGGCGCCACGCAGTACCTCGCCGTTCGGGAACACGAACGTCGGTACCGAGGTGACGCCGTCCGCACGCGCGGCGGCCACCTGTGCCCGCACCTCGTCCGCACCCTCGTCGGATGCCAGGAACGCCCGCACCGTGCCGCCGTCCATGCCGACGCTCTCGGCCACCGCGGTGAGCTCGGCAGGGTCGGCGATGTTGCGGCCGTCCCGGAAGTACGCGTCGTAGATCGCGTCCGCCAGCGCGTTCTGTATCCGGTTGGGGTAGTCCCGCAACGCCAGCCACATCAGCCGGTGCGCGGTGAAGGTACTGACGGCCAGCGCACGATCGAACTGGTACTCCGCACCCTCGCCCGCGCCGAGCCGCGCCATGTTCCCGAGCATCGACTCGGCCTGCTCCCGGCTGCCGAAGATGCCCGCCATGACATCCAGCAGCGGACGCGGCGCCGCGTCCGGATCGAGGTCGGGATTGAGCTGGTACGGGCGATGGACGAGCTCGATATCGCCGCCGCCGACCATTTCCACCGCGCGATCGAACCGACGCACGCTCAGACGGGACCACGAGCACGCGAAATCCCGGTAGACCTCGACCTTCATTCATCTCCCTTTCGTTGAGCCGGACCGGTCAGCCTGCGGCCAGAACCGGCTTGGCCATGGCAGCCACCGCGGCCGACCAGTGTGCCCGATTCCTGACCAGCGCCCGCAACCGAGGTACCAGTCCCCGGCTGTCGACCGCGAGCGCACCGGCCAATCGGTCACCTTCACGATAGAGCACGACGAACCGGTATTCGGCAACGTCGCCAACCACCTCGACGTCCTCCTCGGACGGCAGACCGACGAACTGGACGCGGTGGCCGTAGAAATCCGACCAGAAGTACGGCACCGACGCGCAGGGCGCGATGTGCGGGCCGACGGCGTTACGTCCGGCGATCTCGCCCTGCTCGGCCGCGTTCGTCCAGTGTTCCAGTCGCATGTGCCGCCCGAACAAGGGATTGCGCCAGCGCGCCACGTCGCCCGCCGCGTACACACCCGGTGGCCCCGCCGCCAGGTGCTCGTCGCAGACGACACCGTCGCGCACGGTGAGGCCGGACCCGGCAAGCCAACCGGTCGCGGGCTCGGCGCCCGTTGCGACGAGCACCAGGTCGGCAGCTACGACGCGCCCGTCGGAGAGCACGATCCGTTCGACGCGCCCGTCGCCCTCGATCCGCGCGACCGTCACTCCGCAGTGCAGCACCGTTCCGTTCTCGGCGTGCAGGCCGGACAGCAGGGATCCGACGGTGGCCCCGAGAGACCGCGTCATCGGGGCCGGCAGCGCCTCGACCATCGTCACGTCCAGCCCCCGCGCGCGAGCGCTGGACGCGACCTCGACGCCGACGAAACCGGCGCCGACGATCGCGACGCGTGCCCGGGAGTCGAACGCCCCTCGGATCGCACGCGCGTCGGCAACGGTACGCAGGGAACGCACACCGTCGACGTGCGAGAACCCGGGCAACCGCCTGGCGTCGGCGCCCGTCGCGATCACCAGGGCGTCGTACCGGAGCGTCTCGCCCCCGGCGACGACCGTCCGCGACGCGGTGTCCAGACCGGTGGCCCTGGTGCCGAGCCGGAATTCGGCATCCAGCGAGTCCGCGCCATGGTAGGTCGGCACGACCGGATCGGTTCCCGCGTCGAGGAACGCCTTGGACAACCGGGGGCGGTCGTACGGCAACTCGTCCTCGGCACCGACCACGGTGATCGGACCCCGGTGGCCGGCATCGCGCGCGGCGGCCACCGCGCGCATCCCGGCCAGCGAGGCACCCACGACCACCAGGCGCCGACTTCGACTCACGGCTGCCTCCGCAACGCGCCGACCGGGCACACCCGCACCGCGCTCGCTGACGCGTCCTCCTGGCCGGCCGGAATCTCGTCACCGTCGAAGAGCACGACGAGTTCGCCGTCGTCGTCGAGCCGGAACAGCTCGGGCGCTGTCTCCGCGCACACTCCGTGCCCCTCGCATCGCTTGACGTCCAACAGAATCCTCATGGCGTCTCCCGGTCAGGCCGTCAGCGTCGCAGGCATGCTGGCGATCGCCCTGATGTGGTTGTTGACCCGCCACGTCGGCTCGCCCACCTCGATGTGCCGCACCCGCTTCGCGAGCGCGGTCAGCAGGCTGTTGCCTTCCAGCCGCGCGAGCCCCTGGCCGACACAGCCGTGGATGCCGTGTCCGAAGCCGACGTGGTCCTTCGCGTTCGGGCGCCTGATGTCGAACACGTCGGGCGTCGCCCATTTCCGCTCGTCGCGGTTGGCCGACGCGTACAGCATCAGCACCCGTGATCCGGCGGGGAGTTCGACCCCGTCGAACGCGTGATCCCTGGTCAGCAGGCGCGAGAAGCCACGGGCCGGCGACTCGTAGCGGATGATCTCGTTGAGCGCGTTGGGAATGAGTGAGTTGTCCGCGCGGACGGCGTGCCACTGCTCGGGATGCCGGCCGAACAGCCAGAGCGCGCTGGTCAGCGCGGAGATCGTGGTATCGAGCGATGGCACCAGATAGTCGCCGATCAGCGACGGGATGAGTTGCTTCTCGACCTTGCCCGCCGCTGCCGCGGTGACCAGATCAGCGCCCCAGCTGCCGTCCCGCAGCCGGCCGGACTCGGCCATCTCCGCGATGTACTGCCACATCTCGCGCATCGCGGGAACCTCGGCCGCGGCCCGCTCGTTCATCGGGCCGACGGTGTTGAACGCCGCGGACGCCCACGGTAAGAACCGCTCGCGGCCCTCCGCAGGCCAGCCGAGCAGATCCGGCACCACCGACAGTGGCAACACCTGCGCGAAGTCGGTGACGGCGTCGAAGGTGCTCTGGCCCAGCAGCTTGTCGACGAGGTCGTCGGCCACCTCCTGGAACAACGCCTGGTGCTTGCGCAATGCCTTGGGCGTCAACGGTCCGTTGATCAGGCCACGCACGTGGTCGTGGTAGGGGGGATCGCTCGCGAGCGTGGTGCCGCGCATCCGCTCGTTGATGGCGTCGCTCAGCGCGACACCCGAACCGGACGAGAACGTCTCGTGGTCGTGCAATGCCGCGTAGACCTCGCGATACCTCGCCACCACCCAGACCTGGTACTGCGCCAGCCATACTGCGGGGCCGAGATCCCGCAGCGCGCGGTAGTCGCGGTAGGGCGAGCGGATCGATTCTTCCGTGTACAGGTCGATGTCGGACGCGGGCGCGGCGGTCACCATCCGAAATCCTTCCGGGGTGTGGTCGGGACCAGGGATCATGGCACTGGGTCGCGGAACTAGGCGCGGGTGGCTTCCACGATGCTGTGCAGGCCACCGGGGACGATCCGGGCGAGTTCGAGCCCGCAGCGGTGGAACAGCTCGGCGAACTCGGGCTCGGACCGCTGCCGCCCGTCGCAGAGCACCAGCATGTTCAGGTCCATCAGCTTGGCGATCGGCGCCGGCACACCGTCCTGCGGCAGCACCGCCTCGATCAGCAGTACGCGGCCGCCCTCCGCCATGGCGTCCCGGCAGTTGGTGAGGATCCGTTGGGCGCTCTCGTCGTCCCAGTCGTGGATGATGTTCGACAACAGGTACGCGTCGCCGCCCGTGGGCACGGACTCGAAGAAGTTGCCACCGCGCAGCGCACACCGATCGCTCACACCGGCCTCGGTGAACGCCTTTCCGGCACCGGCCACCACCGTCGGCTGGTCGAACAGCACGCCGGTGGCGCCGGGATTGGCGGCGAGCACCGCGGCGAGCAGGGCGCCATGGCCACCGCCGATGTCCACGATCGTCCTGAACGGACTGAAGTCGTACGCGGCGACCACCGGTGCGACCAGCCCGGACGACGCCTCCGTCATCGCGCCGTCGAACACCCGGGATACGTCGCCGTGCGCACGCATGTACTCCCAGATCGGGCTGCCGTGCACGCCCTCGAACGCCGACTTCCCCGCCCGCACGGATTCCGCAAGGCCCGACCACGTGTTGCGCTCCGGGGGCAGTCCGACCCACATCGCGAAGTTGCGCATCGAACCCGGTGTGTCGGTGCGGATGGCCTCGCCCAGTTCGGTCAGCGCGAACGTCCGCCCAGGACCTTCCGTGAACAGTCCGAAGTCCGCGCAGGCGCGCATGAGCCGGTACAACGTCGGTGCGTCCGCGGCCACGGCCGTGGCGATATCCGCGACCGAGCGTGGTCCGTGTGCCAGTTCGTCGGCCGCGCCGAGCTCGGCAACGGCGCTCAGCGCGGCGGACATCCAGCTCGCGGTGGCAAGCTGCAGAATCCTTGCCCCCGCCGGGATCTCGGCCTTTTCGATCTGCGTCACGCTCACAGCTCCTTGTTTTCCGGTCCTGCCTGAATTCTCGTCGAGCCGATTCCGGATATCAACGCGTCGCACGCCATGGCCGGGTGAAGTTCGGTCAATTCGGGGTCAAGTCGGTTCGGTCTCAGCCGGCTGCCAGTGCTTCGAGCTGACGTACCACGTCGGCCGGCAACGGCTGCGCCGCGATCTCGGCCGCCAGCACGGCGGCCGAGATCGCGTACGACGGGTCGGACAGGATGTCCAGGCAGCTCTTGGCGGTTTCCTCCGCCGTGACATCCGGACCGTCCGTTTCGGACTCGAGCGTGATCGCGGCGCCGAAGTCCGCGACCCGCCGGGACGCGGCGACCAGATAGGCGCCCTTCGGCGTGATGAGCTGAGGAACGCCCGCGTTCATCGCGGTCAGCGCGGTCACTCCGCCGCCGTGGTGCAGGATCACATCACAGGTGGGCGCGACCACGTCCAGCGGCAGCCAGCCGGCTCGGACGTCGCCCAGTTCGGCCCGCAGCCGGTCGGCGGCGTCCTCGGAAGCGGCGATCAGCACCTCGGTGTCCAGGCGCGACAGCGCATCGGTGAGACCACGCAGGAACTCGATGTGCTGCGGCATGAACGATCGGGTGCCAGCGGTCACCAGGGCGCGATGGCGTCGGTCGCCTCGGACGTACATCCACCGTGCCAGCTCGCGCTGCCGGTTGCCGGGGATCCACCGCATCCGTCTGGTGAACGGCGTCGGCGGGCTCGCCAGGCTCGGCGGGCAGGTGTCGAGGAAGACGTCGGGATCCGGCAGTCCGTCGAGGCCGAGCTTGCGGAGTTCCGGCAGCAGTTCCTCCTCCGCGCCCGGATCGACGGTCGCGGTGCTGATCGTGTCCCAGGCGTGCCGCACGTACGGCACGCCGATCCGCGCGGCAACCAGCGGAGCAGCATAGGACATCGCGCCGCCGACCACCACGTCCGGCCGCCAGTCGCCGGCCAGTTCGAGTGTCGCGTCGAGCGCGGCAAGGCCCATCCTGGCGAACGATCGTCCCATGTGGAGCATACCGTCGCTGACGTCCGCCGGCACCGACACGGTGTTGCCCGCCCGGTCGGTCCAGATGAAGTGCCGGATCGGCAGCGCGGTGACCGAAACGGCCGGGATGCCCACCGACGTGATACTGGGCATCAGATCCTCGTTGGCCGCCATGACCACGTCGTGTCCTGCGCCCCGCGCCGCGGTCGCCAGCGGGGTGAGCGCGAACACGGTTGCCGGGCTTCCCCCGGTGACGAACAGAAATCTCATGAGTCAATCTTCGTCGCGACGACACCGGCCGGACAAGAGCCGGCATTTCAAATATCCGCAAACATTGGTCAGCAGAACGTCAATCTACCGACCGCCCGCCGCGCACCTGGCGGAAGGAATCACGCGGACATGGCGGGCGCACGCACGAGGCGCATGGCGTTGCCCCAGGCCACGACCTGGTCGAGCGTCTTGCCGACGGAGTCCTCCTGACTCTCGCGTGGCGTGAAGTCGGTGAAGCCCTGGAAGTCCTCGGCCATCGTGAGGGCCACCGAGGCACGCACCGTCGCGACCTGGAGCTCGTTCAGGATGAGCCGCAGGTGCTCTGTCGCGCGAACACCGCCGTTGATACCGTAGCTGACGAATCCGGCGGCCTTGTTGTTCCATTCCGCGTACAGATAGTCGAGTGCGTTCTTGAGCGCGCCGGTAGTCGACCGGTTGTATTCCGGCGTGACGAACACGAAAGCGTCGAACGACGCGACCGTCGCCGCCCATTTGTTGGTGTGCGGGTTGGCGTACAGGCCCGCCATCGGCGGAATCGGCTCGTCGAACAGCGGCAGCGCGTACTCCGCGATGTCCACGATCTCGAAGGTCGCGTCGTCCCGCTTGGCCGCGATGTCGTGCACCCAGCGGGCGATGGTCTCGGACTTTCGGCCCGGACGCGTGCTGCCGGTGACGATCGCCACCCTCAGCGGGCTGTCGGATTCGGCTGACATGTGCGGGTGCCTCCTGGCGAACTCGGTGATTTGTTGTGGCCTCAGCAGGAACGATATGAGCCGACGTCGTGCAGCATCGTGATGACGGGCGGTTGCACGCACCGCTCATCGAGCGTCGACCGGTAGCGCTGGAACGCGGGCAGGTCGTGCATCACGGCCGGACCGCCCGACATCTCCACGAAACTCACGAACGTGACCTTGTCGTCGAGTTGGAACGTCGAGTAGCGCACGCCATCCGGCTGGACCTCGGCGAGTTCCGCGAAGGCGGCGCCCAGCAGCTCCAGATTGCGCTCCACCTGATCCGGTTTGATCTCGCAGTGGATCAGCATCCGCACGGGGACTCCTCGACTCACTCGCCGGCAGGCTCGGCAACCCGCCGATCCATCATTTCATCGTACAGCCTGCCTTGTAGAAGACAGGGCGTCAAGTCAAATGTAGGATCACCGGCATGGCACGGAAGTACGAACAGCGACTGCGTGCGACGGCGGCCGCCCAGACCCGTCGTCGGGTGCTCGACGCGGTCTACGAGCAGGTGCGCGCCGCGCCCACCGAGCCGGTCAGCCTCGACCGGGTCGCTACCGCGGCGGAGGTCTCCCGCTCCACGATCTACCTGCTCTTCGGCTCGCGCACGGGCCTGTTCGAGGCGCTCGCCACCGATCTGCTGCACCGAGGCGGCTTCGAGCGCATAGTGCAGGCCGCCGCGCATCCGGACGGCCGGGAAGCCCTGCGCGGCGTGATCGGTAGCTGCGTCACGATGTACGCCGCGCACCTGGAGGTGCTGCGCGCGCTCGCCTCGATGGCCGTCCTGGACACCGAGGCGATGGGCGAGACCATCGAGCGGATGGAGGAGGGCAGGGCCATCGGCATGGCCAGGCTCGCCGGTCGACTCGCCGAGCAGGGCGTGCTCCGCACTGACCTCACCGTCGACCACGCTGCTGACCTGCTCTGGCTGCTGACCAGCTTCCACAGTGTGGATCAGCTGCACACCAGCCGAAAACTGCCGATGGACCAGGTGGTCCGGCTGCTCGTCGACACCGCAGAACGCGGTCTCTGCCGGTGACCGGCCGCGGTCCGACCTCAGCTGGTGGCCGACCGGGTGTGCACCACGCGGTAGGTGTTCGCCGACCTCGACGTCGCCAGCGACCGGGCGCGGACCCTCGCCTTCTGGACGTCCGTCGGGCGTTGGTCCTCGGGGAGATCGTGGAATCGGTCGTACAACTGTTTACTGTCCCACTGCGCGTAGTTGACGACGAACGTGCCGTCGATGCCGCGGAAGTAGGCGTGCGAGCGGTAACCGGGCACCGTCATCAGCCATTCCTCCGGCTGGGCCAGGGTATTCAGCAGCGCGCTCTGGTTGTCCGGTTCGACGCCGAGGATGATGATCACGGTGTAGTCGTCGCGCCGGGGCGAGATCTCGGTGACGCTGCCCACGGACGGCTGCTGCTGGACGAAGGCGGCCTCGGTCTTCAGCAGCTTGACCGAGGTCGCGAGTTTGTGGAACTCCGGCACGGTCTTGTTCTTGAATTTCCCCCCCGTGTAGCGGGCCTGGAGGTCCGCCAGGCTGCGCCACTGGATGTAGTTGCCCGTGCCGGGGCGGTCCTGGCCGGCGTGCAGGGTGGAGGAGATCCAGCCGGGATAGTCGGCGTTGTCGATGATGTCCCGCATCGCGTCGAGAACCTTCTCCTGACCGGCCAGGGTCTCGGTCTCAAACATGTTGAACACCGTCAGGTAACCGTCGTCTGGCGAGATAAATGGCATACAGCCAGTATGTCGGCCGGAAATCCAGCGCTCAAGGCACTGGCTTTCAGAAGTCGGTCAGGTTCGACAAATTTCTCGACCCGAACGTCAGAGAATCGTCAAATCTCCCCGCCGGAACGACCGCTGACGGGCTACGGAGCGACGGTGCGGGTGCGACGACGGCCTTTCCGCGCTGGCACACCCGGCCAATTGACGCGCGCCTGACAATGCTTCGCGATGTTCTGAAAGTCAATGCCTTGAGCCCCCTCGCGCGGTGCGCGAGACTTGATTCCGTGAGGGTGCCACAAACAGTGAGAGGATCGGCTGCGATTCCCATGAGAATCCTGTTCGTCATGGCGCCATCGGCGCGGGCCGATGGGCGGCGCGGATGAGGTTGCTGGTCACCGGCGGCGCCGGGTTCATCGGCTCGCACTACGTACGCACCATGCTCGCCGGCGGATACCCTGGCTGGGCGGACGCCCGGATCACCGTCCTGGACACGCTGGGTCACGGCGGCAACCTGGCGAACCTGCCGGCCCGCCACCCCCGGCTGGACTTCGTGCGTGGGGACGTGTGCGACCGTTCGCTGCTGCTGGACGTACTGCCCGGCCACGACGCGGTGGTGCACTTCGCCGCGGAGTCCCATGTGGACCGTTCCATTGACGATTCGGCCGATTTCGTGCGTACCAACGTCGTCGGCACGCACACGGTGCTCGCCGCGTGCCGCACGGCGGGTGTCGAGCGGATCGTGCACGTGTCAACGGACGAGGTGTACGGCTCGGTCGAACACGGCGCGAGCACGGAGACCGCGCCGCTGCTGCCGAACTCCCCCTACGCCGCGTCCAAGGCGGCCGCGGACCTGATCGTCCGGTCGTTCGTGCGCACGCACCGGCTCGACGTGTCGATCACCCGATGCTCCAACAACTACGGGCCGTACCAGCACATCGAGAAGCTGATCCCGTTGTTCGTCACCAACCTGATGGAGGGCGTGCCCGTGCCGTTGTACGGCGACGGGCGCAACGTCCGCGAATGGCTGCACGTCGACGACCACTGCCGGGCCATCCACCTGGTGCTGACCAGCGGTCACGCCGGTGAGATCTACAACATCGGCGGCGGCAACGCGTTCACCAACACCGAGATCACCCGTCTGCTGCTCGACCTGGCCGGCGCGGACGAGTCGATGGTCCGGCGGGTCGCGGACCGGCCAGGGCACGACCTGCGCTACGCCATCGACGAGACCAAGATCCGCGAGCAGCTCGGTTATCGGCCACAGGTGCCGTTCGACCAGGGTCTTGCCGACACGTTTGCCTGGTATCGGGACCATCCGGCCTGGTGGAAGCCGCTGAGGCAGGACGTGCCGAGGTGAGTGGGCGCGTCGTCGTGCTCGGCGGCAGCGGCTTCCTGGGCAGCAGGGTGTGCCTGGCGTTCGCCGAGGCGGGCTACCGAGTGCTCAGCGTGTCCCGCTCCGGCGACCACCCCGGGTGGTGGCCGGACGACATCGACTCCGCGGTCATCGATCTGTCCATCAAGGACACCGGTGAGCTGCGGGTGGCGCTGACCGGGGCGGATGTCGTCGTCAACGCGGTGGCCGCCGTGTGGCGGACCACCGAGGAGTCCATGCGGGCGCTGAACGCGGAGTTCGTCGACCGGCTGGTCGACGTGCTCGCCGACCTCCGGCCTCGACCGCGACTCGTCCAGTTGGGCAGTTGCTACGAGTACGGGCCGGCCGAGTTCGGCGTGACCACCACGGAGGACGACCAGCGTCCGCCCACGTCCCGTTACGGCGCGACGAAGCGGCAGGGCACCGAGGCGGTGCGGCGTGCCGCGCGCGCACCGGGTGGACGCGGTGGTGCTGCGGGTGGCGAACATGTCCGGCCCCGGCGCGCACGGCGACAGCCTGCCCGGCATGGTGGCAAACCGGCTCGCATCGGGTGCGGCGCAACTGCCGCTCACCCCGCTGACCAGCTGGCGCGACTACGTGGACGTGCGGGACGTGGCCGGCGCGGTGCTCGCCGCGGCGACCGCGGCGGACGTGAGCGGCCGAGTGGTCAACATCGGGAGTGGCACCGCGATCCCGGTCCGCGATCTCGTGCACCGGTTGATCACGCTGTCCGGCGTGCCTGCGCGGATCGTCGAACTGACCGACCGGACCGCCCGGGAGCCGATGCCCTGGCAACAGTTGGACGTCTCCCGCGCCCGTCAACTGCTCGGCTGGCAGCCAACCCGTGACCTGGACGACTCACTCGCGGACATGCTCGCGGCCCAGCGACATCCGCAACCGGGAGGAACATATTCATGAGTGCCCACAAGGACATCGTGCTCGACGAGGTCCGCAAGTTCCACCAGGACGTCGAATCGCAGGCGCCGCCGTTCACGCCCGGCGTGACCGAGATCTGGCCCTCCGGTGCGCTGCTGGACGAGGAGGACCGGGTCGCGCTGGTCGAGGCGGCGCTGGACATGCGCATCGCGGCCGGCATCAGCTCACGCAGGTTCGAGTCCGCGTTCGCCCGCAGGCTCGAGCGGCGCAAGGCGCACCTGACCAACTCGGGGTCGTCCGCGAACCTGGTCGCGCTGTCCGCGCTGACCTCGCCCGCGCTCGGTGATGCGCGGTTGCGGCCGGGCGACGAGGTCATCACGGTCGCGGCCGGCTTCCCCACCACGGTGAACCCGATCCTGCAGAACGGCATGGTCCCGGTGTTCGTGGACATCGAGCTGCGCACGTACAACACCACGGCGGATCGGGTCGCCGCCGCGATCGGGCCGAGGACCAAGGCGATCATGATCGCGCACGCGCTGGGCAACCCGTTCGAGGCCGCCGAGATCGCGGCGCTGGCCGCGGCGCACGAGCTGTTCCTGATCGAGGACAACTGCGACGCGGTGGGATCCACCTACGACGGCAGGCTGACCGGCACGTTCGGCGATCTGTCCACCGTGAGCTTCTACCCGGCGCACCACCTGACCATGGGGGAAGGCGGTTGTGTGCTGACATCGAACCTGGCGCTGGCGCGGATCGTCGAGTCCGTCCGGGACTGGGGCCGGGACTGCTGGTGCGAGCCGGGCGAGAACAACAAGTGCCTCAAGCGGTTCGACTACCAGATGGGCACGCTGCCGGCCGGCTACGACCACAAGTACATCTTCAGCCACGTCGGCTACAACCTGAAGAGCAACGACCTCCAGGCCGCGCTCGGGTTGTCGCAGTTGGCCAAGCTGGACTCGTTCATCGCGGCACGCAAGGCGAACTGGACCCGGCTGCGGGCGGGGCTGGACGGCGCGCCGCACCTGATCCTGCCCGAGGCGACACCGCGCAGTGACCCGAGCTGGTTCGGCTTCCTGATCACGATCGCGGAGGATGCGCCGTTTCGCCGCGCGGAGCTGGTGAACTTCCTCGAGGAACGCAAGATCGGCACGCGGCTGTTGTTCGCGGGCAACCTGACGAGGCACCCGGCCTACATCGGGCAGCCGCACCGGGTCGTCGGTGAGTTGACCAACAGCGACATCGTGACCGAGCGGACGCTCTGGGTCGGCGTCTACCCGAAGATCACCGAGGAAATGGTCGACTACATGATCGCGTCGATCAGGGCGTTCCTCGGATGACCGGGCCGATCCGCGTCGGCGTACTCGGCTGCGCCGACATCGCGTGGCGACGCACCCTGCCCGCCATCAACGCGGTGGACGGGGTGGCGCTGGTCGCGGTGGCGAGCAGGGCAGCGGAAAGGGCGAAGGCGTTCGCGACCCGATTCGACTGTGCCGCGGTGACCGGCTACGACGCGCTGCTGAACCGGGACGATATCGACGCCGTGTACGTGCCGCTGCCGGCGATGCTGCACGCGGGCTGGGTCGAACGCGCGTTGGCGGCCGGCAAACACGTGTTGGCGGAGAAGCCGTTGAGCGGCGACCACGCGACCACCGTGCGGTTGTTGGAGCTGGCGCGGTCGACCGGCCGGGTGCTGGTGGAGAACTTCATGTTCCCGCACCACGGTCAGCAGGCCAGGATCAGGGAACTGCTGGGCTCGGTGGGCCCGCTGCGTTGTTTCTCCAGCGCGTTCACGATTCCACCGAGACCGGCGGACGACATCCGCTACCAGCAGGCGCTCGGCGGCGGTGCGCTGCTGGACGTCGGGGTGTACCCGCTGCGGGCCGCGCTGCACTTCTTCGGCACCGAACTCGACGTCACGGGCGCGGTGCTGCGGGTGGATCGGGCACGCGGCGTCGTGCTGGGCGGCACCGTGCTGCTGCACACCTCGGCCGGGGTGGCCGTGCAGGTCGCGTTCGGCATGGAGCAGGTGTACCGGGCGCACTACGAATTCGTCGGCACCGACGGGACGCTGTCGGTGGAGCGGGTGTTCACGCCACCGGCTGACTACCGGCCCACCGTCGTCATCACGGGCGATGGCCGCCGCGAGGAACTCTCGCTGGCAGCGGACGACCAGGTCGCGAACACGATCCGCTGGTTCGCCGACGCGGTCGCGGGCGCCCCGGTCGACCCCTGCCACGCGGAAACCGTCCACCTGGCCCGGCTGGTCGGCCAGATCGAAGAGCGAGCGACGACGTTCGTCGACTAGTCGAGAGGTCTTGCGGAACAACGATGCGCATCCTGATGATGACCACTCCGGTCCCCACACATTTCGCCCCACTCGTGCCGCTGGCATGGGGCCTGCGCGCGGCAGGCGCCGACGTGCTCGTCGCCGCGCAGCCCGATGTGCTCGGGATGATCCGCTCAGCGGGACTGGTTGCCACCACGGTCGGCGGCGCGTTCGGCCTTGAGGAATCGCTGCGCGGCCGCCTCACCGACGGCAGGCGCCCGTTGGAGTGCTTCCGCCGGTTCGCGCCGGAGGAGATGGGATTCTACGGTCGCGTGTGGATGGCGCACGCGCGCGACCGCGTCCACGACTACCTCGCGGTGGCGCGGGACTGGTGCCCGCAGCTGATCATCGCCGACCAGTTGGAGTACACCGCGTTGCTCGTCGCGGGCGTGCTGGGCATTCCCGCGCTGCACCACCGTTGGGGCGTCGACTCCATCTCCGACCTGGCGCTGCGTGACGCCCGCGTCGAACTCGCCGGTCTCGCCTGCGACCTGGGCCTTGACGGGTTGCCGTTGCCAGATGAGAAGATCGATCCCTGTCCGCCGTCGTTGCAACTGCCGTCCGCGAGCCCGGGTACACCGATCCGGAGCGTGCCGTTCAACGGGTTCGGTGAGCTGCCGGCCTGGCACGGACGGCCGCGCGCGCGCCGGGTCGTCGTGTCGTTGGGCACCATGACGTTGAAGCTCAACGGCGTGCCACACCTGCGGCACATTCTGCGTGCGTGCGCCTGTGTGCCGGACGTCGAGGTCGTCGCCACCGTCGACCGCGAGTACTGGGACGCGCTGGGCCCGCTGCCGCCGACGGTTCGCCTCGTGCCGCCCACCCCGCTGCACCTGTTCCTGGACAGCGCCGCCGCGGTCGTGCACCACGGCGGCGCGGGCACCACACTCGCCGCGTCCGCGGCGGGCCTGCCACAGCTGGTGCTGCCGCAGTGGTCGGACCAGTTCGCAACGGGCGAACGACTTCAGGCGGTCGGCGCGGGCATCACGCTCGACGACGTGGCCGGCCAGGACGATCCCGCGCTGCTGCGCGATTCGCTCGAACTGCTGCTCGACAAACCCGACCACCGCGCGGCAGCCGACGACCTGGGCCGCGACATGGCCGCCATGCCGGCGCCGGCCGAGGTCGCCCTGGATCTGTTGCGGAAATTCCGTTGAGCAAAGGGATCGGACATGACTGAGCACATCACTCGGGACGGGCAGCGCATCGTCGTCCTCGGCGCGTCCGGCTTCATCGGTTCCGCGGTCAGCGCGGCGCTTGCCGCGCGGCCGGTCCGGCTGCGGCTCGTGTCGCGCCGGCCTGCCGCGCTGCCGTCCGGCGCGGTCGCGGACGTCGAGACGCGCGCCGCCGACCTCACCGTGCCCGGGGCGCTCGCCGACGCGATCGCGGACGCGGACATCGTGATCCACCTCGTCGCGCACACCGACGGCGGCTGGCGGGGGTCGGACGGGGACACCATGGCGAAGCGGGTGAACCTGGGGCTGGTCGAGGACCTGGCGCATGCGTGCCGGTCCCGGCCCACCGGCACCCCGCCGCCCTCGGTCGTCTTCGCCAGCAGCGCGTTGATCAGCGAGGACCGGATCGACAGCGCGTACTGCCGGCAGAAGCTGATGGCAGAGCGGGTGCTGGCGGCGGCCACCGAGGAAGGCGTGCTGCGCGGGATCTCCCTGCGGCTGCCTGCGGCATACGGCTACGGACCGGCCGCGGATCCCAGGGTGATCGAGGTGATGGTGCGCAAGGCCCTGGCCGGGCAGGAGCTCACCCTGTGGCATGACGGCGCGGTACGGCGGGACCTCGTGCACCTCGACGACGTGGCCGCGGTGTTCCTGGACACGATCGACAACATCGACGCGCTCGTCGGCGCCTGCTGGCCGATCGGCACCGGGTGCGGCGAGCCGCTCGGCAAGGTCTTCGCCGAGATCTCCGAGCTCGTCGCGGACTACACCGGCGAGCCTGCGGTGTCGGTGGTGACCGTCGCCGCGCCGGCCAACTCCGGTCCCACCGACCTCGTCGACCTCGAGATCGACTCGTCCCGGTTCCGCGCGGTCACCGGCTGGCAGCCGCGGATCTCGCTGCGCGACGGCCTGCGCCGCACGATCGCCGAACTCGCCGCCGCGCCCGCCCGTGGCGGCACGCCGAGCACGCCAGGTCCGTATCGCGCGACCGGGTGACGAGTCACCACATCCGAAAACGTCCCGGGGTGACCGATCGGTCACCCCGGGACGTTTCCGTCACCGCTGTCGCGGTCTCCCGGGCAGCTCCGGGATCGACACGGCTCAGTCCACCACCGGCTCGCCGAACCAGCGGTGCAGGACGCCCCGCAGTTCGTCCGTGTCCTCGCCTGCCCAGACGACGTAGCCGTCCGGGCGCACCAGCAGCGTGGCAGCGTCACCGAGCGCGCCGGGCACGTCGGTGGTCGCCGTGGTCACCGCCACCCGGTCCTTCCAACCAGCCGCGACCGCCCTCGGGTCGGCGCTGTCGGCGAGATCCAGTAGCACGCCCTGCGCCGCGTGCAGCAGCGCGGCGGTGGTCGTCGCGCCCTCGCCGGTGCGCAGCGAACGCGGTGGGAGGCGCCGGCCGAGCAGTGGGTGGTCGCCGTCACCGACCGGGTAACGAATGTCCAAACCGGACTGGATGCCGGCGAGGTGTCGCTTGACCTCGTCGTGGTCGATCAGCTCGGTGAACAGCAGGCGCAGCGGATCGGCCTCCGCACCGCCGAGGAACACCGCGCCCTGCGCCCTGGTGTTCCACAGCAGCCGCGCACCGACCGGGTGCCGCTCGCCGTGGTAGGTGTCCAGCAGGTCGTCCGGTGCCCAGCCGTGCACCACGGCGGCGAGTTTCCACCCGAGGTTGACCGCGTCCTGCACTCCGGTGCTCAGTCCCTGGCCGCCCGCCGGCAGGTGGATGTGTGCCGCGTCGCCGGCCAGCAACACCCGGCCCCGCCGGTACTCGGTGACCTGCCGGGTGGCGTCGGTGAACGAGCTGACCCACGCCGCGCCACCGTCCTTGATGGACTCACCGGTGACCCGCTGCCACGCGTCGGCCACCTCGTCGAACGACGCGTCGCGGTCGCCGGCCTCGGTGCCGTGCTCGCACACGATGATGCGCTGCACGCCCGGCGCGAGCGGCGCGGCCATCACCATGCCGCGCGGCAGTCGCTCACCGAGGAACCTCGGCCGGATGTCGACGCCGACCACGTCGGCCAGATACATACCGCGCGTTGCCGGCGTGCCGGGAAAGTCGAAGCCGGCCAGCGCGCGCACGGTGCTGTGGCCGCCGTCGCAGCCGACCAGGTAGGCGGCACGCAGCCGGCGCACACCGTCCGGGGTGTTCGCGCTGATCTCGACGGCGTCACCGGTGTCGGTGAGTTCGGTCAGTTCCCAGCCGCGTCGCAGGTCCGTGCCCAGTTCCGTGGCCCGGTCCGCGAGAACCGCCTCGACCTGCGACTGCGGAATGCCGCGCGCGCCGAAGTGTCCGTCCGGCAACACGGTGAAGTCGAACTGGACGCCGCCGAAGTGGCCGACCGGGCTGGTTTCCAGGTTGCCGAACCGGGGCAGCAGGCCGCGCTGGTCGAACGATTCCATCGCCCGCGCGGTGAAGCCGAGCCCACGTGACTGGCCGGTCGGCGCGGCCAGCGTCTCGACGACGGTGACCCTGGCCCCGCCGAGGCGGAGTTCGCCGGCCAGCATCAGCCCGGTCGGTCCGGCGCCCACCACGATGACGTCGGTGTCGATGATGTCGGTGTGCACGGCAGTTCCTCCTGTGTCCGTCCATGAGTGGGGTCGGCCGAACCAGCGCGCCAGTGCGGTGCGGGCGGCGGCCGGGTCGGTGCCGATCCAGGCGAGGTAGCCGTCCGGCCGGACCAGCGCGGCGCAGGCCAACGGCGCGTCGGGTGGCGCGTCGGCCGAGATCGCGGTGACCCGGTCGGACCAGGGCGCGCATTCCCGCGCGATGGCGCCGCCGGTGAGGTCGAGCAGCACACCTCGGCCGCCGCGCAGCAGCGTGGTCGTGCGGACCGGCGCGTCGGCCGGGTGAATCTCGAAGTCGGGCAGGCGGGTGCCGAGCAGCGGGTGATCGCCGTCGTGCGTCGGGTAGCGGATGTCGAGCCCGCTGATCATGCCGGCCAGCCGCGCCTGGTCGTCCGTGCCGTCGATCAGCCTGCCGACCAGGGCACGCAGCGGTTCGACCTCGGTGTTGCCGAGCAGTAACAGACTCTGGGCGCGGATGTTCTCCAGCACGCGGCGCCCGACCTCGTGCCGCTCGGCGTGGTAGCTGTCCAGCAGGTCGTCGGGCGCGGTGCCGGTGACCTCGGCCGCCAGCTTCCAGCCGAGGTTGACCGCGTCCTGGAGGCCGAGGTTGAGCGACTGTCCGCCGCTGGGCATCTTCTGGTGCGCGGCATCGCCCGCGAACAGCACGCGACCGTGCCGGTACGCGGTCAGTTGCCGGTTCTCGTCGGTGAACGCGTTGACCCACAACGGGATGCCCGCGCCGATGTCCTCACCGGTCACCCGCTGCCAGACCGCGACGAGCTCGGCGAAGTCCGGTTCGCCCGCGCGGGCGCGGATCGTGCCGCCGAACTCGTGCACCATCACCCTGGTGACGCCGTACGGGTCGCGTGCCGCGATCGCGACCCCGGCGGGCAGCCGCTCGAACCGCCGGTCGCGGATGTCGATGCCGGCCACGTCCGCCCGCAACAGCTCGCGGCGCGCGAGTTCGCCGGGGAAATCCGCGCCGACCAGCCCGCGCACCGTGCCGCGCTCACCGTCGCAACCGACGAGGTGGGACGCGCGCAGCACGCGAACGCCGTCCGGGGTGCGCGCGACCACGTCGACCACGTCGCCGGTGTCGGTGAGGTCGAGCACGGTCCAGCCGCGCCGGACGTCCGCGCCCAGTTCGTCCGCCCACGCGCCGAGCAACCGCTCGACGTCGGCCTGCGGCACCTTCCACTGCCCCGGGTAGCGGCCGGGGAGGGCCAGGTCCAGCGGTATGCCGCCGAAGTGGCCGCGCGATTGGTTGGCCGGCGTGCCGATCCGCGCCAGCAGCCCTCGGCCGTCGAGAATCTCCATGGTGCGGCTGTGCAGCGTGGAGGCGCGCGACTCGGTGGTCGGCGCGGCCAGCCGTTCGAGCACGATCACGTCGGCGCCACCCAGCCGCAACTCGCCGGCCAGCATCAGGCCGACCGGGCCCGCGCCGACGACGATCACCTGGGTGTCCAGGCCGGTCATCCTCGGCGCCGCTCGGCGTGGCTCTTGGCGTGGTGCAGGGTGGCCGTGCTGTTGGCGCTCAGCGCGGTGCGGACGTAGTCGCGGGCCTGCGCGACGTCGGCGTCCTGGCCGAGGACCGCGGCGATGTTGTCGGCGTTGAGCACGACCGTGTGCTGTGATGACGCGGCCACGCCGTCGTCGTTGTCCTCGAACGTCCAGAGGCCGGTGTGCAGGGTCAGCAGCGCGGGCAGGGTGACCTGCTTGTAGGCGATCCGGCGGTGCGGGAACGTCACCCGGTGGGACTTTGTCGTGTGCGTCGAGCCGTCCTTGGCCCGCGTGTCCATCTCCAGGGTCTGCAGGCCCGGCGAGTCCTCGGTCAACAGCACCCGCTCGACGTGCGGCAACCGCTCCCGCCACAGGTGCGCGTCGTTGATGAAGTCGTAGACGTCCTTGGCCGACCCGTTGATCTGCACGGTGTCGGTGAACGAGAAAGTGAGGTCCGCCGTAGCGTGCGCGAACTCCACAGTGGACTTGAGCGCGGCCAGTTCGGACCGGGAGTTGCGATCCACCGCCTCGTCGATCCAGGCAAGGCCGGCCGGGTCGTCGTCGACGGCGCGGTAGTAGTGCCGCAGGCGCACCCTGGACTCGGTCGCGGAGCGCGGCTCGATGAGCCAGGTGCCGCCCATCGACGCGACCGGCGGGCTGGACACCTCCTGGCGGAACTCGATGCGCAACCCGTCCGGGTCCAGTACCCGGCGCGACGTCCAGTTCTTGGCCGCGCCGTTCGCGGTCGCCCAGATCCGGATGCGTTCCTCGCGGCCGTCGCGCTCGACCTGGTCGACGTGGATCGTCGGCGGGAAGATCCTCGGCCAGTTCGCCACTTCGGCGATCAGCCGGTAGACGGCGGTTGCCGGAGCCGCGATCACGATCTCGTGCTCGACCTCTTTGCTCGTGGCCGCCGTGCTCGCGGATGTGCTGGGAGAAGCAGGCATGATCGTGCTCCTGGAGTCGAGGATGGGATCAGAAGTTGCCAAGGCCGCCGCACACGTTCAGCGCCTGTGACGTGATCGATGCCGCCGTGTCGGTCACCAGGTAGCCGACCAGACCGGCGACCTCCTCCGGCGTCGAGTAGCGGCCGAGCGGGATCTTGGCCTGGAACTTCGTGCGGATCTCGTCCTCCGTGGTGTCGTACGCCGCCGCGTAGCCCTGCCGGACCCGTTGCGCCATCGGGGTTTCCACGTAGCCGGGGCACACCGCGTTGACCGTGATCCCGGTCGGCGCGAGTTCGTTGCCCAGCGCCTTGGTGAAACCGACGACGCCGTGCTTGGACGCGGAGTAGGGGGCGCCGAGCACGACGCCCTGCTTGCCGGCGGTCGAGGCGATGTTGACGATGCGGCCCCATTTCCGGTGCCGCATGCCGCCGGTGTTCAGCACCTCCGTGGTGACACGGAAGACGCTGTTCAGATTGGTCTCGATCACGTCATGCCACAGTTGCTCCGGCACGTCGGCCGTGACCCCGCCGCCGCTGCGGCCCGCGTTGTTCACGAGCACGTCCACGGTGCCGAACGCCGCGACGGCGTCGGCGACGAACCTGTGCACGGACTCGGTCGAGCGCACGTCCACCACGCTGCCGGCGACGGCGATGCCCTCCTCACGGAGCTGCTTGACCGTTGATATGACGTTTTCCGCTGTGCGGGCGCCGATGTACACCTTGTGATCGCGTTGGCCGAGCAACCGGGCAACGGCAAGGCCGATCCCGCTGGTTGCTCCGGTGACGACGGCGACCCGCTGATCCTGCGCTGCCATCTGTCTCTCCTCGTGTACGGGGACGGGGTGGGCGGAGCGTCAGGCCGTTGCCGCGGCCTTGAGGTGGGAGTTGACCAGGTCGATCAGTGCGCGCGGGGTGACCGCGTCGGCGACGGCGGACTCGTCGAGGGCGATGCCGTACTCGCGTTCGATCCGGCTGCTGGTCTCCAGCAGCGCGAGCGACTCGTAGCCCAGTTCGTCGAACTCGGTGTCCAGGATGTCGCCGTCGAAGTCGATGTACTCGGCGGCGCCCGCGCCCTCCAGCAGGATGCGCTTGAGGTCGTCCGGCTCGAATGTGCTCATTGTGGTTCCTTTCCTTGCTGGACTTGGCTTCTTGCTGTGTCCTCGGCTAGTCGCGGGTGGGGCAGTCGGCGCGGATGACCATGACGGAATTGAAACCGCCATGCCCTCGGGCGAGCACGAGCGCGGTGCACAACTGCGCCGGTCGCGCCGATCCGACGACGAGATCGAGTTGGTGGTCGGCGAAGGGTCGGACGTTGATCGTCGGTGGGATCAGGCCCTCCGCCATGGCCAGGAACGCGGTGGCCAGGTCGAGCGGCGCGCCACCGGAGTAGAGCCGACCTGTCATGGTCTTGGGCGCGGTGACCGGCACGCCGCGCGGACCGAACACCGAGGTGATCGCAGCGGCCTCCGCTCGGTCGAGTTCCGGCACGCCGGCGGCGTCGGCGAACACCACGTCCACATCGGCCGGTGACACGTCGGCGTCCGCCAGCGCCAGTTCGATCGCCTTGCGCAGCGCGGGTTCCCGGCCCGTCGCCGGGTGCGGGTCGAACGTCGCCGCGTACCCGGCGATCTCGCCGTAGATCGACGCGCCTCGGTCCTTGGCGTGCTGGCGCCGCTCGGTGATCAGGATGGCGCCGCCCTCCCCCGGCACGTAGCCGCGCGCGTCGAGATCGAACGGCAGATACGCGCGCGCCGGATCGTCGCTGGTGCTCAGCCGTCCGCTGGCCAGTTGCGCCACCCACCCCCACGGGCAGATCGTGGCGTCCATCGCGCCGGACACCACGACCGTCGTGCCGCCGCGGATCTTCCTGCGGGCCTGCGCCACCGCGTCCAGCCCGCCTGCCTGGTCGCTGACCACCACGCCACTGGCGCCCTTCATGCCGTTGCGGATGGAGATCTGACCGCTGTTCACCGCGTAGAACCAGGCGAAGGACTGGTAGGCAC
>DASXXM010000489.1:0-3334 GCA_036503065.1 Pseudonocardiaceae bacterium | reverse complement strand
TGGCCGGGCAACTGTGCACGCCGAAGGACGTGCTGGCCCGGCAGGTGCCGGTGTACCGGCTACGGGTGGGCGACCGCGTGGTGTTCGGACTGGCCGGCGCCTATGCCTGGCACATCTCGCACCAGGATTTCCTGATGCACCCCCACCCCACGTTCCACTACCTGTAGAGACGCCGGTGGCGGGCCGACCTCTCGGTCGACCCGCCACCGTTGGTGCGTCAGGAAACCCGATCAGTCGTCGTCGCCGCCGAAGGACGTCGCCGCGAGCACCGGCACCAGCAGATCGGCCTTGGGCGTGCCGAGGCCGGAGGCCGCGTCCCAACCCTTGGTGGCCGAGAAGCCCTGGATGGTGACCGGACCGTGGAAGGTGTTGTCGCCCACGGTGATGTCGTGGAACAGGTGACTCGCCAGCGGGGTCTTCGCCAGCTTGTAGAGCGTGTTGTTGATGTCACCGATCCGGTGGTGACCGAACTGGTCGGCCAGTGCCGCAAGGGCCGCCCACTGCGGGGAGCCCGCACTGGTGCCACCGAACTGGAACACCAGGTTCGCGCCCTGGCCGGACGTGCTCCAGACCGCGAGCACGCCACCGATGATCGCGGCGTTGTACGAGATGTCCGGCACGCCACGCATGGCCGAGTGGACGGTCCCGTTCTGGAACGCCGGCCGCTTGACCATCGCGCTGAACCCACCGCCACCAGCGGCGGCGAATGCGGGCTCGTTCCACACGACCTCGCTGTTGTACGCGCCGGTCACGCCGTTCGCGTCGAGGATCGTGCCGCCGACACCGGTGACCAGCGAGTCGGATGCCGGCGTGCTGACCGCCTTGAAGAACGACGTGCCATCACAGGTCGGCAGGGCCGCGCCCTGGTCGGCCGATGACGCGAAGACGGTCATGTGCTCCGCGGCCGCCTTCTTGTACAGCTGGTGGGTCGCGGCGTTGATCGCCGGATCCATGCACTGCTCCGCCTCGCCGAAGCTCTGCGAGAGAGAGTCGCCGAGGTTGTGGTCGATCGCGAACTTCTGTGCGGAGAAGATGTCCGCGTCACTGTTGCTCTTGGCCAGCACGAGATCGATCGTGGCGGCCGGTGCGATGGCGTGCGAGTACTCCACGTCGAGAGTGATCTCGCCGGCCCAGCCGACCTGGTTGGGGTCGGCCTGGTCGAACGGGGTGAGGCCGTCCGGCGCGATGATGTTCAGCTTGGGCGCGGCCACGCCGAACACCTGGTCGAACGTTGCCAGGTCCGACGTGATGGTCGGGCTGGAGAACGCGTCGACGATCACGATGGTCCGGCCGGCACCGTTCAGGCCCAGCTTGCCCAACTTGTCGACGCCGTAGGCGGCGCGGATCTGGGTGGGGCCGTAGCACTGGGCCGGAGTGGTGAGCTGGCAACTGAAGGTGGTGTCGCTCGGGTTGGCCGAAACCTGCCCGGCGACCTTGTAGTCCGGGTGAGCACCGATCGCCGGTGTCATCACGCCGCTTGCGGCAACGGCCGTGGTCGCTCCGGTCACGGCGGTGGCAGCCACCACGGCAAGACCGGACAGCGCCGCCATATAACGGCGGCGGGATTCTGCACGCACGTGCCCTCCTGGAATCACGCCCGATCCCCGACCCCCGGGCGAGTGAATTTTGCTGTGGGAGCGTTACATCCGCATCACTCAGCGTCAAGATACGACCTGATGGAATCGGGGGGTATTGACCGTACGCACACGAATGTGTACCCTGCGTCAGTCCAATTTGCCCTAATGATTGCGACAAATGCTGATTTCTGTCAACTGAGAGTAGCGAGCGCTGATTCTCGTCCGTGAACTGTCCTGTTGGCGAACGACCGATACGACTGATTGTCGGCCGGCCGTCACCGTCAGTAGAACTCGTCGGACGCCGCTTCGGCTGCTTCCGCCGGCTCGGGATCCTCGGCCAGGTCGACGAACCAGTCGAACGGGTCGGTGGCCAGCCCCGCGCTCGTCCACGTCGGATGCAGCAGCACTTCCGCGCCCACCGGCCGGAAACCCGCGGCCAGCGCGGCCCGGACGGACGCGGCGTTGCCCGGCGCCACCTGCGCCCACACGTGCCCACCGGCCGGCAGCAACCCGCGCGCCGCGGTGAACAGGCCGCGCCCGAGCCCGAAACCACGCAGCGCGGGCTCGACCTCGACGGACACCTCCCAGCGCCCGCCGACGCCCCGGCCCATGGTCAGCAGCCCGCCGGCACAGCGCCACGCGCGCACCCCGATCCGCTGTGCCAACGCCCTGGCCAGCCGGGGATGCAGTGGTTCGAGGAACTCGTCCAGCTCGGTCAGGTCCATGCCGGTGTCCCGGCCGGTGGCCCGCGCCACCAGTACCATGTCCAGGTTGTCCAGCGTCCGGCCGGTCGCGGCGGCCAGCACGGTCAGGAAGGGCGGCCGCAGGGGCGCGGACAGGTCCGAATCGGGCAGCCAGTTGCGCACCCAGTCCCCCGGCACGTCGGCGGACACCACGTTGTGCCCGGCGAAGGCCAGCACGCCCACCGAACGCCCGTCCGGTGGCGTGAGGACGGTCAGCGCCCGGTCGGTCGCCGACGAACTCCCGTCGGCGATCTCCCGTATCAGGTCCGCGAGTTCGGCCACGTGTCCTGTTTATCGCACCGGCCACCCGCCCAGGTGGCCGACCGCCCGATTCGCCACCCAACATGCAACCAATCCGCCCCCATCGGGGTTCATCAACCGTGACCAGCGCAAAGATCGACACCATGACCGAACCGGACGAGCACCTCGTCGGGGCGCTGGCCGACGACCTCGACGCCGGGTTCATCGCGTTGTTCCACGCCTATCGCGACGTGGTGTTCTCCACCGCGCTGCGCATCACAGGGCGCTGGGCCGACGCCGAGGACCTGACGGCCGAGGCGTTCCTGCGCGCCTACCGAGCGCTGGCCGGCTACCGCCCCGACCGGATCCAGGCCCTGCGCCCCAGATCCTGGCTGCTGACCATCGTGCTGAACCTGTGGCGCAACGGCCAACGCGACGCGGCCCGCCGCCCGGTGGCCGTCCCCGCCGAACAGGCACCCGACCCACCCGACCCGCAGGACGTCCAACGCACGGTCAACGAGCGGGAAACCGACCGCGAGCTGGCCCAGCTGCTGACCGTACTGCCCGACGACCAACGGGTGGCCGTCGTGCTGCGCCACGTCGCCGACCTCCCGGTCGCCGAGGTGGCCGTGGTACTCGGCCGCCCGCTGGGCACCGTCAAATCACAGATCTCACGCGGCCTGCACCGCCTGCGCGAGCTGTACCCGGCCGCCGAACAACGCGGCCTGTTCCCGTCCAACCCGACGGAGGCACGGAAATGACCATCAACGACAG
>DASXXM010000488.1:0-12064 GCA_036503065.1 Pseudonocardiaceae bacterium | reverse complement strand
TGCCGGGCGCCACGGACTTCCGCATGCTGGAGAAGGCAGGCGACGGCCTGACCTCGCCGGAGCTGGCCACGCTGCTCGCGCACGTGAAGCTGGCGTTGAAGGACGAGGTACTGGCCAGCGACCTGCCCGACCTGGACGCGTTCTCCCGACGACTGCCCGAGTACTTCCCCAGCCAGCTGCGGGACCGGTTCGGCGACCGGATCGGGATGCACCCGCTGCGCCGGGAGATCACCACGACCATGCTGGTCAACGAGGTCGTGGACGGCGGTGGCATCTCGTACGCGTTCCGGCTCATGGAGGAGATGAGCGCCAACGCGACCGACGCGATGCGGGCGTTCGTGGTTGCCAGCGGCGTCTTCGACCTGCGGTCGCTGGCGGCCCGGATCAGTGCGCTGGACAGCGTCGTGCCGAATGACGTGGCCGACGGCATGGTGTTGGAGGCGCGGCGGTTGCTGGACCGCGTGTCCCGCTGGCTGTTGTCCAACCGGCCGCAGCCGCTCGCGGTGGGCGCCGAGTTGTCCCGGTTCGCCGGGCCGGTGCAGGAACTCGCCGGTCGGGTGCTGACACTGCTGCGCGGCCGGGAACGCGAGTACGTGGTCGGCGAGACCGAGCGGCTGGTCGCCAGGGGCGTGCCGGCCGACCTGGCCGGTCGGGTGGCCGCGCTGTTGAACACGTACGGCCTGCTGGACGTGATCGACATCGCGGAGCTGGCCGAACGCGAGGGTGTCACGGCCGGTGTCGAACGCAGCCACCAGGAAACGGCGGAGCTGTACTTCGCGCTGTCCGAGCACCTGGCCATCGACAGCCTGCTCAGCTCGGTGAGCGCGTTGGAGCGTGGCAACCGGTGGCACGCGCTGGCCCGGCTCGCGCTGCGCGACGACCTGTACTCCTCGCTGCGCGCGATCACCGTCGATGTGTTGCGGCACAGCGATATCGGTGACAGCGCCGACGACAAGATCGCCGGCTGGGAGGAATCCAACGCGTCGCGCCTGGAACGCGCGCGGGCGTCGCTGGCCGAGATCCGCAGGGTCGGCCGGCTGGACCTGCCCACCCTGTCGGTGGCGGCACGGCAGGTGCGCGCGATGGCCCGATAAACCGGGGATGTGCCGGGCAGGGCCGGTATGGCAGTGTGCGGGGCATGGGGATCAGATCGAAATGGCGCGCAGGCCATATGAAGGACCCGGTCTCCGGCGTATTCCGGGTCTCCGACTGGTACGACGCGCATCCGCACAGCAGCCCGCCCGGCACCCGGCTCACCGGGGTGATCATCGCGGACGGGCTGGCGCCCACACCGGCGGACGCACCGGCCGATCACCACGGCAAGTGGGTCGGCCACAACGAACTGCCGGTCACCGTCGACCGCACCGATCCGAGCAACTTCCGGATCGAGTGGGACCAGGTGATCAAGCAGGACTGGCGCTCCAACGCGCAGCAGCGCGCCCTCGACGAGGCGACCAGGTTGGCAGGCGGCGTCGCGGCCATGGACGTGCCCGTCGCAGGCGGTCGGCCCGGTCCCGGCGTCCGGACCGACGGGCTGCCGCCGTCGATCCAGCAGGCCCTGCATGCGGCGGGCATCGATCTCAACGCGGCGAACAGCACGGTGCACATCGAGACCACGGTGGCAACACCCGACCAGGCGCAGGCGATGATGGCGTCGTTCTTCGGCGGCCAGAACAACAGCCGGCTGGGCAACCTGGCCGGTCAGTTCCTGGCCGGTGGCCAGACCGTGGCCGCTACCGGCGTGGTGCGGGACGTGCACGACGTCGTCCCGCAGACACCGTTGCCGCCGGGTATGAGCCAGGCAGACCTCACGCTGGACGTGCGCAGGCCGGACGGCAGCACCTATCCGGCCACCACCAGGATCGGCTTCCGCAGCCCGGCCCGTCGGGCGGCGATCGCCACCGTCGGCACGACGCTGCCACTGTTGGTCAATCAGAACGATCCCGGCCGGCTGACCATCGACGTCGGGCGCCTCAACCTGCCGTGACGGCCCGCTCCGATCGACGCTGTACTGTCGTTCGACCGGGCGGGGTATGCGGAGCTGGAGGCTGGCGTTGGGTGTGTTCGTGGCGGAGGTACGTCCACGCTGGTCGGACATGGACGTGTTCGGGCACGTCAACCATGCGAACACGGTGACCCTGCTCGAAGAGGCCAGGGTGGACCTGCTGTTCGGCGAGGGCGCCCGGCACGGCGCGGCGAGTATGGCGAAGGGCATGGTCGTCGCGCGGCTGGTGGTGGACTACCACACGCCGCTGCTCGTGGACGGCGCATCCGTCCGGGTGGAGATCGTGGTGCGTGAGCTGCGGGCCGCGTCGTTCATCCTCGACTACACCATCCACAGTGGACGGCGCGAGTCGGATGCCGTGGTGGCCACGGCGGAAACGCTGCTCGTGCCCTACGACCGGGAAGCCGCCCGGCCACGCAGGCTCACTGACGCCGAGCGGGATTTCCTGGCCGGCTACCGGGCCGGGGTGCGCAGTGCCTGAGCTGCCCGAGCTGTTCGTGCCCGACGCGGCCGACCGCGACGATCTCGGCGCCTTCGTGGCCAGGTCGGTCCGCCTCGACCAACAGGCCGTGGTGCGCCTGCGCGGCCGGGCACAGGATCTCGTCGACGCGTGGGTGGCCACCCCGTTCGACGTGCTGGCCACCCGGACCGTGCGCGGCCAGGTGCGGCCGGTGGACGTGACCGTGTCCGGCAACGAACTGCTCGCCGCGCTCGCGATCGTCGGCGGCGCCCGGCTGGACCCGGGCCCACCGCGCGATCTGTTGTGGCACGCCGCATTGCCGCCGCCGGGCGGCTGGCTGGTGGTCGACGAACTGCCGATGCGGATCGTCGCCGACCTGGCCGATCGGGGTGTCGAGGTGGCACGGCAGAACCCCGGCCCGCGCGGCAGCGCGCCAACGTCGTTGCTGGACCAGAACGTGCTCACCGTCAGCGGCGCCGGACTGGACGTGAAGGTGCCGATGCGGTGCCTGTTCGCCTTGTCCGGCATGGGTTTCCTGGACAACGACGACAACGGTACGATCCGCGTCACCGCGACCGACGCGTGGCTGCGCCTGGACGCCCGCTACGGCGCGGTGATCCGCCGCCGCCACGCCTTGCTGCCCCTGCTGGTCTGAGCGGCCGCTAGACCATCAGCACCGCCGTGTCCTGCGGGAGCTGGTTGTCCGCCAGCGGCGCGCTGGACAGCAGGATCTCCCCGTTCGGCAACGGCACCAGGGCACCGCTGGTGTTCAGCGCGCAGATCAGGCCACCACCCTTGCGGCGGAACGCGAAACAGCCGGAGGGCGCGCCGTACCACTCCAACTCGTTGCCCTGGAACGCCGGATGCGACTGCCGTAACTCGACCGCGTGTCGGTACAGCGAAAGCATCGAGTCGGGGTCCTCCAGTTGGGCCTCGACGGTCAGGCCGGCCCATTCGAACGGGGTGGGCAGCCAGCTGTCCTGGCTGCCGGTGAACCCGTACGGCGGCGCCGCGCCCTCCCACGGCAGCGGCACCCGGCAGCCGTCCCTGCCGCGATCGGTGTGGCCGGACCGTTCCCACACCGGGTCGCGTAACGCCCAGTCCGGCAGTTCCAGATCCGGTAAGCCGAGTTCCTCGCCGTTGTAGAGGAAAACACCACCCGGCAGCGCGAACTGGACCAGCGCCATCGCCCTGGCCCGCCGCGCGCCCACCGGGCCGTCGCCGTAGCGGCTGACGTGGCGCACCACGTCGTGGTTGGACAGCGTCCACGATGCCGGCGCGCCGACCGCGGCCACGCACGCCAGTGACCGGTCGATGGCCGTGCGCATCAGGTCCGCGTCGAACTCGCAGTCCACCAGTCGGGTGTCGAAACCCATGTGCAACTCGTCGTGCCGCAGATAGCGGGCGAACCGCTGATCGTCGGCGACCGCGAGATCGCCGATCGCGATCCGGCCCGGGTACTCGTCCAGCACCCGGCGGATCATCCGGTGCACCTCGTGCACGCCGTCGTTGTCGAACCTCGGGTCGTTCGGCTGTGCCACCGCAACACCCGGCCGAAGGTTCAGCCGAGGGTCGATGTCGGGCAGCGCGGCCGGTTTGGCCATGCCGTGCGCCAGGATGATCCGGAACCCGGCTACCCCGCGGTCGAGCCAGAACCGCATCGTCCGCTCGAAGTCGACGGCCACGTCCGGATTGGCCCAGTTGAGGTCGGGCTGGTCCGGCGACATCAGGTGCAGGTACCACTGGCCGTCCGCGACCCTGGTCCACGCCGTGCCGCCGGCCACCGCGGGCCAGTTGTTCGGCGGTTCCGAGCCGTCGTAGCCGCGCCCGTCGCGGAACACGTACCGGTGGCGCTGTGGACTGCCGGGGCCGGCCGCCAGTGCCGCGCCGAACCACGGGTGTTGGTCGCTGGTGTGGTTGGGCACCAGGTCGATGCCGACGCGGATGCGGTGCGCGCCCGCCTCCTCGATCAACCGGTCGAAGCCGTTCAGGTCCCCGAACAACGGGTCGACACCGCGCGGATCCGCGATGTCGTAGCCCATCGCGGACATCGGCGACGGATAGAACGGGGTAAGCCAGATCGTGTCCACACCAAGGAGTTCGAGATAGCCGAGACGGGACCGGACACCATCCAGATCACCCGTTCCATCATGATTGCCATCGGCGAATGACCGGACGTACACCTGGTAGAACACAGCGTCACGCCACCAGGTCGACTCCCCGGCTCGCTCCGTCTGGAGGTCGGCTGATCGTCGCACGAGGAGTCATCCTGCCATCCGGCGTGGCCCGTACGGAGCAGTACACAAGATCGAGCCGGGGTGGGCAGTGGTACTGCTCACACCCAGGAGTTGACCATGCTCTGTGCAGCCATTTCCAGGTAATCCCAGAGCTGCGTCCGGTACGGCTCCGGCACCCGCGCCTCGTCCACCGCGACCCGCATGCAGCGCAGCCACGCGTCCCGCTCCAGGGGGCCGATCGTGAACGGCGCGTGCCGCATCCGCAGGCGCGGATGCCCGCGCTCGTCGGAGTACGTGCGCGGACCGCCCCAGTACTGCATCAGGAACAGCGTGAGGCGTTCGGTCGCGCCGGTCAGGTCCGGTTGCTCCGGGTACAGCGGCAACAGGATCTCGTCCTTGGCGACCTCGGCGTAAAACCGGGTCACGACGCGGCGGAAGGTCTCCTCGCCGCCCACGGCTTGGTAGAAGGTCTCCGGGGTGGCCACCCGTCCATCTTGACCCACTCGCGCGCCCGCGCGCCGTCCGGGTGTCAGTCCTCGGTGGCACCGGTGGCCAGTGGCGGCGCGATGCCGGCCTCGTCGAACACCGCCATGATCCGGCGACGCAGTTCCCGCTGCGTCGCCCACTGCCGGGCCGGCCGGACCTTCACGGTCAGCCGCAACGTGATGTTCTCCGTCGTCATGCCCTGCACGCCGAGCACCTTGGGCGGTTCCAGCACGTCGTCGGAGATCGGCGGCTCGCCGGTCGCGGCGCCCGCCACCTCCTCGAGCAGGTGCAGCGCCCGGTTCACGTCGGTGGCGTAGCCGAGCGGCACGTCCACAACCGCCACCGCGAACCCCTGACTGGAGTTGCCGACCCGCTGCACCTCGCCGTTGCGCACGTACCAGACCGTGCCGGCGTAGTCCCGAACCGTCGTCACCCGCAGCCCGACCGATTCGACGGTGCCGGTCGCCTGGCCGAAGTCGACCACGTCGCCGACGCCGTACTGGTCCTCCAGCAGCATGAAGATGCCGGACAGGAAGTCCTTCACCAGGTTCTGCGCCCCGAAGCCCACCGCGACGCCGATCACCCCGGCGGACGCGATGATCGGCGTCAGGTTGAACCCGAGATCGCCGAGGACCAGCACCACGGCGATGCCCCACACCACGAACGACGTGATCGACTGCAACACCGAGCCGATCGTCCGCGCCCGCTGCGAGCGCCGGTCGGACACCAGCGACGCCAACGTCTGCGGCGCCCGCTCCCGCAGCGGCCGCAGCAGCGTGGGAATCCGGCCCCTGCTCGTGGTCAGCCGCTTGATCAGCCGGTGCAGCAGCAGCCGCGCCACGATCGCGACCACCAGGATGCCCAGGATGTGCAGCGGCTTGGCCACCAGCCAGCCGGCCGACCCGGCCAGCCACCCGTTGTGCGTGACGTTCCAGACCTGGCCGCACCACGTGGTCGCGTCGTCCGCGCAACTCGGCTTCGTGTCGCTCAAGAACACGGCGCCGACCATAACGCCAAGGTGCCGGTGGTTCTCTCGCGGAGCGCGCCAAGGTGCCTGTGGTCCGGAGCGGGCACAATGTCACTATGGGACACGTCACCGTAGGGGCGTGCATTTCCGGGGTCATCTATGGTCGACTATGCGCATACCCGGTGGAGGTGGTCGAGTGCCCGACCGACAACCAGTCCACATCGGCGCGGCCGCGAGGCAGGCGCCGGGGGGCGTGGCGTGCCGAGAGCCGGTGACGGCGATCTCCGCACCGAGTTCGGTCGAGGCCGATCCGACCTGTCATGACTACATACCAAGGCCGACGACCTGGGGTCGCCGTCGAGTGCTCCTGCTCAACGCGACATTCGAACCGCTGACCGCCCTGCCACTGCGCAGGGCGGTTGTGTTGGTGGTGTGTGGCAAGGCCGAGGTGCTGCACGGCGACTCGGACGGCCTCGTCCTGCACTCGGCCAGCCTGGCGGTGCAGGTGCCGTCGGTGATCAAGCTCAGCAACTACGTCCGGGTGCCCTATCGCGCTCGCGTGCCGTTGACCAGGGCCGGACTGATGTATCGGGACCGCTACCGGTGCGCGTACTGCGGCGGCCGGGCCGACACCATCGATCACGTGGTGCCGCGCAGCCGTGGCGGCGCGCACTCGTGGCAGAACTGCGTCGCCAGTTGCGCGAAGTGCAACCATCGCAAGGCCGACCGCCTGCTGTCCGAACTCGGCTGGCGGCTGCGCACGGCGCCCAGTGCGCCGCACGGCCCGAACTGGCGCTTACTCGCCGGTGTGGCCGAGGCCGACCCGCTGTGGCTGCCGTATCTCGGCGAGCCCGCGGCCTGAGACCCCCCAGCCCCACCCTGATCAGCAGGTGACGCGGGTACCCGCTGTCGCCGTCACTCGCGTGCCGTCCAGTGCCGTGACCCTGGTTCCGTCCAGCGCCGTCACGCGAGTCCCGTCCACGGCGGTGACCCTGGTGCCCGCCAAGGCGGTCACCCGCGTGCCGTCCAGTGCCGTGACCCTGGTCCCGTCCAGTGCGGTCACGCGGGTGCCGTCCAGTGCCGTGACCCTGGTCCCGTCCAGTGCGGTCACGCGGGTGCCGTCCAGTGCGGTGACCCTGGTGCCGAGGCAGGTCACCCTGGTGCCCATACGAGTCACCCTGGTACCCATACGAGTCACGCGGGTACCCATACGGGCAGTAACCCTGGTACCTTCTCGCGCCACGGTGACCCGGGTGCCGAGGCAGGTCACCCGCGTACCGGCCGCTGCGGTGACACGCGTCCCGTAACGCTGCGCGAGGTCAACGTCATCCGAAAGTGTGGCAGTGCTCACTCGGCTGGCAGCAGTCGTCGTGTACATGGCGTGCACTCCTTGACATAGATACCGGGTATGCGTGTTTGATGAGCCTTCGCAAGGGCCGTACAGGTGAAAAGCTACGAGCAACTGTGTCTTCAGACAAGCCGCCAAATCGGTCGCCAGATGCCGCCATCCGGATCGGGGGCATTCGGACCAGCGATTGCTCTCACCGAGTGATGTCGATGAGCGGTTCCGGTCACCGCGTCGCAGTGTGGTCACCCGCCGGTACAGTTGGCCACCGTTCGCAAGGACACGGTCACCGTCGGCCATTTCGCCTGCTGGGTGGGTCGTATCGGACGAAACACCGCTGTCGTCAACGATGAACGTTTGCCGGGAGGGGTTGCGTCGATGGCCGGCTTACCGGCACAGGCGGGATCGACCACCGAAAATTTCGGCACCACCAGTTCCAGCACCGCACCGTTTCGCTTGCTCATCTTGGCGGGCTTCACCTCGCTGACCGGCGACGGCGTCCGGATCGCCGCGTTGCCGTTGTTCGCCGCGGTCAGCACCCACAGCCCGCTGGCGGTCTCCGCGGTCGCCGTGGCCGAGGTGCTGCCCTGGCTGCTGATCGCGCTGCCGGCCGGCACGCTGGTGGACCGCCGGTCACCGCGCCGCGTGGTGCTGATGGCGCACACCGGCCGGGCCCTTGTCGTCGGCGCGCTCGCGGTTGCGGTGGTCACACACCACGCGGGCGTGCCGGTGCTGGTCGTCGCCGCGTTCCTGATCACCAGCGGCGAGACGTTCGCCGACTCGGCCTACCAGTCGCTGCTGGTCGAACTCGCCGGCCGGGACCGGCTCGCCCGCGCCAACAGCTGGTACGTCTCCGCCGAGACGCTCGGCCTGGATCTCGGTGGGCCGCTGCTGGCCGCGGCCCTGTTCATCTGGTCGCCCGCCGCCTGCTTCGGGTTGAACGCGGCCCTGTTCGTGGTCTCCGCGTCGTGCGTCGCGCTGCTGCCCGAGGTGGCCGTCGCACCAGCGATCCCGGCCCCCCGCGACGGCAGAACCGCCGCGCCGCCACGACTGCGCCGGCAGCTCGTGGAGGGCGCCCGGTATCTGCTGCGCGACCGAGCGCTGCGCGTCCTGATCATGGCCGTCGTCGTCGCGGCGCTCGCGGTCAGTGCGGCGAACGCGATCATCTCGCTGTACGCGATCGAAACGCTGGCCGTGCGCACCGCCCTCGTGCCGACGCTATGGGCTGTGCAGGCGATCGGCACGCTCGCCGCCGCCTGGCTGATTCCCCGGCTGGCGAGCCGGTTCGGCGAGGGCCGGATGATGGTCGCCGCACTGGCCCTGCTCGGTGTCGCGTTCCTCGTGGTCGGCGCGGTCCCGGTGGCCGGCGCGGTGTGGGCGGCCTACCTGGTGGTCGGCCTGGGGGCCGGCGGCTGGAACGTGCTGTCCGCGACCCGCCGCCAACGGCTCACCCCCGGCGCGATGATGGGCCGGGTGACCAGTGCCTACCGGATGCTCGCGTGGGGCCTCATGCCGCTGGGTGCGGCGCTGGCCGGACCGCTGGCCAAGGGCACCTCACTGGCCACCGTGTTCGTCGCGGTGGGCGCGCTGGTCACGATCGTGGCGATCACGCTGGCACGGCCGCTGGTCCGTACCGATGGCCGGTGAGTGACTCAGTAGTGGATCAGCTACCGTACTGCGCGTGAGTGTTGTGCAGACGGTGCTGATCTACGTGGTGATACCGGGTGGGGTGTACGGCGTCATCGCGATGTTGACGCTGTTGCCCAAGTCCGGCCGTGGCCCCCGGTACCGCTCCGGTCAGGCGTGGACCTACGAACCGGTGTGGTGGAGCGCCAACGGCGTCGTGGACGACGGCCGCGCCGACCGGTCGACAACTCCCGTCTCGACGGACACGTCCGTGCGCACGGCTCGTGGAGGTGCTCGTGGCAACTGGTGAGCACAACGGTCCGGGAACCGTTGCCCGACCCGATGACGACATCGCCCACGGTCCCGGCGCCGCCGTGATGCCGGCCGGCAGGCTGTCCATCGCGCGCACGATCAAGCCGCTCCCGCCCACGGTGCCGTTCACGCCGATGCAGCTCGCCCGGCTGGACGAGACGATCACCCTGGCCAGCCGCGCCACCAGCCTCGATTTCAGCATCTACCTCGGCGATCTCGGCCAGGACACCCGAGTCACCGCAGAGGCGCTGCACGCGTCCATCGGCGAACCGGCCGCGTCGGACGCGGTGTTGATCGCGGTGTCGCCCGGCCAGCGGGTGGTCGAGGTCGTCACCGGCGACGAGGCCCATCGCAGGCTGCCGGACCGGGCCTGCAAGCTGGCCGTGATGGCGATGGTCGCGTCGTTCAAGGAGAGCGACCTGATCGGCGGTTTGATCAGCGCCCTGCGGATGCTCACCGATCAGGCCGGCTCACCACCGAAGCACACCAGCCCCGATACCGCGCTGTGACACATGGCGCGCTGGCGCCATCAGGCATTGCGGCGCCATCAGGCCTTGCCGCCCGCGGTGTCTGCTGCCCCGGAACAAAGCGCAGCGAGTTCCGGGGCAGCAGACACCGCGTAAAGGGCGGCAAGGCCCGCGCGCGCCAGCGCGCCATGTCACAGCACGCCGACTCGGTGTAGTTCCCGGGTGAGCTGGTACCAGGAGTTGGTGACCAGGTCCGCGCCGATCTGGGTCGCGGTGTCGCCGAGCACTCGCTCGGCCGGGCCGGCGCTGTAGATCACCACCGGGGTCTCCCGGTCGAACGTGCGCACCGTGCGGATCAGTTCGAGGCCGGCGTTGGGCACCGGCTTGCCGCCCTCGATCCGCTCCATGTCGGACACGATGACCTGGTAGCGCTGGCCGGTCAGCTTCTGCACCGCCTCGCGAGTGCTGCGCGCCGTGTCCACCACGATGCCCCGCCGCTCCAACTGGTCCAGCTGCAGGGCGTTGTGCGACGGGTTGCCGTCGACCCACAGCACGCCTGCCGGTTTCGGCCGGGTGTCCGGCCGGGCCGCGCTCCAGCCGGGCGGCTCGTCGCCGGCCGGTTCGTCCGACGGCACCACGCTCAGCCCGGCCGGGCTGTCGTCCGGCGTGCCGTCCTCGGACTCCGGTGCCGGCAGTTCCAGGCGTTCCCACGGTGCCTTCACCAGGCCGGCCGAGAACTGTGGCCGGTCCTGACTCGGCACCTCGATGTCGGCCAGTTCGGTGTCCTCCGCCGGATCCGCGGCAACGGCGGCGGCGCCACTGGTCACCGGGACCGGGATGGCGACCCGGGCCGGACTGGCGGCGATCCGCAGCGGGACGCCCTGGCGCAACGCGTCGACATCCTTGCGTAGCGCGGTGACCTGATCGTGCAGATCGGCCATCATGTCCATCTGCTGGCGGTGCAACTCGCCGACGGACACCTCATGACCGGCGATCCTGATGGCGAAGTCCCGCTTCTCCGAGGACCGGATGATCCTGGTCAGCGGCCCACGGAACAGCACGAGCACGGCGAGCACGATCAACGGCCACAGCAGGCTGGCGATCGCGGAGATCGTTTGCGACACGACAGAGAACTTTAGCGCGCCGAACTGCCGCGGTGAGTCCGAAGTCTCACCGCGACACGCACGGATTGATCACGACCGGTCGAACTCCTGGGCAGCCAGCGCCCGCACGATCCCGGCCCGCCCCTCGGACACCAGTCGACGCAGGGCGGGCGGCCGGTCCTGCGCCAGCCAGTCGTTCGCGGCGGTCACGGTGTCCGGCGCGACCGCCCACGCCGGGAAGAACCCGAGCACGACCGGCTGGGCGCGTTCGCTGGACCGCCGCTCCCACACGCCCGCCACGTCCGCGAAGTACCTGGCCACGTAGCCGGCCAGCAGCTTCTTCTGTGCCGGGTGCGAGAAGCCCGCGATGATCGCGTCGCTCACCGCGTTGGGCAGGTCGTCGTCGAACACCGCGCGCCGCCACGCCTCCGCCTTGGCCGGTTCGGTCGGCCGCAGCGCCCTGGCCCACTCGGCCTGCCGGTGGCCGGCCGCGGTCGCGTCACGCGCCCGCTCCGCGTCGATGTCGGACTCCTCGGCGCTGCCGTGCGCGGTCAGCGCGCGCAGCAGCCGCCAGCGCAGGTCGGTGTCCACGGTCAGCCCCGGCAGCGGCGCGGAGCCGTCCAGCCAGCCGTGCAGCACCGCCAGGATGTCCTTGTCCAGCAGGCAGCCGCACAGCGCGTTCACGTAGGCCAGCTGGTGGTCGGACCCCGGCGCCGCGCCACGGGCCAGCCGCAGCACCTGCTGGCTGAAGTCGCGCCAGCCTGCCGGTGCCCACGCGCCGTCGGCGTAGGAGCCGAGCGCGGTCTGCGCCTGCAACAGCAGCCGCTGCACCACCCCCACCTCGGACTCGCTGCCGACCCCGCGCAGCACCAGATGCACGAAGTCGCGCGCCTTCAGCTCGGCCTCGCGGGTCATCTCCCACGCCGCCGACCAGCACAGCGTGCGCGGCAACGGTTCCGCGATGTCCTCGATGTGCTCCAGCAGCGTGGCCAGCGAGTCGTTGTCCAGCCGCATCGTGCAGTAGGTCAGGTCGTCGTCGTTGACCAGCACCAGCCT
>DASXXM010000487.1:0-2377 GCA_036503065.1 Pseudonocardiaceae bacterium | reverse complement strand
CCGGTGTCGACCACGTGTCGGCGTACGCGCTGATCGTGGAGGCCGGCACCGCGCTGGCCCGGCGGGTCGACCGGGGCGAACTGCCGGCACCCGACGACGACGTGCTGGCGTCGGACTACGAACTCATCGACGACACGCTGGTCGCGGCCGGGTTCGACTGGTACGAGGTGTCCAACTGGGCGGTGTCGCCCGCGGCCCGCTGCCGCCACAACCTGGGCTACTGGCTGGGCGCGGACTGGTGGGGCGCCGGGCCGGGCGCGCACAGCCACGTCGGCGGCGTGCGCTGGTGGAACGTCAAGCACCCGGCCCGCTACGCCACCACGCTGGCCGATGGCCGCTCACCCGCGGCAGGCCGGGAGGTGCTGACCGACGCAGACCGGGCCATCGAGCGGGTGCTGCTGGAACTGCGCCTGTCCGACGGCCTCCCGGTCGCGGCACTGGCGGGCGGCGCGCCTGCCGAGGCGGCGGCCGCCGTCACGGACGGACTGCTGGAGCCCGCTGCCCTTGCCGACGGCCGGTGCGTGCTGACCCGGCGCGGCAGGCTGCTGGCAGATGCGGTGGTCCGCAGGCTGACGTGAGTGTGGCTCTTTCCGTGGACGCACCACGAGAAGGACGGATCCTCCGGAAAACCCTGGTCACCGTCTTCTTGTCCGGAACGCCCCATGCCGGTCGCCAAACCGGGCAGAATGAGTACACCGAGTACTGGGGTGATGGCCTTCATATCTGGGGGAGGAGAGGCCAGTGGTCGACTCGGCGTATCTGGCGCTGCGTCGTGACATCGTCTCCGGAGAGATCAAGCCGGGGGAGAAACTGGTCGAAGTGGTTCTCGCTGATCGGTACGGGGTGTCCCGCACACCGATCCGGGAAGCGCTTCGGCGGCTGGAACAGGATGATCTGGTCCAGCGCAACGGGAGGCGGGTGCACGTCCGGCAGCACCGCCCTGACGAGATCCTGGACATCTACGAGGTTCGCATCGTTCTGGAGGAGGCGGCCGCCCGGGCCGCGGCACTGCACCGCACGCCGCTGGAGGTCAGCCTGCTGGTGCGTGGCTACGAGGCGATGCGGGGGGTGCACCCGGACGACACGGCCGGTCGGGAACGCACCTGTTGGGCCTTCCACGAACTGGTCTGGACCGCCAGCCGCAGCAGAACCATGGCCGACCTGCTCGACCGGCTGGAGGTGAACCTGCGCCGCTACCCGGACGGCGCGATGACCCACCCGGCCGGCTGGCGGCAGGCGCTGACCGACTACCAGCGGCTGGTGTCCGCCATCCGCGAAAACCGCCCGACGGAGGCGGCGGAGATCGTCGGTGCCCGGTTGCGGGCCGCCCGCGACCTCCGGTTGCGCGACTACACCAACCACCACGAACGGTCCGTTTCGGCACACTGACCCGACACTCGGGCAGACCTCGGCAAGGACGGGCCACACGCCGGTCGCTCGGCTCCGTAAACTCGACGTGAGAGACGCGGGAAATCGGACGTCGACCGGCCGGAGGTGACGGGTGAACGCGGATGAGCGCCGCTTCGAGGTGCTGCGCGCCATCGTCGCCGACTACGTGTCCCACCAGGAACCGGTCGGCTCGAAGGTGCTCGTCGAGCGGTACAACCTCGGTGTGTCCAGTGCCACCGTGCGCAACGACATGGCCGCGCTGGAGGAGGAGGGCTACATCGCCCAGCCGCACACCAGCGCGGGCCGGGTGCCCACCGACAAGGGCTACCGGCTGTTCGTGGACCGGTTGGCCGAAATCAAGCCGCTCAGCCCGGCCGAACGCCGCGCCATCCACAGCTTCCTCGAGGGCGCGATCGACCTCGATGACGTGCTGCGTCGCAGCGTCCGGCTGCTCGCCCAGCTCACCAGGCAGGTCGCGGTCGTGCAGTACCCGACGCTGACCCGTTCCACCGTGCGGCACCTCGAGGTGGTGTCGATCACACCGGCACGGCTGATGCTGGTGCTGATCACCGACAGCGGCCGGGTCGACCAACGCCTCGTCGACCTTGGCGACGTGATCGGTGAGGAGTCGGTGAGCAGGCTGCGTTCCGTGCTCAACGGCGCCATGGTCGGCGAACGGCTGGCCGAGGCGTCCGCCAAGGTCGCCGAACTGCCCGAACAGGCGCCGACCGAGCTGCGGGACGCGATGATCCGGGTGTGCTCGGTGCTGATCGAGTCGCTCGTCGAGCATCCCGAGGAACGGCTCGTGCTCGGCGGCACCGGCAACCTCACGCGCAACGCCGCGGACTTCCCCGGCTCGCTCCGCATGGTGCTGGAGGCACTGGAGGAGCAGGTCGTGGTGCTGAAACTGCTCGCCGCCGCCAAGGACGCCGGCACCGTGATGGTCAGCATCGGCAACGAGAACGAGGCGCAGGAGATGCGCAGCACG
>DASXXM010000486.1:0-8594 GCA_036503065.1 Pseudonocardiaceae bacterium | reverse complement strand
GGTGGCGCTGGGTGTCGGCCCCGGCCTGTTCGGCATCGAGTGGGACTGGCCGCCGGTCATCCCGTCGCCCGCCACCGAGCGGCTGCCGTTACGACAGAACACGGCGACTGCTCAGAACGGGAACACGTCCGTCCACAACTGACCGCGGTGCCCCGTCAGCGCGTCCAACAGCGCCGCTGCCTGACTGTCCGTGAGCGAGGCCACGAAGTCGACGACGGCCCGCCCACGGGCCAGCGCGCGCACGGCATCCGGCCCGGTCGGCGCCTCGCCGGTGGCACCGACTAACAGCGCCGGCTCGGCGCGGCTCAACGTGCCGTACTGGTGCTCCGCCAACTCGACCAGCTCGTGCAGTCTGCGCGGCAGCCGGGCGGCCTCCTGCCGGTCGCCGGTCCACTGTTCCAGCTCCTCCACCAGTGAGGTCAGCAGCCGCGCCTGGCCCCGCTGGTGCAACGCCAGGTCCGGGCGCTCCAGCACGAAGTGCCGGTGCACGAACTTGAGCACCTGGACCTCGTGCCACTGTCGGGTGGCCAGCAGCACGTGACCGGACCGCACGGTGGGCTCAGCGGTCACCTGAACGCCCGCGACCAGCCGCTCGGTCCACCGGGCCGAGAACCGCGCCAGCGACTGCTCCGCGGCCACTGAGCCGTCGAACGGCACCGCGAGCAGCCCGTCCACCAGCTCGACCCGCACCCGCGCCACCGCGTCGGCGAACGCGTCGTCGTCCACCGCCCAGGAGTCCCGTTGGTGCAGCCGCCTGCGCAGCGCCTCCAGCGCCCGGCCGGGCAGCCTGGCCTCCGCCGCCATGCCGTCGTCGTCCAGCGTCGCCAGGCTCGGCGCGTTGGCCTGCCACTGGCTCAGTTCCGCGGCGACCGTGGCGTGTTGCAGCACCCCGACCCGGTGGAAGTCGTCCAGGTCGTGGATGGCGTAGGCGATGTCGTCCGCGGTGTCCATCACGGAGGCCTCGACGGTCTGCTGCCACGGCTCGACCAGGCCGGCGAACGCGGTCCTGGCCTGGCTCAGGTCGGTGACTTCGGTCACGTACGCGGAGAACTTGGCCGATCCGGTGCCGGGCGCGTCCTGTGGTTCGCTCGCCCCCCTTGGCGGCTCGGCCAGTTCGCTCGGGTGCGGGCGCGGGTGGTTGCGCCGGGTCCACGGGTACTTCAGCAGCGCGGCACGCACGGCCGCGGTCAGGTCGAGGCCGACGCCGCTGGGGCCGCGGGCGTCCATGGTGGTGACGATCCGGAACGACTGAGCGTTGCCCTCGAAGCCGTCCGGCAGGCCGAAGCGCCGCCGTGCGATCCGGTCCAGGATCCGCTCGCCGAGATGCCCGAACGGCGGATGGCCGAGATCATGCGCGAGGGCCGCGGCCTCCACCACGTCCACCTCGCAGCCGCCCAGCTTCTCCAGCAGGACCGCGGTGTCCTGGTCCGACGTGACGCGTTCGGCGATCGCCCTGGCGATCTGGGCGACCTTGAGGCTGTGCGTGAGCCGGTTGTGCAGCAACAGACCGGAGCCGGTCGGGCTGACCACCTGGGTGACGCCGGCGAGCCGCCCGAAGAACGGCGAGCTGGCCACCCGGTCGCGGTCCACCCGGAACGGGCTGGCGACCAGGTCACCCGGCACGCTCTCCTGTCGCCAGCGACGGCTGGCCCTCGGTTCGGTCCCGTCCGGCATGCGGCCACGGTACCGGCGGATACCTCCGTTCCGCCGGGGTGCGCGACACGCGGCATCTGGCAGGATCGCGGGCATGCCCCACGTGGAGAGCAACGGCCTGCAGTTGGCATACGAGTCCTACGGCGACCCGGCCGACCCGCCGCTGGTGCTGGTCATGGGCCTCGGCACGCAGTTGCTGGGCTGGCCGGCGGAGTTCTGCCAGCTGATCGCCGACCGGGGTTTCCGGGTGGTGCGGTTCGACAACCGGGACGTCGGCCTGTCGACCCACCTGAACGACCTGCCGATGCCGGACCTGGCCGCGATCCTGGGCGGCGACCGGAGCACGGTGCCGTACCTGATGTCCGACTTCGCCGACGACGTCGCGGGGCTGTTCGACGCGCTCGGCTTCGCGAAGGCGCACGTGGTGGGCGCGTCCATGGGCGGCATGATCGCGCAGCAGTTCGTGATCGACCACCCCGACCGGGTACTGAGCCTGTGTTCGATCATGTCCACCACCGGTGACCCGAATGTGGGCCAGGGCACCCCGGCGACACTCGCCCTGCTGACCCGGCCGCCCGCGACCAGTCGGGACGAAGCGATCGAGCAGGGCCTCGTCGGGCTCCAGCTGCTCAGCTCGCCCGCCTACCCGGCCACCGACGACGAGCAGCGCGCCAAGGCGGCCGCCGCGTACGACAGGGCCTTCAACCCGGCCGGCGCGCTGCGCCAGACGGCCGCCATCATCGGGTCGCCGGACCGGACGGCGGGCCTGCGTTCGGTCACGGTGCCGACCCTGGTCATCCACGGCACCGACGACCCGCTGGTCAACATCAGCGGCGGCGAGGCGACGGTCGCGGCCGTCCCCGGCGCCACGTGGCTGGCCGTGCCGGGCATGGGCCACGACCTTCCGCCCGGCGCGTGGCCGGTGGTCGTGGACGCGATCGTGGCCAACACCAAGGCCTAGGGCGCAACAAGAGGCAACGAACGCGTGACGTCCGCCACGGCCAAACAGGTGAATATCTTGCGATGCCGTGAACAACTTATGAATCCGGTTTCGCCTGGCCGGACCGCGGAGCACGATGAACGACGTGCCCGCGTTGTTGGACGACGTGCACATCGCGTTCCAGCCGGTGTTCAACCTGCATACCGGCGACGTGATGGCGGTGGAGGCGTTGGCAAGGCCGACCACCGGCAGTATGCGTGACCTGCTGCGTCATGCCGCAGACACCGGTCAGCTCACGCCGACCGACTACGGTCTGGCCGCGCTCGCGATTCGTCGCGCCGGTGACCACGATGCGCGAATTCCGTTGCACGTGAACATACTCGCGAGTTCGGTGGCACGGGCCCATGTGTCCATGGGGCCGCTGACCGACGCGCTGCGGGAGACCGGCAGGCGACCGGCGGACGTGGTGCTGGAGCTGAACCCGACGTTCTCCTCGGTGCGCTGGCGGGAGTTCCAGCAGGGTGTGCGGCTGTTGCGGGCGCGGGGTTTCCGGCTGGCTGTGGACGGCATCGGCGACGGTGACGCGCCGATGACCATGCTGGGCTGGCCGGAGATCTGCATGGTGAAGATCGACGGCTCGCTGACCGCGGGCGTGCCGCACGAACCCGGACTGCGCGCCACGGTCACGTCGCTGGTGCAGCTGTGCGAGACCAACGACATGCAGCTGGTCGCCGCGGGCGTGCTGACCGACGACCAACTGACCGTGCTGCGCTCGCTCGGCGTGTCGCTGGCCCAGGGCGACCTGCTGCGGCCGGCCGGGCGACGGCCGCTGACCAACGTGTCGATCACGCCGATGGCGGGCGAACCGATCGCGGTGGCACCGATCGAGGCGGCCGACCGCAGGCGGACCCCCAAGGTGACCGAGCTGATGCATCCCGCCGCCACGCTGCCGGCCGGCGCGACCGCGGACGAGGTGCGCACGGCGCTGGCCGACGACCAGTCGGCCAGTTGCGTCGTGCTGCTCGACGAATCCGGTCGTCCACAGTGGACAATCGATCGGAACCGGTTCCTGCTCGCGGTGACCGGCCCGTACGGCCACGCACTGCACGCGAAGCGCGGCGCGGCGCGGCTGGCCGACGAGCCACGGGTGATCCCGGTCGGCGCGTCCGTGTTCGACCTGCTGGACGTGCTGTCCGGCTCGGTGCGCGAACGCAGCAACGACGACGTCGTGGTGGTCGACGCGGCCCACCGGTGCCTCGGCGTGGTGCGGGCCACCGACCTCGTCCTGGCGATCGCGGACACCAAGGTGCAGGAGGCGGCCGCGCTCAACCCGCTGACCAGGCTGCCCGGCAGTGACTCGGTGGACCGCGCGGTGACGAGGCGAATCCGCGAGGGCGACGTGTTCGCGGTGGGCTGGCTGGACATCGACTCGTTCAAGTCGGTCAACGACCGCTTCGGGTTCGCCGCGGGCGACGACCTGATCCGCGAGGTGGGCCAGGCACTCGCCGATGCCGCGGACGGCCAGCCGGGCATCCGGGTCGGCCACATCGGCGGTGACGACTTCCTGTTCGTTGCGGGTCTTGACCAGCTCATGCCGTTGGCCAGCCGGCTGGTCGACACGAAGTGGCTCGTCCAGGGCGAGCCGATCACGGTGTCGCTGGCGACGCTGGTCTGCGCGGCGGGCGCGGTGCTGAACTACCGCGAGGCCTCCCGGCTGCTCGCTCCGCTGAAGCGGCACGCGAAGGCGCTGCCCGGGTCGAGTTGGGTGGTCGGCCGGCCGGGCAGTGACCGGGTCGACGTGCTGCGCCGGGAACGGCCCAGCGCCGTGCCGGCCGATCGCGCCAGCTGACCATCGCCCGTTCGTGTGCTCCCGTTCGTGTGATCTCCGCCGTGTCGATCTTGCATATTCAGGCAAGCCTAACCTAACTTAGGCATCCCGATCCCGACCCCGAGGATGCCAGCGATGCTGTGTCTCGTCGCGCTCAACCCCACCGACTCGGTAACCGAGGGATTCCTGCCCGCGGCCGCCGCCATCGGCCTGCGCGTCACGCTGCTGACCAGCCAACCCGACGCCCACCGCCGCGCATACGCCGGCCACCCGGCGGCGCCCGCCGAGATCGTCGACTGCGACGTCCGGGACTTCCAGGCCATCGTCGACCACCTCGACCGGACCGGGCCCTGGGACGCCGTGTTCAGCAACAGCGACCACCTGCAGACCCAGACCGCGCTCGCCGCCGCCTACGTCGGCCGGCCGGCCAAGGACTGGCGGGCCGCGCTGCGGGTGAAGAACAAGGCCCAGATGCGCCGGCACCTGGCGCGGCGCGGCATCGACCTGGTCTGGAGCCGGGAAGTGTTGCCCGGCCTCGTGTTCGACGACGCGCCGTTTCCCTGTGTGGTGAAGCCGCGGGAAGGGGTGGCCAGCGAGGACGTGGTGCTGGTGGCCGACCAGCGGGAGTTGTCGTTGGCCTGCCAGGACATCTGGCGGCGCAAGCCGGGCCTGCCGCTGGTCGTGGAGGAATTCCTCACCGGCGAACTGCGCACCCTGGACACCCTCGGCGACGGCCACACCCCCCGGGTGCTCGGCGGCTTCCGGACCACGCTGTCGCCGCCGCCGTACTTCGTCGAGCGCGGCATGGTCTACGACCCGGCGCCGCCGCCCGGTGAGGTGCGTGCCGTGCTGGCCCACCTGGCGGCGCTGGACGTCGGCTTCGGCGCCTGCCACACGGAGTACGTCGTGGCAGGCGACCGGGTGCGGCTGATCGAGGTCAACTATCGCGCCATCGGCGACCAGTGCGACCTGTTGTTGGCAAGGCTCACCGGGTTGCCGCTGTTCGAGTACGTGCTGCGGGTGCACCTGGGCGAACCGCTGCCGGCGGCGCTGCCGGCCCGACCCGACCGCAGGGCCCGCGTCGACTATCCGTGCGCGGACCGCGACGGCCTACTGGTCGCCGCTCCCCCGGCAGGCGACGACGAGCGGGACGGCGTTTCGCTGGTGTACCGGCCGTTGCGGGAGATCGGCGACGACCGGCCGGTGACCAACACCAACCGGGACTACCTGGGCGTGCTGCGCTCGATCGGCACCGACCAGGCCACTGTGGACCGGGTCGCGGCCGAGTTCCTGGCCGCGCAGCGCTGGGAGATCCGTGGCTGAGCTGCTCCGCATGGTGCTGGACACGTTGCTGCGCGAGGACTTCCAGGGCATCCGGTCTCGTGGCTCCGTTGTGGACGGCAAGTTGCGTTTCGAGCACGGCGGCCGCACTGCGGAGATCCCGGTGCGCCAGGACGGTTTCCTGTGTGATCTCGCGGTGCGCGAGCCGGTCGTGACCTGCGACGGCCACGTGTACGCGGACCTGGCTTCGGTGTTGGCGCTGTTGCGGCAACGGGTCGATCCGGCGGATCTGGACGGCTTCGACGCGTTCGGCCACGAGTGCCGGGCAGCCCTGGAAACCTTGCGCACACAGCAAGACCATCGTGCGACCGCGCTGGGCCGAATGGCCGATCGACCGCGCACGGGGATGCTCGGGGCGCTGCGCTACGACGCGCTGGCGGCGTACCAGGGCCATCCGGTCCACCCGACCGGCCACGCCCGCATCGGCGTGCGTCCGGACGACCAGTTGCGCTACGCGCCGGAACACCACTCGGCCTTCACGCTGCGCTGGGCCGGTGTGCCGGCCGAACGGGTCACGTCGGCCGGCACACTGCCGGACTGGTGGCCGGAACTGGACGGCGGCCTGGTGCCGTTCCCGGTGCACCCGCTCACCGCGGTGCCGACCCGCCTGAGCCGACTCGACGTGCTGCCGACGCTGCCCATGCGCACCGTCGCCGTACTTGCCGACCCGGCAACCCACCTGAAGCTGCCGCTGCCGACGAGCACGTTGGGCCTGCGCAATCGCCGCACCATCAAGCCGGGCACCCTCGTCGACGGCGCGGTCACGCAGCGACTGCTGGCCGCGATCCTGGCCGGCGAGCCCGCCTTCGCCGACCGGATCCTGCTGGCCGACGAGCAGACCTACCAGCACGCCGACGACGAACTGCTCGCCTTCCTGGTGCGCCGCTACCCACCGGAACTCGCCGCGGCCGAGATCGTGCCGCTGGCCGCACTGCCGGCCCGCACGGCGGACGGCGGCACGGTGCTGGACGAGCTGGCGAGCCGGTACTGCGGCGGCGACCGGCTGGCCCTGCTGGCCGGCTATCTGGCGCCGCTGCTGGACTTCCAGACGACGCTGCTGCTGCGCTACGGGCTGGCCCTGGAATCGCACCAGCAGAACGTGTCGCTGGTCTTCGACGGCACCGGCATCCGGCTGCTGCTCAAGGACAACGACGGGCCACGGCTGCGCGCGGACCGGCTGCCGGTGCCGTTCGATCCCGCGTCACTGGACGACCGACGCATCCTGGTCACCGACACCGAGCCGCTGATCGACGTGTTCACCACGATCACGTTGCACCTGTGCGCCGGGGCGATCGTGTTCGGCCTGCCCGAGCCGGACCGCGGTGCAGGACTGGCACTGATCCGGGACCTGCTGGCCGCCGCGATCGACCGCCACCCACCGGACGCGGACACCAGGTTGCTGCGGGCCAGCACGCTGGACGCGCACCGCCTGCCGGTGAAGGCGATGGTCACCGCCGGCACGTTGCTGTCCAAACAGCGGTCCGGCGCGGCGGACGTCAACAAGTTCTACCAACGCACCGGACCGAACTACCTGGCCGGTCCTCATACGTCACGAACCACGGGAGCACCCTGAATGCCCAGCTCGACCATTGGCCTGGACCGCCGGACGACCGTGTCCGCAGATCACGTCGTCGCCCACACCCTGCTCAACTGCTTCATCCGCGAGGTCGCCGGACCGGAACGGCAGGCGACGTTGGTCGGCGACGAACTGCACCTGACACTCGCCCGACTGGACCGGACGTTGCGCGTCGCGGTCCGGCGCAGGTCGCTGGCCGGCGCGCACCGGTTCACCGGCCCGGTGTTCGACGGGTGGGACGAACTGCACTGGCGCGAACTGGCCGAACGGCTCGCGGACGAGCTGACTCTGGCCACCGGCGTGGTCAACGAGGAGTTCCTGGCCCAGGTCGCGACCAGCCACGAGGTGACGGAGGAGTCGCTGCGATGCGGGACGTCAGCCGGCGACCGGTACCTGAAGTCCGAGCAGTCCCTGCCGCTGGGCCACCGGTTCCATCCGACGCCGAAGTCCCGTTCCGCCGGGTGGCAGGCGTACGCGCCGGAGCTGGGTGCCCAGGTTCGGCTGCGGTATCTGGCGGCCCGTGCGGACGTGGTGCGCGAACGGACCGTGGCCGGCGACAATCTGTCCCTTGTGGACCAGTTGCGCCCGGTGCCGGCCGGATATCGGCTGCTGCCGGTGCATCCGTGGCAGTTCGAACTGTTGCGGCACAACGACACGATGGCCGCCGCGCTGGCCGACGGCCGCCTGCTGGACCTGGGCACTGCCGGTCCACTGTGTACTCCAACGGCGTCGGTGCGCACCTTGCACTGCGGCGCGGGCTTTCTCAAGTTCAGCCTCAACGTGCGCATCACCAACTGCGTCCGCAAGAACTCGGCCTACGAACTGGCCGCCGCGGTCGCGCTGACCGAACTGCTGGACACGGTCGATCTCGGTTGCCACGTCCTGCGGGAACCCGGCTACCGCACGGTCGACCTCGGCGACCGCGAGCTGTTCGAGGGGTTCGGCCTGATCGTGCGGGAAGGGCTGGCCCGGCACCTGCGGCCCGGCGTTACGGCGCTGCTGGCGGCGGCGGTCGCGGACGAGTACCCGCTGTCGGCGGCCCACGTGTCGCACCTGGTTGGCGACCGCGTGCTGGCCTGGTGGCAGGCGTACCTGCGACTGCTGGTGCCGCCGGTGCTGGCCGCGTTCTTCGAGCACGGCGTGGTGCTCGAACCGCACCTGCAGAACGTGCTGGTCGGCGTGCGGGCCGACGGCATGCCGGCGCAGCTGTTGGTGCGGGACATGGAAGGCACGAAGCTGCTCGCCGCGTACCACGC
>DASXXM010000485.1:0-6782 GCA_036503065.1 Pseudonocardiaceae bacterium | reverse complement strand
GACGGCGACCTCGTCCGCAACGACAGGGACGCCGTCGACCTGATGACGCTTGCCTGGTCGCACAAGGCAAAGCTGCTCGTCGTGCCGGTGTCCCGGCTGGACCCGGACTTCTTCGTGCTGCGGACCGGTGTTGCGGGCGAGATCGTCCAGAAGTTCGTGACGTACCGGCTGCCGTTGGCGATCCTGGGTGACATCTCGGCGCACCTGGCCGCCAGTGCCGCGCTGCGCGCGTTCGTGTACGAGGCCAACCGGGGCAAGGACATGTGGTTCGTCGCGGACGAGTCCGAGTTGGACGGTCGGCTGAGCTCCCGGCAGCCGGCCTGACGATGGACCGAACCGCGGGCGCTGTCGGCGATGATCACACGATCAGGTGAGGATTCCCGAACCTGGGAGCAAATCACCCGGTCCCGTTCGTTCAGCGATGAAAGAGCAGCCCCCGCTCGCGTCCAGCCCTGCCCGCGCGACCGCACTCCCTCCGATCACTCGCCGGGCAGCCACGCACCGCTCGGCAGGCCAGCCGCGAGGTACGACTCGTACCACGACTGCCACGACTCGGCGCCGTCGGCGTGCGGGCCGTCCGCGCGCCGTCCGGCGATGTGCTTGTCCAGTTCCGCCAGGCACACCGACCAACCGGCGGCGTTGCGGGCGGCCGCGTTGCCGGCCTCGAGCACGTCGATCAACGTCAGGACGCACCCGTCCGCGCCGTCGGACGCGAGGTGGAAGTGGAGTTCGTCGCCGCCCCACGTGTACGCGAGGCGGTGCGGCGGGTCGAACACCAGCACGGTGCCCGTGGTCGGTTCGGTGTTGGGGTCGCCGGTGAACTCGATCGTGCCGCCGACCTCCGCCTTCATCGCGACCGACGACGGGAACCAGTGCGACAGTTCATCCGGTTCGGTGATGGCGGCCCACAACCGGGACACCGGGTGCGGATAGGTGCGCTCGAATCGCACCGCGGGGCGGCCGTCGTGGTCGATGTAGGTACCGCGGTCCATCAGTCCTCCTCGGACGAAGAATCCAGGTGCCGGCCCAGCACGTCGAGCCGGTCGTTCCACAGGCGCCGGTACGGGGCGAGCCACGCGTCCAACTCGGCCATCCGGGCCGCGTCGATCGTGTAGATGCGCCGCTGCGCCTGCGTCCGGACGCGCACCAGGCCGGCCTCGCGCAGCACGCGCAGGTGTTTCGACGTCATCGGCTGGCTGAAACCCAACTCGCCTGCCAACTCGCCCACCGCGCACGGCCGTTGCCGCAACAGGTCGAGCACGGCCCGCCGGTGCGGGTCCACCAGCGCCGACCACAGCGCGTCTGTCACGCGGCTAATATGCCGCTACGCGTATGTACCTGTCAAGACATATACTTCCGTCGTGCGGTCCCTCGTCGATGTCACGCCGTCGCTGCTCAGCGCCCTTGGCGCGCCCGGTTTCGACAACCAGCTCGACGTACCCGAGGCCAGTGCCGTGTGCCTGCTGCTGGTCGACGCCCTTGGCTGGGAACTGCTGCGCGCCCACCCCGCCGACGCGCCGTTCCTCAGCGAACTGGCCGGCCAGCCGGTGACCGCCGGATTCCCGGCCACCACCGCGACCAGCGTGGCAACCATCGGCACCGGCCTGCCGGTCGGCCAGCACGGGATCGTCGGCCTCAGCTTCGAGGTGCCCGGCCACCCGCTGCTGCACGCGCTGAGCTGGCGCAACCACGGCTCCGGCACCAAGATCGACCTGCGCGACGAACTGATCCCCGAACAGGTCCAACCGAACCCGACCGCGTTCGAGCGCGCCCTCACCGTCACAGTCACAGTCACCGCTCCCCCGATCCAGCAGCGCTCCGGCCTGACGCGGGCGGCGTTGCGCGGCGGCGAGTTCCGCACCTCGTACGCGCTGGGCGACCTGGTCGCGAACGTCCGGGACGCGCTGGCCGGCCCGAAACCGGCGTTCTGCTACGCCTACCACGGCGATCTCGACCTGGTCGGCCACGTCTACGGGCCGGGATCGCCGGCATGGCGCTACCAACTGCGCCAGATCGACCGCCTGGCGGCCAGCATCGCGGAAAGCCTGCCACCGGAAGGAATGCTCGCGATCGTCGCCGACCACGGCATGGTCACGCTGGACCCAGACGAGATCGTGGACGCCGACCGGACGCCGGCCATGACCGAGGGAGTGCGGGCCATCGGCGGCGACATCCGGGCCAGACACGTCTACACCGAACCGGGCGCCGCGCCCGACGTGTTGGCCGCCTGGCGCGAGGTGCTCGGCGACCGGGCCGACGTGCTGCCACGGGACGAGGCGATCGCGCACGGCTGGTACGGCCCGTGGGTCAGCGACCTGGTCCTGCCCCGGATCGGCGATGTCGTGACGGCATCGACCGGCCACGGCGGGGTGGTGTGCAGCAGGCAGGAACCCGTCGAGTCCCGGATGGTCGGCCACCACGCGTCGTACTCCCCGGCCGAGCAACTGGTGCCGTTCCTCACGGTTGCGCACTGACCGAAGATCCGCTTGGCAGAATGTGGGCAACCGAGAGCAAAGGAAACCCCTGTGAGTCTCTACGACATCGAGCTGAACACACTGAGCGGCGCGCCCACGACGCTCGCCGACCAGCGCGGCAAGGCCATGCTGATCGTGAACGTGGCGTCGAGGTGCGGATTGACCCCCCAGTACACCGGGCTGGAGCGGCTCCAGGAGCGGTTCGCCGACCGGGGCTTCACGGTCGTCGGCGTCCCGTGCAACCAGTTCGGCGACCAGGAACCCGGTTCCGCCGAGGAGATCCAGACGTTCTGCTCGACCACCTACGGCGTGACGTTCCCGATGCTGGCGAAGATCAACGTGAACGACCCGGACCGCCACCCGCTGTACCAGGAACTGGTAGGGACCGCGGACGACGAGGGCGCGACCGGCGATGTCCAGTGGAACTTCGAGAAGTTCCTGATCGATCCAGAAGGCAAGATCGTCGGCCGCTTCCGCCCGATGACCCAACCGGAGGACGACGTCGTCGTCACCGCGTTGGAGGCCGTGCTGCCGAACTAATTGAGGCGTGCGAACCACCGCCGACCGGCACACTCCGAGCATGCATATGCGGGGGTATGCCGGTCCGGCGGATCTGCGGGCCATGCAGGGGTTGACGCAACGGATCTGGTCGCTGAGCAGCAGCAACTGCCATGTCGGCGACCAGGCATGGCAGCGCTACATACACGACGACCGGGGATGGCCGACCGCGCTGTGGGAGTCGTCCGGTGAGGTGGTCGCCTGGGCCTGGGTCCCTTGGTCCGGTCACCTGGAGTTGCTGGTGGACCCGGCCCGACCGGACCTGGTCGGCACGGTGCTCGACTGGTTCGCGACCGTCGCGACGGCGCCCAAGCTGACGGTCACCGTGACGGACACCCAGAAGTACGTGATCGCCGTGCTGGCAGAGCACGGTTACGCGCCCACCAACGGCAAGGCCTACTTCTCCTACCAGACGCGAGAACTGGCCGACCTGCCGGAGCCGTTGCTGCCCAACGGTTTCACGGCCCGACCGATCCGCGAAGCAGACCTGGACCGCAGGCTGGCGGTGCATTACGCGACGTGGCCCAAGACCAAGCTCTCCGAAGCCAACTACCGCAACGTGATGGCCGCCTGGCCCTACCGGATCGACCTGGACTGGATCGTCGAGAGCCCAGAGGGCGAGTTCGTCGCCAACTGCCTGATCTGGCTGGACGACCACAACCGGGTCGGCGAACTGGAACCGGTCGGCACCGACGAACGGTTCCGCCGCCGGGGCTTGGGCCGAGCCGTGTGCCTGGCCGCGATGCACGCGCTGCGCGCCGCGGGTGCGGACCGGGCCGTGGTGTATCCGGCGGTCGGCCACGGGCATCCGGGCGCCGTCCCGCTGTACGCGGATCTGGGATTCCGCCCGTACGCCCGCAGTATCACCTATACGCGAACCGCCGGGTGACCTGAAAGGCCACCCGGCGGCATGTTCGCGAACTAGTTGACCGTAATGGTGAAGGTACTCGTCGTGTTCTGGATGTTGACGGAGTTGTTGCTCTCCGTCAGCCCGTTGAACGTGGCCGAACCGGTCGCCGGGCCCTGACCGGCTTCCGGCAACGGGTTCGCCCAGATGCCGAAACCGGACTTGGTGCTGAACTGATCGGTACTGGGTTGTGCGCCGGTGATCGTCGTGTTCGTGAATATCGTGTCCTGTACCGAACTCTGCGGGGTACCACCCACGTAGTCCGTCTGGAACATGATGCCGGCATACGTGGGATCGGTAATGGTCCCGTCAGTGACCCGGAGGCCCGTGAACACGTTGGTCGCCGCGAACACCCAGAGCGCGGGGAAGTCCTGCGCACCGAAGAAGTGACCACCGTCGCGTACCAGGGAGAAGTTCGAGACGGTGGTCTTCGCCGCCGTGCCGAATCCCTGGAACGGGAATCCGAAGTTCAGCGAACTGAGCGTCACGCCGGGGAACGTCAGCGTGTCCGCCGAGAACAGGTTCTGGAACGTGTTGCCCTCGCCGCCGTAGATCGCGAACGATGCCGCGCGCCACGTCAGCAGGGACGTCAGGTTCTGGAAATTGTTCCCGGTCAGGTCGGAGGAATTGTGGTCCTGTGCGGCGAACAGCGCGAAGCTGTCGTCACCGGTGCTCCGTGCCTCCGAATTGGTGACCGTGTTGTTCTGCGACCCGTTGTTCAGGTTGATGCCGTCGGCGAACGTGTCCCGGATGCGCAGATCGGAGATCTTCAGGCCACTCACATGCGTGCCCCAGACGGCCACGATCATGTGCTCGACCCAGATGTTGTTGATCGTCAGGTTCGACACGTCCGTGAGGTCGAAGACCTTGCCCGGCCCGTCGATCCGTGACGTGTAGTTGCCGAAGAACGCGAACCCGGTGAACGTCGATCCGTTAGCGCTGGCCTGGACCGAGAACCCGGCGTCCGTGTTCGACTGGGTGATTGGCGTGCTGAACTGGCTGAACCATGGCCCCGCTCCGACGATCTGGAACGGATGCCCGGACACCTGGAACTTGCCGGTCGTCTGGTACTGGCCCGCAGGCAGGTAGACGCCGGCGAACTTGCCGGTGGTGTCCGACCCGACCGTGTTGAGCGCGTTCTGCACCGACTGCTGGTCGAATCCGGTCGGCGTGAGGAACGTCGTCGGGTTCGGGTTGGCGACCGGCGTGGCCTGCTCGAGGTTCATGTAGTCGATCGCGTACTGGGACGTGTTCGATGCGTCCTTCTGCAGCTTGATCACGCTGCCCTGCGGGAACGACGACGGCAGTACGAAGCTGGCCTCGTCGTAGATGTGGCGTGGCGAGCCGGCACTGGGCGAGTTGCCCGGTCCGGTTTCGGCACCGTAGAGCCACGCGAAGTGCGACGACAGGCTCAACGGTTGCACCAGCGTGCCGTTGACGTACAGGTCGAGGGACGCGGTGATGCCGTCGCCGCCTGCCGCGTCCGGAATGGAGAACCGGACCACGAACGTGTTGGTGGCCTCGCGCGATGTCCACTGCACGAAGGCACCGGTGTTGTTCAGCGTGACCGCCTGGCGGCCGGACGCCTCACCCGCGAGGTCGCCGATCGTCCGGTTGGGACCGATGACCGCCGCGCCGCCGCCGATGGTGCCGGCTTCCGCCTCGTACGAGTCGTAGGGCATGTTCGCGCCCTGGCCGACGAACAGCGACACGTTGGACGTGTTGTTGCCCTGCTTGATGGGCAACTCGTTGGCGTCCACCGCGATCACCGTGTGCACGGTGTACTTGCCGTTCACCGCGGTCCACGAACCCATCGCGACGTTCGCGGTCGCGCCGGGTGCGAGTGTGCCCGTGAACGTACCGGTCAGCGTGGCCACCGTGGCATTGCTCGAATTGATCACGGTGAGCGTGATGCCGTGTGCGCCGCCCGCGGTGGCGATCGTGCCCTGGTTCTTCAGCGTCACGGTGAAGTTCACCGCGTTGCCGGCGGCCGGGTTGTTGGGTGTCCAGCTCACCGGAGCCGCTATCAGGTCCGAACTCTGGACCGGTGCGACCACCAGCGATGTCGGATCTGTCAGGTTGTTGTTGGCGTAGTTCAGTTCTATGACGCTCTTGGCTTCATTGACCTTCGCCGTGTACTGATACGTGCCGGCCGTCTGCGGACCGACGTTGGCGGTGACGGTCTGCGACGCGCCCACGGCCAGCGCACCGACCGCCGCGGTGCCGACCTTCGTGGTGCCCAGGTAGAAGTTGACGTTGGACGCGGCGGCCGCGGCCGTGCCGATGTTCTGCACGGTGGCGGACAACGTGACCGGGTCGGTCTCCACCGGCGAGGTCGGCGAGAACGACGACGTGGTGATCGTCAGGTCCGGGTTGGGCGACGGCGTGCCGAACACCTGGAACTCCGCCACCTGGCCGCCGGGCGCGCCGGTGTTGCTGGTGATCGACAGTTCGACGTCGGCGACGCGCGCGCTCACCGGAATGGTGACCTTGTTGCTGTTCGTCGCCGGGTTGAACGTGTACTGCTGCGCCGCCACCAGGGTGGTGAAGGTCGAGGAGCTCTGCTCCCGGCCCAGCACGGCGATGGTCTGCGTCCGGGTGGACCAGATCGGGTCGGGGTTCAGCGCCACGACGACCGAGGACAGGTCCGCGTTCGCGCCGAGCTGCACGGTGGCCTGGGTCGGGTAGCTGGCGCCCTCGAAGTACGTGGTGAGGTCGCCGTCGTTGGCGTTGGTGACCGCGAACGTGAACGTGTTGGGCGTGCCGGTGATCGGCTTGCCCAGCGCCAGGTTGGTGCTCGGGCCGCCGGTGCCCTGCCGGGTCACGGTGTTGCTGGCCGCGGA
>DASXXM010000484.1:0-8343 GCA_036503065.1 Pseudonocardiaceae bacterium | reverse complement strand
CTCTGAACGTATGTCGACGGAAGGGGTGGGCATGGCCGGCAAGCAGCGGTTCCAGGTCGACCAGGCGGCGTTGTCCGGCTACTCGTCCCGGATGGCAACGCTGGCGCAGGACGTGCACCAGGTCGCGGCGAACCACCTGGCCGGCAACCGCTCGGTCCCCGCCGACAGTTTCGGCGACGTCGGCCGGGAGGCCGGCGTCCACACGGCGTTGTCCGCGCACATCGGTCAGTTGCACGACCACGTCCGAGCAACCGCGACGACCGTGTCCGAGCTGGGCGGCCGGGTTTCCCTGGCACACAACGATTACGCATTCAACGAGCAGGACAGGGCCGACCGGTTCCGGGGCCAACTGACCTGACAACTCGACGGGGGACGACGGGGGAACGTTGTGGCAGGAATCAGCCTCGCGGCGCTGGAACAGCCGATGGTCGAGGCCCGCGACAAGCTGGCGGTGCAGTCCGGTTCGGCCGGCCAGTTGCAGACGGACCTGAACCAGGCGGCGCAGACGTTGGACGACTACCAGGCCCAGCACCAGCAGGCCGGCAGCACCCTGACCGCGTCGTGGAACGGCGACCGCGCCGACACGTTCGCGGCACAGTCGCCGACGGTGACCAGCAACCTGGGCACCGCGGCCACGGCGGCGAGCACGGCGGCCGCCACCGTAGGTTCGGCGCTGGCCATCGTGACCAGCGCACACAACCAGGTCCAGTCCCTGATCGACGAGTTCACCGCGACGGCACAACCGTTGCTGGCCACCGCGAACGCGGTCAGCGCCAACGGCAACAACGGCGCGGCACTCGCCGCGCAGGCACAGCTGCAACGGCTCGCCGCACAGTACGCGGCAAAAGCGGCGCAACTGGTCAACGGCGCCAAGCAGCAGCTCACGCAGGTCATCACCGGGTTGAACACCGGCACGACACCATCGGCGGCCGGCGGCAGCCTGGGCAGCCGAGACAGCGGTGGCGGTAGCGGCTCCAGCAGCGGCGGCGGTAGCTCTGGCGGTGGTGGTCCGACCGGCGGCAAGCCGATCATCACGCCGCCGTCCAGCCAGTTCGGCAGTGGCACCACGATCAACCTGCCGAGCGGCCTCGGCACGGTGAACGCACCCAACGAGCGCGCCGCCATCGCCGTCCGTGCCGCCCTCACCCAGTTGGGTGTGCCCTACCAGTGGGGCGGCAACAACCCCGGTCAGGGCCTGGACTGCAGCGGCCTGACCCACTGGGCGTACGGCCAGGCCGGCATCGGCATCCCCCGGCTGGCCGACCAGCAGACCATGGGCCAGAAGATCGCCGAGTCCGACCTGCAGCCGGGTGACCTGGTCGTGTGGAGCGGCCACGTGGCGATGTACGTGGGTGACGGCAAGATGATCGAGGAGCCACACACCGGCGACGTGTGCCACATCGTGCCGCTGCGCACCTCGAACGCGGGCGACGCGTTCCTCGGTTTCTACCGGCCCGCCGCGTAGGCTGACGCGCCATGACGGTGTCCGACGGCCGCCCGCACCCCCCGATCACCGGCACCGCGTCCGCTGTGGACGGTTCGGTGACGGTCGAGGCCGCCGTCGGCGGCGGCCTGCGCGCGGTCCACCTGACCAGGACTGCCCTGGACCAGGATGGGGCCCAGTTGGCCAGGACGGTCCTCGCGGTAGCGGCCCGTGCGGCCGCGCTGGCGAACCAACGAGCCAATCTGGCGTTCCAGCGCACCCTGGGCCGGTCAACCGACGACCTGCTGGCCGGCTTGGGCCTGTCGTTCCCCGCCGACCTGGTAGCAGAGCACGAGGACACCAGCGACCACGGCGTGATGCGCAGATGACCGACCCACGCAGAACCACCAATCCCCGCAGTGCCACCGAAACCAGCAGCGCCACCGAGCCACGCAGTGCCACCGAATCCCGTAGGACCACCGAGCAACTGGTCGCTGACGCCGAGGAACGCCTACGCCGCACCGAGGGCCTACCGGCCCGCATCGAAGCGATCCGAGGCACGGCCCGCAACGAAGCCCGCACCATCCGAGTCACAGCCACCGTGCACGGCGCCCTGGCCGATCTGGAAATCGCCGACGAGGCACTGGCGCTGGGCCCGGATCGGCTGGGTGCCGAGATAGTCCGCCTCGCCGCCGAGGCAAACCAAGCCGCCCTCGCCGAAGGACTGGGTGCCCTGTCCCCGGTACTGGGCGACGCCGGCACGATCGACCTGGCCAGATCAATCGGCCTCGACGCGATGATCGACCCGGACGCCCCGATCCTGCCCTACACACCCGGCATCGACCCGAACGCCGACCACTGGCAGGTCATCGACACACCGGCAGCCACCACTCCGGACGATGACGACTACGCGCTGACGTTCGACTTCTCCAGCCTCCGCTCAGACCGCTAACCGATCAGCCACATCCCTGCCCTCCTCTCTGTACACATCGAACCAACACCAGGCCGCGGGTTGGTTGAAGATCATGACTCCCTCCTGAGACCGATTGTGTGTCTTCCATAGCCGTATGAACCCCAACGGGGGCGGATCGGTTGCGCGGGCCTCAGACCCATTGACGTGTCACGGTTTCCGCTCGGACCGGCGTCAGCACGATGGCCACCAGCGGGCAGATCGCCGCGCAGGCGAACGCGGTGGCGTAGCCGCCCCAGCCGATCAGCAGGCCCAGTGCCGGCGGAGTCAGCGCGGCGATCACGTTCTGTCCGGTGTTCTGCGCGCCAAGGGCGCGACCAGCCCAGGCCGGCCCGGCGATCTCCGCCGTCGCGGTGTAGCCGAGGCCGTTGTCGGCGACCGTGATCACCGCGCCGACCGCGATGGCCGCGACCACCAGCCACGACGACGTGCGGTCCCCCAGCGCGGCCAGCAGCATCACGCCCGCGCTGGCCACGGCCAACAGGCGCATCGGCCGCAGTCGGCTGCCCACCCGGTCGGACCAGTAGCCGGAACCGAGTCGGCCGACGGCCCCGGCGACCTGGATCGCGGCCAGGAACGCGCCTGCCGTCATGGCCGCCCAGTGCTGCGCGGCAACCAGGTATTCCAGGCCGAACGCCGAGATCGCGAACTGCGGGACGACCAGCATCGCGCTGGCGCCGTGTACCCGCCACAGCGTCGGCGACCGGTACGGCGACACGGCCACAACCCCGGTCGCCGAAGTCGGCCGGGGTGGATCAACCACGAGCAGCAGCACCGCCACCGCGCAGGCCAGGCACAACGCGGCCGGCAGCAGGAGCGCGGTGCGGAAGTCGGCACCATGGGCCAGTGCGGGCAGGGAGATCGCGGCGACCGCGACACCGAGTGGCTGCGCCGTCTGCCGGACGCTCATGGCGACACCGCGCTCGCCTGCCGCGAACCAGCCCATCACCACTCGGCCGCTGGCCGCGTTCACCGAGGCGCCGAACGCGCCGGCCAACCCCAATAGCAGCACGAACCCGGTCATGGTGTGGGTCGCCGTGGCCGCGATGACAACCAGTGTCCCGCAGCCGGCCAGACCGAGCAGGATCACGCCGCGCTCGCCGTACCGATCGGCGGCCGCGCCCCAGGCGATCAACGTGAGCAGCAGGCCGACGGTCGGCGCGGACACCACGAGGCCGGCCTGCGCGAGGGACAGGTGCTGGGCCGACCGCATGGCGGGCACCAGGAACGCAACGCCATAGACAAAGGAGAAGGTGGCCAGTTGGGCGGCGAGACCGACGGCGAGGATCACCCAACGACGCCGACCCGCCACCATCGCCTCCCATTATATGGGACTACTGTCCTGCATAATGGACGGTAAGCGACCAAGGTGCCGCAGTGCAACGGGCGTTCATATCGTGGGCGTCACATCGTGGGCGCCGGTCAGTCGCCGATCAGTTCGGCATAGGCGGGCTTGACGACCTTGTTGATGATGTCCAGCCGCTCGTCGAAACCCACGAACGCCGACTTCATCGCGTTGACCGTGAACCAGCGCAGATCGGCCCAGCCGTAACCGAAGATGTCGACGAGCGCGGCGAACTCGCTGGTCATCGAACAATGGCTCATCAACCGGTTGTCGGTGTTCACGGTAACCCGGAACCGCAGCCTGGTGAGCAGGCCGATCGGATGTTCGGCAATGGATGTGGCGGCACCGGTCTGCAGATTCGAGGACGGGCACATCTCCAGCGGAATGCGCCGGTCCCGCACGTAACCGGCCAGCCGGCCCAACTGCACCGAACCGTCCGGGCCCACCTTGATGTCGTCCACGATCCGCACTCCGTGGCCGAGCCGCTCCGCGCCGCAGTGCTGGATCGCCTCCCAGATGGACGGCAGCCCGAACGCTTCGCCGGCATGGATGGTGAAGTGCGCGTTCTGCTGCCGCAGGTACTCGAACGCGTCCAGGTTCCTGGTGGGCGGGTAGCCGGCCTCCGGGCCCGCGATGTCGAACCCGACCACGCCCACGTCCCGGTAGCGCACGGCGAGCTCCGCGATCTCCATCGAACGGGCGTTCTGCCGCATCGCGCACAGCAGCGTGCCGATCCGGATCCGACGGCCCGCCGCGGCGGCCAGCCGTTCGCCGGTGCGGAACCCCTCCTGCACCGCCTGGACCACCGCGTCCAGGGTGAGGCCCCGCTCCACGTGCAGTTCCGGCGCGTAGCGCACCTCGGCGTAGACGACGCCGTCCTCGGCCAGGTCCTGCGCGCACTCGCTGGCCACTCGCACCAGGGCGGCCTCGTCCTGGAGCACTGCGCAGGTGTGCGCGAACGTCTCCAGATAGCGGACGAGCGAACCGGAGTCCGCCGCGGCCGCGAACCACCGACCGAGCTCGGCCGGCTCAGTGGCCGGCAGGCCGCGGTAGCCGGTGGCGTCCGCCAGTTCGATCACCGTCGCCGGCCGCAGCCCGCCGTCCAGATGGTCGTGCAGCAGCACTTTCGGGGCGGCGCGCAGGGCGGCCGGAGTCAGTGGCACGGCAACCGAATTCGACATGGCGACACGGTACCGCGCGGGTCGGAAATCCCGGGACGGAAGATCATGAGCCGGTACGCTCCCCGTGGCGCGTTACGTACGCGCCTGAAAGACCACCCGATTGGGCGAGTCGGGGCAGGGACAAGTGGTCAATTCAGCGGCAGGGAGCGATCGACTGATCGTACGGAGCTCACTCGACCAGTGATCGGGTTGCCAGCGCGCGGCCCAGCAGAGATCAACTAGGCCATTTGCGCCGGTCGTTCCCCCCAGTTGGGCCAACTGGGGGTGCCCAAACATGACCAACGACCGGGGTGTTTGCTGGGCGCAACCTGGCAGTGGCTAGGCTCGGGTCTCCCCTCCCCACGGACGAAGGCTTGTTGCCGTGACCGAGAACAACACGATGTCTTTCGACCGCATGCGCAACATGCTCAACCGTGCGGCCGAAGTGCGCGAGAGCGAACAGCAACAGATATTCGACGCGCTGGACGAAATCCACGCGCGTCTGCAACCGGTGGAGTCCCTCGGCGCGGTGCGTAAGCGCCTGTCCGAGCTGCCGGACCGGACCGAGGTCAGCGTGCTGGCCGAACGTGTCGACGAGGCCCTTGCCAAGCTGGAGGCCCAGGACACCGCCATCGCCGCGCTCGGCCGCTCCGTCGACTCGATGGTCGACAAGCTGGCCAAGCCGTTCGCCCAACTGGACGGCCGCCTTGACGGCGTGTCCGGCCGGTTCGAGGGCGTCGCGGGCCGGATGGACGGCCTCGAGGACAAGCTGTCCGGCATCCACAAGCGCATCGACGAGGTCCACGGCCACCTGGACAAGCAGGACGGCAAGCTGGACGCACTGCCGCGCGAGGTGCACGTACCGCTGCGCGAGCGGCTGGACGTGCTGGAGACCGCGCTACGCGGCCGGGTCGACGAGGTCGGCGAGGGCGTGCACGAGCACCTCGACGGCACCCGCGAGGCGCTCTACCGGTCGGTCACCGAGTCGACGGCCGCGGTCGGCACGTCGGTGGACAAGGCATCCGAGACGCTGCACGGCAGGTTCACCCAGGCACACGACGCACTGGCCGGCAAGCTCGCGGAAACCGGCATCACCTTGCGCGACAACATCGACGACACCAAGGCAACCGTGCGCGCCGGCATCGAGGCAGCACGCGACCAGGTGGTCAACCGCGTCGAGGAGTCCCGCGCCGCACTGGACCCGACCGACCGGTTGGTCGGCCTGACCGAGCGCCTGGAGCAGGTCACCAGCCGCCTGGACGCGATGGCAGCGCGACTGGACGCGGTGGAGAGCGGCATCGGCGGCCGGCTCGGCGAGCTGTCCACCAGTGTGGAACAGGGTCTCCAGCAGGTGCGCGGCACGGTCACCGCACGTCCGGACACCGACTCGCTCGTCTCCCTGGTACGCGACGCGAACGAAGAATCCGAGCGCCGCAATGCCGGCCAGTTGGACGAAGCCATGGCCACCTTCGCCGAGCTGATCCTCGGCGGCGGCGGGCCAACTTCCCCTCCGCCGCCCACCGCACTGCCTCGGCAGCAGCGTCGGGCCAGTCGGCCGAAGCAGTCCGGCAAGGCGAACGGCAAGGAGCTCGACCTCGCCGACGACATCGCTGAAGGCGCCTGACAGTCACATCGGCCCGGCCGCGCGCGGCTCCCGCGCCCGTTCGGATCGTCGTCCTGCGCGACTCCCTGGTTGGTCGGGGTCGCGCAGGACTTGGTCGCGGTGGTGATGATGGCATCAGGTTGCGGTGCGCCGCGCACAGCGTGGGCCGTCGCGGTGGAGGCCGGCGGCCGTATTCGGTGGCGCACGCCGCTGGCAACGCGCGGCAACACGATCACGGTGAACCTGCCGGCCATCGCCGACGGGCCGACGGCCTACTTCGCGCAGGACGACACGGTGTACGCGATCGCGACCGATACCGGGCGACCGTCCTGGCAGTGGACGAGAGGCTCCAGCGTGTCGGGGATGTGGTTGTGGCAGGGCACCCTCGTCGTGCTCGTCGACCAGACCGGCCCGCATCCGCTGCTGGCCGGGCTGAACACCGCCGACGGAGCCGTCCGCTGGTCGGCACCGATGCCCGGTGTCCTCGGCGTGCCGACGCCCACCGTCGACGGCGGACTGGCCCTGTTGCACACCGACCAAACCCTCGAGGTGGTCGACCTCGCCGACGGGCACCGGCGCTGGTCGACCGGCGGCGTCACGGCACCGAGCGTGGGCGCCGTCGACGGGCTCGTCGTGGCCGGGCAGGCCGGCACCCTGTCCGGGTTCGATGACCGCACCGGCCGCCGTGCGTGGCGCGCCGCCGGACTGCCCGCGGTACCGATCGTGCGGGTAGCGGCCGGTGTCGTGCTGGTGACCAGTGCCATGCAGGGCGGCAGCAACTCCACCGCGCTCACCGCGGTCAACCCGGCAACCGGCAGGACGCTGTGGCGGTTGGACCAGGGCGGGCCGTTGACCGTACTCACCGCCGCGGCGCAGGGCATCCTCGTCGCCTCCTACACCCCGCGGCGCGCGCTGTTTCTGCTCGACCCGGTCACCGGCAAACCACGGTGGCAGGTTGACACGGCCATCTACATCGGCACCACACCAGCGCTGCTGGCGCAGGACGTCATCAGCATCGAGGGCGGCGTCCACGGCTATCCGAACGTCCAACTCGTCGACAGGACAACCCGCAGCGGCACGGTCCGCTGGCAGGTCGACCTGGGGACTCGACCGGCGGGCGCCCAAAAGGTGATCACCGTCGGTTCACATGCGATCGTGCAGACCGTCGGAAACCAGGTCGGTACTCAGGCGCCGTTGCTGGCCTACGACCTGACCACCGGCACAGCCGCCTGGCAGACCGCCATGCCGACGTTCGTGCAGGTGCCACCGACAGTGGACGGCACACTGCTGCTCGTACAGCCCGCCGACCCACCCACCGCCCATGCCGTCACCGGCTGAACGACCGGCCGCCAAAGGTCCACTGTGGATCAGCGAGGGCTTCTGATGACATCCAGGACCAGGTCCGTCGGTTCTGGGGTTGTCTCACCGATCTCCCAGCTCTCGGCGAGCGCGGCCATCGCCGCGGGTAGCGCATCCGGGTTGTTCGTGTGCAGTTCGAACAGGGGCTGGCCCTTGGTTATTCGGGCACCGGGGTGGGCCAGGCACCGGACGCCGGCCGCGTGATCCACCGGGTCCTCCTTGCGTGCTCGGCCCGCACCGAGGCGCCAGGCCGCGATGCCGACCGGATACGCGTCGAGGCGGGTGAGGATTCCGTCCGCCGGTGACTCGATCGTGCGTACCGCATCGGCGGTGGGCAGGGGAGCTGCCGGGTCGCCGCCCTGTGCGGTGATCATGCGGCACCAGGTTTCGTAGGCTTCGCCGGAGGCCAGTACCGCGGCCGGGTCCACGTCGGACAGACCGGCCAGTGCCAGCATCTCCCTTGCCAGTGCGACCGTCAGGTCG
>DASXXM010000483.1:0-7190 GCA_036503065.1 Pseudonocardiaceae bacterium | reverse complement strand
GGTCATCATCTCCGCGCCTGCCAAGGGCGAGGACCTGACCGTCGTACTCGGCGTGAACGACAACGCCTACGACGGCTCGCAGACCATCATCTCCAATGCCTCCTGCACCACGAACTGCCTCGGCCCGCTGGCCAAGGTCGTACACGAGGCGTTCACCATCGAGCGTGGCCTGATGACCACCATCCACGCCTACACCCAGGACCAGAACCTGCAGGACGCCCCGCACAAGGACCTGCGCCGCGCCCGCGCCGCCGCCATCAACGTGGTGCCCACCTCCACCGGCGCCGCCAAGGCGATCGGCCTGGTGCTGCCCGAGCTCAACGGGAAGCTGGACGGCTACGCGCTGCGGGTGCCGGTGCCGACCGGTTCGGTCACCGACCTGACCGTGGACGTCTCCCGCGACACCAGCGTCGACGAGGTCAACGCCGCGCTGAAGGCCGCTGCGGACGGCCCACTCAAGGGCATCCTGCGCTACAGCGACGCCCCGATCGTGTCCGCCGACATCGTCAACGACCCCGCGTCGTGCATCTTCGACGCGCCGCTGACCAAGGTCATCGGCAGCCAGGTCAAGGTCGTCGGCTGGTACGACAACGAGTGGGGTTACTCCAACCGGCTCGCCGACCTGACCGTCCTCGTCGGCACGAAACTGGCCTGAGCGGACAAGGAAACAGAAGACTCATGAAGACGCTCGACGACCTGATCGCCGAGGGCGTCAAAGGTCGGCGCGTGCTGCTGCGCGCCGACCTGAACGTCCCGCTCGACGGCGACCGCATCACCGACGACGGCCGGGTCCGCGCGTCCGTGCCCACCATCCGGGCGCTGACCGGAGCCGGCGCCCGCGTCGTCGTCGCGGCCCATCTCGGCCGCCCGAAGGGTGCGCCGGAGGACAAGTACTCGCTGCGTCCGGTGGCCGCCCGGCTGGGCGAGTTGCTCGGTGCCGAGGTGGCGCTGGCCGCCGATGTCGTCGGTGACTCCGCCAGGTCCGTGGTCGCGGCATTGCGCGAGGGCCAGGTGGCACTGCTGGAGAACATCCGGTTCGACCCGCGCGAGACCAGCAAGGACGAGGCGGAGCGGGCCGCGCTGGCGCGCGAACTGGCCGGCCTGGTCGGCGCGGACGGCGCGTTCGTGTCGGACGGTTTCGGTGTGGTGCACCGCAAGCAGGCCTCCGTCTACGACGTGGCCGCGCTGCTGCCGCACTACGCGGGCACACTGGTGCTCGCCGAGGTCGAGGTGCTGCACAAGCTGGTCACCAACACCGAGCGGCCCTACGTCGTGATCCTGGGCGGTGCCAAGGTATCCGACAAGCTGGGCGTGATCGCCAACCTGCTGACCAAGGTCGACCGGCTGCTCATCGGTGGCGGCATGGCCTACACGTTCCTCAAGGCCCAGGGCCACGAGGTCGGCGGCTCCCTGTTGCAGGCCGACCAGCTCGACCGGGTCCGCGGGTTCCTCACCGAGGCCGCGGCACGCGGTGTCGAGCTGGTGCTGCCGGTGGATGTGTTGACCACGAAGGAGTTCGCGGCCGACGCGGAGATCCAGATCGTGGCCACCGACGCCATCCCGGCCGACCGGCAGGGCCTGGACATCGGCCCGCGCACCCGCGAGCTGTTCGAGGGCCAGCTGTTCGACGCCAGGACCGTGTTCTGGAACGGCCCGATGGGCGTGTTCGAGTTCGAGGCCTTCTCCGGCGGCACGAAGGCCGTCGCGCAGGCCCTGATCGACTCGGACGCCTTCTCCGTAGTGGGCGGCGGCGACTCGGCCGCCGCGGTGCGGGCCCTCGGCCTGCCGGAAGACGGCTTCTCGCACATCTCGACCGGTGGCGGCGCGTCGCTGGAGTTCCTTGAGGGCAAGGAACTCCCGGGCCTCGTCGCATTGGAGGACTGACCGGTGCCCCGACGGACACTCATCGCCGGCAACTGGAAGATGAACCTGACGCACCTCGAGGCGATCGGGCTCGTCCAGCGGCTCGCCTTCGCCCTCCCGGCGAAGTACCTGGAGAAGGTCGAGGTCACGGTCCTGCCGCCGTTCACTCACATCCGCAGCGTGCAGACGCTGATCGACGGTGACCGGCTGCTGCTCAAGCACGGCGCGCAGGACCTGTGGCCGGCCGAGAACGGCGCCTACACCGGCGACGTGTCCGGCGCGATGCTGGCCAAGCTCGGCTGCTCCTTCGTCGTCGTGGGCCACTCCGAGCGCCGCGAGCACCACAACGAGGACGACGAGCTGATCAACCGCAAGGTCAAGGCCGCCATCAAGCACGGCATCACGCCGATCCTGTGCGTCGGCGAGCGGCTGGACGTGCGGGAGACGGGCAGCCACGTCGACCACTGCACCGCGCAGCTCATCGCCGACCTGAAGGGCCTCAAGGCGGAGCAGGTCAAGGACGTCGTGGTCGCCTACGAGCCGGTCTGGGCGATCGGCACCGGCCGCGTGGCCACCCCGGCGGACGCCCAGGAGGTCTGCGGGGCCATTCGGGCGCGGCTCACCGAGAAGTACGGCGACGAGGTCGGCTCGGCGGTGCGCGTGCTCTACGGCGGCTCGGTGAAGTCCGGCAACATCACCGACCTGGTCGCCCAGCAGGACATCGACGGCGCGCTCGTCGGCGGGGCCAGCCTGGATCCGGACGAGTTCGCCAAGTTGTGTGCGATGGCGGCCGGTGGTCCGCTACCGTAATCGTTCGGCTGCGCTCCGATCGCGGGGCCGGTGTTACGACCAAGCCGGTCGAACAGGTAATCTGTGACGCCGACGGCTCTACGGCGAGGATGACATGAAGCTAGCCCTGCAGATCGGTTTGGCGGTAACCAGCATCGTGCTGGTCCTGTTGGTCCTGCTGCACCGTGGCCGAGGCGGCGGGCTGTCCTCGCTGTTCGGCGGCGGCATGCAGTCCAGCCTGTCCGGCTCGAGCGTGGCCGAGAAGAATCTGGACCGCATCACCCTGTTCGTCGGTGCGCTCTGGCTCATCTGCATCGTCGGCATCGGATTGCTGCTCAAGGTCGGTTGATCCGCCTGACGTGCCGGACGCGCAACGCGACGGCACGTCTTTTGTCTGCCCTGATGGGGGTGTGAGGATCTATGTCGGGTGGCAACGCGATCCGCGGAACGCGTGTCGGTGCCGGGCCGATGGGAGAGTCCGAGCGTGGCGAGTCCGCGCCACGGCAACGCGTCGGCTACTGGTGCGCGAACGGCCACGAGTCGAGGCCGTCGTTCGCCATGGAGGCGGAGGTACCGGACAGCTGGGATTGCCCACGATGTGGGCTGCCCGGCGGCCGTGACCAGGAGCGCCCGCCCGCGCCACCACGCAACGAGCCCTACAAGACGCACCTCGCGTACGTGAAGGAGCGCCGCTCGGACGCGGACGGCGAGGCGATCCTGGCCGAGGCACTGGCCAAGCTCCGCGCCCAACGCGAACTGCCCTGACCTGCTGGCCTCCACCAACTCGCGACCTGTCAAGCCCTCCGTCGATATGTGCATAGCTTTCTGAGTTGTCCACATATTGCTCCTGATCCACCCGTTGGGGGCTTGACAGGCATAGGGTTGAAAAGGGCCGTAGCCCCCAGGGTTGGGCGGGGGTCTGCCTGGTGGTTGGCGACGTGCGCTATTGGCCTGATGCCAGCGGGAAGCTGGCCCGCACGGTGAAACCGCCCAGTTCGGTCGGTTCGGCGCGGAACGTGCCACCCAACAACGCGGCCCGTTCCCGCAGCCCCATCAGGCCGTGCCCGCCCGACGGCAGGTCCGAGCCGTTCGTCGGCGGGTGGCCGTTCATCGGTGGTTCGTTGTCCACGCATACGCGTAGTTCGCCGTCCTCGACCGCGATTCGCACGGTCGCGGGGGCGTCCGACGCGTGTTTGCGGACGTTGGTCAGCGCCTCCTGGACCGTCCGGTAGGCGGCGCTCACCGTCGGGCCTGCTGGCTTGTGACCGCGTAGGTCCATGTCCAGCTTGACGTCCATCGTGCTGTCCCGTACCAGGTCCAGCAGGGTGTCCAGGTCGGGCTCGTCGGCGCCGTCCGTTGCGGTGCGCAGGGCGCCGACCAGGTCGCGCAACTCGTCCAGGGTGCGGGTGCTCAGTGCTCGGATGGTCATCGCGGTCTGCCGGGACAGTTCGTCCGTCGTGGTCATCTGCAGTGCGCCTGCCTGCATGGCGATCAGGCTGACCTGGTGGGAGACCACGTCGTGCATTTCCCTGGCGATCTTGGCGCGTTCGTCGGCCCGGATCGCGATGGACAGCAGTCGCTGCTCCCTGCCGCGGCTCGCGGCCAGTTCCATCAGCCGGCCGGACAGCGCGTGGCGCGCGGTGACCAGCAAACCGATCGCGATCGGCATGGCCACCACGAAACATGCGTAGATGCCGTCGCTGACGTGCCGGCGCCAGCCTTCCGCGGCGAAGTCGTGCAGTGGTGACGCCGGTGGCGACGACCAGATCAGGAACCGGCACAACCACACGCCGACCGAGGCCACGATCGTCTTGGCCTTCCAGCCGCGCTTCCAGGCCAACGTGCCCAACGCGATCATCGCGCCCAGCTCCGACCAGCCGGCCAGGAAACCGGGCATGGCGACCAGGGTCGCGGCAAACGGGAACCTGCGGCGGAACACCAGTGCGAACACGGAGATCGCGGACAGCGCGAGGGTGTAGTTGACCGCGCCGTCCGGCACGGCCATGGCGACGTCCAGCGAGGCGACCCCGATGGCGAGGATGTCGACCAGGACCGCGCGGTGGCGGGTCGTCAGCCGCAGCATGCCGCCGCTGGTCGCGCGCTGGATCGCGTCCCTGGTGGGGACGCTGGCGGTGACCGCGGTGGGCGACTGGACAGCCAGGGTGGGACCTCCGGTGACGCGGACGGGGCTGGACATACCGTACTGCCGTTGTTGACGTTTCCGGTTCGCGTTCGTGACGGTGGCACTGTTGTGACGGACGTCGTGCCCGTCACGGCCGCGTGGCCGTGGCACGAGCGGAACCGATTCGGCGGGCTCGCCGACGTCCGGTGGATGTGTCGCTCGTCTGCGCACTGGCACCCCATCCCGGCCGTGGTGGGCTCACCCCTCTGATACTGATACTGAGTGCCGAAAGTATTCGAAGGGACGCGTGGCGTGGCAGAAATGTGCTAACGCATACATGCCTGTGACAATCGCTGGTCTACTCGGCGGTCGTACCGGCGGCCCATTGGTCGGGCGCGAATCGGGCGATCGCCTCGCCGATCGGCCCGCCGTCCGCAACGGACGGCAGCCGGAACGCGAACCGCATCGTCAACGACGCAGGACCGACCGGGACGCCCCCGGTGACCCGGTCGGTGAGCGCCGGATAGCGTCGAACCGTCTCGATGTCCACCGGCCACAGTTCGACGGCGGGCGTGCGCGGTGTACTGGTGCGCGCGCCGCGTACCCGGGCCGGCGGCGTGGCCAGGCGGGCCGCCGCAATGTCCGACCACGGCAGCCGCACCAGCGTCCGGTCCGCGCGCCACCACACGCCGTCGGCGTCCAGCGCCAATCCCTGCCGGCCCCGGACCGCCCTGATCGCGATCGTGCCGAGAACGACCGCGATCAGCAGGAAGATCCCGCCCAGCACGGCGGCCACCACGCGCAGCGACGGCGGCGCGTTCCGCGGCCCCGGCTCGCCGAAGACGGCGTAGCTGAGTGCCGCCAGCGCCAGCGCGGCCAGGAACAACGTGGTCAGGCCGAAGCAGCCGAGCGCGGCCCTGGTCGGCCGGCCCAACTCCACCACGACGGCGTCCGCAGAAGGCCCGGGGCGGCCGGCGAGATCGGCGAACGGGGAGACACGGGCCATCGTCAAAGCCTAGCGATCGCCCCGATGCGACCGGACGGCGTATTGAAAAGGGCTCAGTAAGCGCTTACTCGGTATCGCGGTCAGATAGGCAATTTCTTCAGGAAATTCAGAAATCTTGGCCGGTCTGTCGTGAATGTCGCCGAGCAAATGTGAAACTTGCCCAGCCGGCCACCGCTCCCCATAATTTCGGTGCTTTGCCGTAGTCCCAACGTAATGGGGAGCTGAAATGAGTATTGTCAGACGCGTCGCGGTGCCCATCGCCGCGGTGGTCGCGGCCGTGGCGCTGGCCGGTACCGCCAACGCCGTGATCGACCCGGCGCCGATCGGACCGAACGGCTTCTTCACCGGAGATGTCAACGGTGCCAGCCAGAACGGCATCATCAAGACCGACTGCTTCGGTCCGATCCGGCCGGGGGAGCAGGGGCATCCGGTGGGCAACCAGTTCGTCGCGGTGATACCTGGCCCATCGTCCGGTGCGAACGTCAGTGTCGGCTTCACCGGCAGTGCCGGAAATGAGGTGACGGTATTTCTTGACACGCCGACCAGTACCGTTCCGGTGTCCACCGGGCTGATCAGCACGCTGCACGACTATGTGGTGCATCTGGCGATACCCACCGGTCTGCTGGTGCCGTGCGACGGCAGCGCCGATGTCGTCTTCGTGCCGGGACCGCCGAGTCCGACGGCGAAATCGGCCGTTGTGCGGGTAACGCTGGTCAGCATCGGCGTCTGAGGCGTCCGATCCCGCGGGGTGTGGGCCGAATCGCGACGGCCCACACCCGTCAGGCGATCGGTGGTCCGGTCCGGTCGGGCACCTTCGTCGCGGCCGTCCGGTCCAGCAGCCACAGCGTGCGCCGTTGGCCCCGTGCGCTGGCCGCGGGCACCTGGACCTCGCCCGCCTCGCCCAGTGCCATCGCCACGGCCGCCGCCTTGCCGGCGCCGGTGGTGATCAGCCACACCTCGGCCGACCGGCGGATCGCCGGCAGGGTGAGCGTCACCCTGGTCGGCGGCGGTTTCGGGCAGTTGCGTACGGCAACCACGGTGCGCTCCGTCTCGTACACGGCGGGCGACTCGGGGAACACCGACCCGACGTGGCCCTCCTCGCCGACACCGAGCATGCACACGTCGAACGTCGGCACGGCCGCGTGGTCCTCGGGCCGGGCAGCGGCGGCGAGCAGTTCGACGTAGGCGTCGGCGGCCGCGTCCGGGTCGTTACCGAACCGGCCGTCGGACGGCTCGATCACGTGCACCCGGTCCGGCGTCACCGGAATGTGGTCCAGCAGCGCGGCCCTGGCCTGGGTCTCGTTGCGTTCCGGGTCGCCTGCCGGCAGGAACCGCTCGTCGCCCCAGTACAGGTCGATCCGGTGCCAGTCGATCGCGTCCCGCGCCGGGCTCGCGTTGAGGTGTTCCAGC
>DASXXM010000482.1:0-1637 GCA_036503065.1 Pseudonocardiaceae bacterium | reverse complement strand
GCGATGCGGCGGACCGCTTCGGCTCGGGCGCCGCCGCCGATCAGGAGCACGCGTTCGACCGGGACGCCCTGGTTGGTCAGCGCGTCGAGGCCGTCCGCAAGGCCGCACAGCATGCCTTCGACGGCCGCCCTTGCCAGGTTGGACTGGGTGGCGTTGGCCAGGGTCAGGCCGTGCACGGCGCCGGTCGCGGTGGGGCGGGACGGGGTTCGTTCGCCTTCCAGGTACGGGATCAGGGTCACGCCGTCGGCGCCGGGTGGTGCGGACAGGGCGAGGCGGCTCAGGGTGTCGACGTCCACGCCGAGCAGGCGGGCCGTCGTGGACAGGACCCGGGCCGCGTTCAGGGTGCAGGCCAACGGCAGGAAGGCGCCGGTGGCGTCGGCGAAACCGGCGATGATGCCGGTCGGGTCAGCCACCGGGGCCTTCGCCGTCGCGAAGACCGTGCCGGACGTGCCGATCGACACCACGACGTCGCCGATGCCGGCCGCGACGCCGAGGGCTGCCGCGGCGTTGTCCCCCGCGCCGGGGCCGAGCAGGACTCCGGCGGCGGTTTCGCCGGCGGACTCGTTGGGGGCGAGCACTTTCGGCACGCCTGCGTCGTGACCGAGGGCGGCGCGGAGCAGGTCCGGTCGGTAGGTGCCGGCGGCGGGGGACCAGTAGCCGGTGCCGCTGGCGTCGCTGCGGTCGGTGGTCAGTTCGTGCTCACCGGACAGGCGCCATGTCAACCAGTCGTGCGGTAGCGCCACCGCTGCCGTGCGGGCCGCCGACGCGGGTTCATTAACCGCAAGCCAGCGCAGTTTGGTGACCGTGAAGGACGCCAGCGGCACGCTGCCGACCGCGTCGGCCCAGACGGCGGCGCCGTACTCGGCGACCAGGTCCGCCGCGGCACCTGCCGAGCGCAGGTCGTTCCACAACAGGGCGGGCCGGACGACGGAACCCTGCTCGTCAAGGCACACCATGCCGTGCTGCTGGCCGCCGACGGACAGCGCCGCCACGTCGGCGAGGCCGCCGGCCCGATCGATCGCCGACGTCAGTGCCGACCACCACGCGTCCGGGTGCACCTCGGTACCGTCCGGGTGCGGGGCCTGGCCGGCGCGGACCAGAGCGCCGGTGTCGGTGTCGCGGATCACGACCTTGCAGGACTGGGTCGACGAGTCGACGCCGGCCACCAGCGGCATCAGGCGGCGCCCATGAGGTGTTCCAGCGCCAGCTGGTTCAGCGCGACGAAGCCGTAGCCGCGTTCCGCGGCCTTGTCCGGGTCGTACTCCTCGTAGGCCGACCGGTCGGCCAGCAGGTCCGTTGCTGTCTCGCCGGGGTTCAGGGTCGGCTGTGCCAGCTCGTCGAGTTTGGCCGTGTGCAGGGCCTCGACGACGCGCGGGTCGGCGCGGAAGGCGGCGGCCCGCTCGCGCAGCAGCAGGTAGGTGCGCATGTTGGCGGCGGCGCTGGCCCACACGCCGGTGATGTCCTCGGTGCGGGCCGGCTTGTAGTCGAAGTGCCTCGGGCCGTCGTAGCCGCCGTTCTCCAGCAGGTCCACCAGGAAGAACGCGTTGAGCAGGTCGCCGTGGCCGAACACCAGGTCCTGGTCGAACTTGGGGCCGCGCTGGCCGTTCAGGTCGATGTGGAACAGCTTGCGCTGCCAC
>DASXXM010000481.1:0-7292 GCA_036503065.1 Pseudonocardiaceae bacterium | reverse complement strand
TCGCCCTGCAGGCCGAAGCGGCTGACCAGGCCGTCCAGTGCGGCGGTGAACATGTCCTGATTGGACGCGTCGGCATAACCACTGTTGGCGCGGGCGAACGGGATCCGGTTGCCACCGACGATCGCCACCCGCTGGATGCCTGTCATCTTGCCCTCCTCCTGCCAGGTCATAGTAACCTACTGATGAGTAGTCTTACCGGGAGTAGGAGGTGTCAGATGACCGATCGCTACCAGCAGTTCGCGACTTCGGGGCTCGGCCGCCTGGTGGTCGGCCGGCTCGGCCTGCCCAACCCCGTGCCACTGCGCCGCCACGAACCCGGCCAGTCGATGTTGACCGGCCCGGCACTGCTCGGTGCCGCACCCGGAGGCCGCCTTTCTGACACAGTGGCCGCGATCCTGACCAAGGCTGACGTCGAGATCGCCGAAGCAGAGCGCTATGGCGCCCTGATCTTCGACGCGACCGGGATCAGCGGCCCGGACCAGCTTCGTGAGCTGTACGCGTTCTTCCAGCCGGTCGTGCGGCGCCTTGGCGACTGTGGTCGGCTGCTGGTGCTGGGCACGCCACCGACCAGCGTGCGGGCGGTCGGCGAGCAGGTCGCACAGCGGGCGTTGGAGGGTTTCACCCGGTCGGTGGGCAAGGAGCTCGTCCGGGGCAGCACGGCGCAACTGGTGTATGTGGCCAAGGGCGGTGAGCAGGCGCTGGAGTCGACCGTCCGGTTCCTGCTGTCCGCGAAGTCGGCGTACGTGTCCGGCCAGGTCGTGCGGGTCGGTGCGGTGCCGGACGTCGTGTGCCCGGACGACTGGGCGCGGCCGCTGGCCGGGCGGGTCGCGCTGGTCACCGGCGCGTCGCGGGGAATCGGCGCGGCCATCGCGCAGGTCCTGGCCCGCGACGGCGCGCACGTGGTCTGCCTTGACCTGCCGGCGCAGGGCGCGGACCTGTCGACGGTGGCCAACCTGGTCGGTGGGGAGGCTCTGCAGCTGGACATCACCGCGGCCGGTGCGCCGGCAGCGCTGGTGGAGTACTTCACCGGCCGGCACGACGGCGTGGACATCGTGGTGCACAACGCCGGCATCACCCGCGACCGCAAGCTCGCCAACATGGACGCCGCCCGCTGGGACGCCGTGCTAGGTGTGAACCTGACCTGCCAGGTGCGGATCAACGAGGCACTGTTGACGAAGAAGGCGCTGCGCGCCAACGGAAGGATCGTCGGTGTCTCGTCGATCGCCGGGATCGCGGGCAACACCGGCCAGACCAACTACGGCACGTCGAAGGCGGGCGTGCTCGGCATGGTCGCCGCGTTCGCGCCGAGACTGGCCCGGTTGGGCGGCACGGTCAACGCGGTCGCCCCCGGTTTCATCGAGACGAGGATGACCGCCGCGGTGCCGCTGTTCATCCGCGAGGCCGGCAGGCGAATGAACGCCATGGCACAGGGCGGCCTGCCGGTGGACGTCGCGGAAACCATTGCGTGGTATGCCAATCCGGCATCGGCAGGGGTGACCGGGAACGTGGTCCGAGTGTGCGGGCAGAGTCTGTTGGGTGCGTGAGGCATGGGTGTCGTGGAGTTGGCTCGGGAGCCGAACCTGACCGTGCTGTTCGCCAGGGCGGCGGTGCGCGGCCTGCGTCCGTCGACCGGCGCACCCACCCTGCCGGATATTGGCTACGCCCGCAGCGGCATTCGGGTCGACCGGGCGCATCTGGCCGCGTACGACCGGGTGTGCGGCTATCGGCTGACCGACGAACTGCCCGTCACCTACCCGCACCTGCTCGTGTTCGGCCCGCAGATGGCGCTGCTGACCAGCGATGGCTTTCCGTTCCCGCTCATCGGTTTGGTACACGTGGCCAACCGGATCACGTGGTACCGGCCGCTGAGCGCCGATGAGCCGCTGGTCGCGCTGGTGCACGCGACGAACCTGCGGCCGCACGAGCGGGGCAGCCAGTTCGACCTGGTCAGCGAGGTGCACGCGGACGGCGTACCGGTGTGGCACGAAGTGAGCACCTACTTGCGGCGCAACGGTTCCGGTGGCGGCCACCGGCCGCACCCCGAGCCGACCGGAACGCCGGCCGCGGTGTGGCAGGTGCCGGCCGACATCGGCCGCCGCTACGCCGGGGTGTCCGGCGACCACAATCCGATCCACCTGCACCGGCTCACGGCGCGGATGTTCGGCTTCCGTCGGGCGATCGCGCACGGCATGTGGTCGATGGCCCGGTGTCTCGCGTACTACGAGGGCCGGTTGCCCGACGCGTACACCGTGGACGTCCGGTTCCAGCTGCCGATCCTGCTGCCGGCCACCGTGGCAATGACCGCTGCCGACGACGGTTTCGACCTGCGGGACCAGCGCTCGGGCCGTCCCCACCTGACCGGTCGGCTCACTTCTGACTAGGCGGCGGCCGCCACACCTTGCCCTCGACCAGGTTGCCGAAACCGAGCCACACCAGGTTCATCAGCCGGGACGCGATGGCGCCCGCGGTCTCCTCAGGGTGGTCCAGCCACCAGTCGGCCAGCGACTCGCCCGCGCCGACCAGCGCGGCGGCCAGCGCCTCGCCGGACTGCGACGCGGCTTCGCCGATCCCCTCGTCGCTGCCGGTGCGCATGAGCACCGCGGCGACAAGCGTGATCGCCCGTTGCCGCATGGACATGACCTCCGCGGTGAACGGGCCGCCCTGGGTGAGGGACTGCCGGTGCAGCACCCGCCAGCTCTCCCGGTACTCGCCGACGAACCCGAAGAACGACCGCAACCCGTGCCACAGCTGGACATCGGGTGGTTGTCCGGCCTCGATGCCGCCGACGACGGCCGTCAGCATCCGGGTGGCCTCGCGGTGGATGCAGGCGGCGAAGAGTTCCTCCTTGGCGCCGAGATAGGCGTAGATCATCGGCTTGGAGATGCCGGCCACCTCGGAGATCTCGTCCATCGACGCGGCGTGGTAGCCGTGCTGCGAGAAGACGGTGACGGCGGCGTCGAGGATCTGCCGCTCACGCACCTCGCGCGGCAGCCGTTTGGTACGCGTCGTCGGTCGGTCCTTCGCCAGCGACATGGCTCCCACTCCTCCCCCCGACTGCTCGCAGCCAGCGTATCCGTTCAGAAACATGTCGAGACATGTTCTGAGCCGTCGCCTTGCGGCGCGGCGTTGACCCACCCCGGTGTCCGGGTGGGTCTTCCCGCGGCAGTACCCGCTGCCCGCGTGACGCGGGTCCCACATGGGTTTCCATCGGGCTCGTTTACTGTCGCCCACCAACTGTGGGAGGACACCAACCCCGCCAGGTTACGGGCGGCGTTGAGATCACGATCCAGCACGAGACCACACTGGTCGCAGTGAAACAACCGCTCGGACAGCCGCAGCTTGGCTTTCACCGCATGACAGTTCGAGCAGGTCTTCGACGAGGGATACCAGCGATCGGCGACCACCAGACGACCACCAGACCGGCGGGTCTTGTAGTCCAGTTGCCGGCGCAACTCACCCCAACCGGCCCCAGCGATCAGCCGCGCCAGACACCGGTTCTTGAGCATCCCCGCGACATACAGGTCTTCGATCACAATCGTCCCGCGGATCGATGCCAGGCGAGTGGTGAGCTTGTCCAGGCCGTCCCGGCGGGCATGGGCCACCGCCGTGTGCAGGCGAGTGATCCGCGCCTGCGTCCGCCGCCACCGATTCGATGGCTGCTGCCGGGTACGCCGGTCAGGCCCGACACGACGGGCGGCCCGGCGTTGCAGACGCCGCAACTCCCGCAGGGCCAGTTCGAGGTGTTGCGGGTTCGGCACGATCTCCCCGGTCGACAGCACCGCCAGAGACTTGATACCCAGGTCCACCCCCACCACCGAACCCGGTCGGATAGGGGCCGGGTCGGTGCGGGTGATCTCCACCGAGAACGACACAAACCACCGGCCCTGCCGGTGGGACACCGTCGCCGACCGGACACGAGCGGTGCCGCGTTCGACATGCCGAGCCAGTTTCCGGGTCGACTCCAGGGTCCGCACCACCCCGATCCGGGGCAGCTTCACATGCCGCCGGTCAGTGTCGACCAGCCCGAAACTGCCGGTGCTGAACCGGCACGACAGCGCCCGGCGTTTCCCCTTGAACCGCGGGAACCGAACCGTCGGCCCGGTGCGTTTCCCGGTCTTCGAGTCCTTCCAGTTACCTAGCGCGGTGGCTAGGTTCGCCAGCCCGGACGCGTAGGACTCCTTGGAGTTCGCCGGCCACCACGGCGCAACCTCGTCCTTGGCCTGATTCCAGATCTTCCGCAGGCTGTAGGCAGACCAACTGGTCGACGGAGTCAGCTCGGTGTCGACCACGCCGTAGGAGCGTTCAGCGTCCCGCTGACCCAGGTTGGCCTTGACCAGGCCCAGTCCCCAGTTGAACGCGTATCGCTGCGCGCTGCAGTGCGACCGCAGCATCCCGTCCTGCTCGGAGCTGGGGTCCAACGCGAACCGGTAGGCCTGGATCGTGGTGATCATCGCCCGGGACGGTAGCGGTAAGCACCGACAATCCCGACAGTCGACCACAACAGCATGGTTCTGCATATTCGACACATTCCACCGAACTGTTCGCAACCCTCTCGGTTGTCGCAGTACCTACTCAGCCGTAGCCTTACTCCAGAGTAGGTAGTTGCGAGGAGGCTGGTCCATGACTGATCTGTCGGCCGAGGCACTCGGACGGCTGCACCCGGATCGCCTGGTCGAGTTGTTGGCCGGGCTCGCCCCCGACCATCCCGGCCTGGCCGACCTGGACATCAACACCATCGGCCGGGTCATCGACCCGCGCACCCTGAGCAGGGAACAGTTCGTGCGACTGCTGGCCGGCCTGGACCGCCTGGCCGGGCTCGGCGCCAACGTCGACCTGAGCCGGATGGACGCCCCCACCTTCGCGCGGATCATCAGCCGCGCCTCGACCGACCAGGTCCAGGGGGCGCTGGGCCGACCGGAACTGCGGACCAGGATCCTGAACGAGATCTTCCGAAGAATGGGCGACCACCTACGTACCGACCGCGCCGTGCGCACCCGAGCCGTCGTGCACTGGCGCCTGACCGGCGGCACCGGCGACGGCGGCTACGACCGTTACGAGACCGTCATCGAGGACGGCAGCTGCGTGGTGCACTCCCGCTCGACCCGGGACGCGCGGGTCACGATCACGCTGCATCCGGTGGACTTCCTGCGGCTGATCACCAACAACGCGTCCGGTCCTGTGTTGTTCATGACCGGCAAGCTGAAGATCAAGGGCGATCTGGGTTTCGCCGCTGGGTTGACCAGTCTGTTCGACCTGCCGCACGGCTGAGGAATCGGGCTCATCGGCCGGTCGCTCGATTCTCGGACACTGCGCATCCCGAAGCAGGCCCGACCACCAGCAACCCGCTGACCTCGACAAACGCGACTTTGCCAGAGCACGGGCAGTCCCCCGCCCAACCCTGGGGGCTTCGGCCCTTTTTCACCCTATGCCTGTCAAGCCCCGAATAGGGTGGTTTTGGTGAAGTTGTGGATGGATTGGTGGTTGTCCACAGATGTGGCGTAGTGGGTTGGACACCAATCGAGACAGTGGTACGTATCACGTCATCGTTTGCTGGGCCAACCGGGTGGTGGGGTGGCCCGTGCCGGCATGGTTTCCGGGTAGCGTCAGGCTATGTGAGAGATGAGCAGCTTCGCCCCGTTGTGCTGCCCACGGTTCTGTTGGAGCACACCGACGCGCTGATCAGCGCCGTGCAGCGCTATTACAGCGCCCTCGCCCAGATGATGGCTGCCGAGTACACCATTCGCGCGGTGGTGGACAACGCGCTGCTGGCCGGCGTTGCCGCGCCGACCTTGCGCGGCATCGTCAACAGTTTCGCGGACGCACAGAACACTCCGCTGCTCTACGCGTCCGATGTGGACCCTCGGTTGGCCGGTGACGACCCTGAGTTGATCGACGTCGACTCGTTGCTCTCGGATCTGGCCGCGCGGCGCGCCAACGGAACCGTGGCCTGAGCGCGGGGTCGGCCGGGTGCCGGCCCCGCGCTCATGGCTCAGTACGTCATCGCCACGGCGGGATCCGCCAGTAGTGCGCCGACATCGGCCAGGAAGCGGGAGCCCTGCTCGCCGTCGACCACCCGGTGGTCGAAGCTCAGGGACAGCTGGCACACCTTGCGCGGCACCACCTGGCCGTCGACCACCCATGGCATGTCGCGGATCGCGCCGAACGCCAGGATGGCCGACTCGCCCGGGTTGACGATGGGCGTGCCGGTGTCGACTCCGAAAACCCCGACGTTGGTGATGGTGAACGTGCCGCCGAGCATGTCGGCCGGTGGGGTCCTGCCTTCGCGGGCCGTTGCCGTCAGCAGGTCCAATGCCGCCGCCAGGTCCGGTAGCGACAACTGCTCCGCGTTGCGCACCTTCGGCACCACGAGGCCGCGTGGCGTGGCGGCGGCGATCCCCAGGTGCACGTAGGTCTTGTAGACGATCTCGCCGGCCGCCTGGTCCCACGTCGCGTTCACGTCCGGGGTCCGCCGGACCGCCAGGCAGACCGCCTTGGCGGCGAACGCCAGCGGGGTCAGCTTGACGCCCGCGAACCGGGGGTCCGCCTTGAGCTTGGCTCGCAGCTCCATCATCGGCGTGATGTCGATGGTCAGGAACTCCGTCACGTGCGGTGCGGTGAAGGCGCTCTGCACCATGGCCGACGCGGTCGCCTTGCGCACGCCCTTGACCTGCACCCGCCGCTCGGCCTCGACCGGGCCGGTGGCGACAGGGCTGACCGGAGCAGGCGGCGCCACGGCTCGTTGCACGTCGTCCCGGGTGATCGTGCCGGACGGGCCGGAGCCGGACAGTACGTACAGGTCGACACCCAACTCCCGGGCCAGCTTGCGCACCGGTGGCTTCGCCTGCGGGACAAAACCGCCGCGTGGCGCGACGGGCTCGGGTTCCGGCTCCGGTGTCGGCTCTACGACGGGCGCGGCCGACACGCCGACACGCGGGCGGCGGCGGGCGGCGGCGGATTTGGGTCCGTACCCGACCAGGTTGGGCACGTCGCCATCAGCGGCCGCGGGCGACGAACCGTTGACGGGGGCGGCGGGCGCGGCGCCGTCGGGGTCCACGTCGATCACGATGATCGGTGCGCCCACGTCCACCGTCTGGCCCGCGTCGACCAGCAGTTCGGTCACCCGGCCTGCCCACGGGCACGGCAGTTCGACCGCGGCCTTGGCGGTCTCGATCTCCACGATGATCTGGTTGACCTTGACGTCGTCGCCCGGCTTGACGTGCCAGCCGAGGATCTCCGCGTCGGTGAGGCCCTCCGCGGTGTCCGGCAACAGGAATCTCTTGAAATCAGGCATG
>DASXXM010000480.1:0-1915 GCA_036503065.1 Pseudonocardiaceae bacterium | reverse complement strand
GCCGTCGCGGCGCGCGTGCGCTGAAGGGAGTGGATGACGATGCCCGTCCAGCCGATCAAGTTCTACCAGACCGGCAGTTTCGCGGTCGGCAACCGGCTGCTGGACCCCGAGCAGCGCTCAGTGCAGGCCGACATCGGCCGCGCCAACGCGATCACCTGTGGCCACCGGGCCTGTCAGGGCTGCGGCGAGGCGCTCGGTGCCCGCTACGCCCTGGACGCGGCGATGCGCGCGACCGGCAACCAGGTGATCGCCGTCAATGCGACCGGCTGTCTGGAGGTCTTCTCGACCCCGTACCCAGAGACGTCGTGGCGGATCGCGTGGCTGCACTCGCTGTTCGGCAACGCACCTGCGGTCGCCACTGGCGTCGCCGCCGCACTGAAGGCCAAGGGCCGCACCGATATCCGGGTGGTCGGGCAGGGCGGTGACGGCGGCACGGTCGACATCGGGTTCGCCTGCCTGTCCGGCATGTTCGAACGCAACGACGACGTGCTCTACATCTGTTACGACAACGAGGCGTACATGAACACCGGCGTGCAGCGCTCCGGCGCCACGCCGCCGGCCGCCCGCACCACGACCACCCCGGCCGTCGGTGCGGCGCCGGGCAACGTGTTCGGGCAGGGCAAGAACGTGCCCCGGATCGCGATGGCGCACGAGATCCCGTACGTGGCCACGGCTACGGTCGCGGACCTGCGGGACCTGGAGTACAAAGTGGACCGCGCGATGACGTTGCGTGGCGCGCGGTACCTGCACGTGCTGGTGCCCTGTCCGCTGGGGTGGGGCAGCGCGTCGCACGACACGATCCGGATCGCGCGGCTGGCCACCGAGACCGGGCTGTTCCCGGTGTTCGAGGCCGAACGCGGCGAGGTGACCGCCGTGTCGAAGATCCGCCACCAGGTACCGGTCACCGAGTACCTGCGCCGCCAGACCCGTTACGCGCACCTGTTCGGCGACCCGCCGCGCACCGAGGTGATCGCGCGTGTCCAGGACATCGCCGACCGCAACATCCGCCGCTACGGCCTGCTGACCGAGGAGGGGTCATGACCGAGGGCAAGCCGTTCGCGATCACCCTGGACGTCGGATCGAGCCTAACCAACAAGACCGGCTCGTGGCGCACCGAACGCCCGGTGTACCTGGACCTGCTGCCGCCATGCAACCAGGCGTGCCCGGCCGGGGAGAACATCCAGCGCTGGCTGTTCCACGCCGAGGAACGCGGCTACGAGGCCGCGTGGCGCCAGATCATGCTCGACAACCCGTTCCCGGCCGTGATGGGCCGAGTCTGCTACCGGCCCTGCGAGACCGCCTGCAACCGCGCCCAGTTGGACGAGGCGGTCGGCATCAACTCGGTCGAGGGCTTCCTCGGTGACAAGGCGATCCGCCAGGGCTGGACGGTTCCGTTGCCGCAGCGGCGATCCGGCAAGCATGTGCTGGTGGTCGGCGCCGGCCCGGCCGGGTTGTCCGCCGCCTACCACCTCAGACTGCTGGGCCACGACGTCACCATCCGGGACGCCGGTAGTGAGGCCGGCGGCATGATGCGTTACGGCATTCCCGCCTACCGGCTGCCCCGCGCCGTGCTCGACGCCGAGGTCGCCCGCATCGCGGCCTTGGGGACGCGGATGGAGTTCGGCCAGACCGTGACCGACGTGCTCGCCGCCAAGCGGGACGGCGGCTTCGACGCGGTGTTCCTCGCTGTGGGCGCGCAGATCGGCCGGCGCGCATACATCCCGGCCGGCGACTCGGCCCGCGTCCTGGACGCCGTGTCGGTCCTGCACGATGTGGCGTCCGACCAGCCGCCGATGCTGGGCCGCCGCGTGGTCGTCTACGGCGGCGGCAACACCGCGCAGGACGCCGCCCGCACCGCGAAACGCCTGGGCGCTACCGACGCCCACGTGGTCTACCGCCGCACCCGCGACCGCAT
>DASXXM010000479.1:0-4396 GCA_036503065.1 Pseudonocardiaceae bacterium | reverse complement strand
GACTCGCCTGCCGCTGCCAGCCGCCCGCGGTGTGCCGCAGGATCGCGGGCACCGGGTCCTCGTCCTCGACCACCAGCGTTGACACGGTTGTGTCAGGGACGGGTGCGGTGCCGAGCACGATCAGGGAGGCGACCCGGTCCGGGCGCGCCAGCATGACGCGTCGCGCGGCTTCGGCGTCGCGCGCCACGAGGTGCACGCGATCCAGCGCGAGGTCGTCGAGCACGGCGACCGGGTCGCCGCCGGAGTGGCGGACCACACACCGGGCGCCCGCGGCGAGTCGCTCGCACAGCGCGGGCGGCGGGTCGTCCTCCACGAACAGGATTACCGGATGGCCGGGATCGCCATAGGTCTCGCCGTAGTTCACTCGCACCTCCAAGTCGCTGCTGACGAGATCGTCGCACCCTTGGGATGACCCCCGTTCGGGGTAGCCGGTGACAGATCGGATTCGGGTATCAGGCACGATTGCCGCCAGCGCCCGACAGACGGGCGCTTTGCGGTCCCTGCCCCGTTTCGGAGGAATGTCGTCATGTCTCGTCATTGGTTGCCGTTCGCCCTCGTGCTCGGCACCACGACCCTGGTCGCACTCACCGCGTGCGGCACCAGCTCGCCATCCGGCACCGCGGCTGCCGCGCCCACCACGACGGCGGCGCCGGCTGTGGTGATGAACCAGGTCAAGACCGCTATCAACGGCGCGTCGGCCGTGCACATCAAGGGCAGTGTGACCGACAGCGGCAGCACGGTCGCGCTGGATCTCCAGCTCAACAAGGACGGCAGCGCGTCGGGCACGCTGGGGGAGGGCGGCACGAACATCCCGATCATCGCCACGAAGACGGCCGACTACCTGCAGTTCACCGCGGACCTGATGAAGAGCAGTGGTGTGACGGCGACCAGTGCCGCCGGCCAGCTGATGTTGAACAAGTGGGTGCCATCCACGTCGCCGTTGATGTCGGGCAGTGACATGGTGTCCTCGATCAAGCCGCTGCTGGACTACACGTCGTTCATCTCCACCCTGGCCACCCAGATCGGCGGCGACAACGCGAAGCTCGGCAAGACCGCCACTGTCAACGGCACCACCGTCCAGCTCTACACCCTGACCGACGGCACGCAGGCGGCCATCGCCACGGCCACCCCGCACTACCTGATGCGGCTGGTGCCGGCGGCCTCCCAGGGCGGCGGCCAACTCGACTTCACCAACTGGAACGTCCCGGTCGCGGTAACCGCGCCACCAGCCGCCCAGATCTACTCAGGCCCTGGCGCCTGAGACGAACCGAGCGGGTGGCCGACCAGGGTCACCCGCTCGGTAACAGGGAACCGCAGTAAAAGTCAGGCTTGACTGTTTGTTACCGCACGGCCAGACTCGGCACCGTGGTGGTGCAGACACGGCAACGCCAGGCCGACCGCAGCCGGGAGACCCGGCGCAAGCTGATGGCGGCCACAGTGGACTGCCTGGTCGAACGCGGCTGGACCGGCACGACGACCGTGCTGGTCGCGCAGCGGGCCGGGGTGTCGCGGGGCGCCCAGTTGCACCACTTCCGGACCCGGGGTGAACTGGTTGCGGCGGCCGTCGAGTACGTCGGCGCCCAGGGCGTGCGGGCCATGCTGGATCGGGCCGCCGCGCTGCCGGCGACCGGTGACCGGACCGCGGCCGCGGTCGAGTTCATCGTCGATTTCTTTGTCAGCCCGCTGTTCACGGCCGCGCTGGAACTGTGGGTCGCGGCCCGCACCGACCCGGACCTGATGGACCTGGTGGTCGACCTGGAGGCCCGGCTCGGCCGGGAGTGTCACCGGATCGCGGTCCGGCTGCTCGCCGCGGACGAGGGCAGGCCCGGCGTGCGCGAGACCGTCCAGGCCACCCTCGACCTGGCCCGCGGCCTCGCCCTGGCGAACCTGCTGACCGACGACAGCAGGCGGCGGGCCGGGATCGTTCGACAGTGGGCGGACATGGTCGACCAGGCACTGCGCGCGGAGGAGCGATGATCACCGAACTTCTCACCGACCTGGCCGCCGAGGGCGCCGACCTGGACCGCACGGTGTCCACTTTGGACGACATTGGCCTGCGCGCGCCGACCCCGGCGCCGGGCTGGACGATCGCCCACCAAGTGGCCCACCTGGCGTGGACCGACCGCGTGGCGCTGCTGGCGGTCACCGACGCCGACGGGTTCCAGGCCGAAGTGAACGCCGCCATGGCCGATCCGACCGGTTTCGTGGACACCGTGGCCGCGGCCGGTGCCGCGGCGCCGCCTGCCGCGCTGCTGGCCGACTGGCGCGGTGGCCGTGCCGACCTGGTCGGCGCGCTGCGCGCGGTGCCGCCGGGTACAAAGCTGCCGTGGTTCGGGCCGCCGATGAGCGCCGCCTCCATGGCCACCGCGCGGCTGATGGAGACCTGGGCGCACGGCCAGGACGTGGCCGACGCGCTCGGTATCGCCCGCGTGCCAACGGCTCGGTTGCGGCACGTGGCGCACATCGGCGTCCGCACGGTCGGCTTCGCTTACACCGTGCACGGCCGTGCGGTGCCGGCGCCGTTCCGGGTCGAGCTGACCGGTCCCGGCGGCGAGTGCTGGACGTGGGGGCCTGACGACGCGACGGACCGGATCACCGGGCCCGCACTGGATTTCTGCCTGCTGGTCACGCAACGCCGGCATCCGGACGACCTGAACCTGACCGTGGTCGGCGAGGACGCCGAAGCATGGGTGCCGATCGCGCAGGCCTTCGCCGGCCTGCCCGGTGCCGGCCGGAAGGCGGGGCAGTTCGCATGACGTTCCGGATCGGCAACTGTTCCGGCTTCTACGGCGACCGCTTCGCCGCGATGCGCGAGATGCTCACCGGCGGCCCGCTCGACGTGCTGACCGGCGACTACCTGGCCGAACTGACCATGCTGATCCTGGGCCGCCAGCGGCTGAAGGACCCGGCAGGCGGCTACGCCCGCACGTTCCTGCACCAACTCGAGGAGTGTCTCGGCCTGGCGATGGACCGGGGCGTGCGGATCGTCACCAACGCGGGCGGCCTCAACCCGGCCGGTCTCGCCGCCGAGATCACCGCGCTCGCCGGCCGGCTGGGGCTGGCTGTGCGAGTCGCGCACGTCGAGGGCGACGACCTGCTGCCGCGCGCCACCGAACTTGGCCTGGAGGGCGCGCTCACCGCGAACGCCTACCTGGGCGGCTGGGGCATCGCGGCGTGCCTGCGGGCCGGTGCGGACGTCGTGGTGACCGGCCGGGTCACCGACGCGTCCCTGGTGGCCGGGCCGGCCGCGGCGCACTATGGCTGGGCCCGTGCCGACTACGACCGACTGGCCGGCGCGACCGTGGCCGGGCACGTGATCGAGTGCGGTGCCCAGGCGACCGGCGGCAACTACGCCTTCTTCACCGAACTGCCGGACGCGACCCGCATCGGCTTCCCGATCGCCGAGATCGACGCGGACGGCTCGTCGGTGATCACGAAGCATCCCGGCACCGGGGGCGCGGTGACGGTGGAAACCGTGACCGCACAACTGCTCTACGAGATCGCCGGCCCACGCTACCTCGGCCCGGACGTGACCAGCCGCTTCGACACGATCAGCCTGGCCGCCGACGGCAGGGACCGGGTGCGGATCTCCGGCGTGCGCGGCGAATCACCGCCGGACACGCTCAAGGTGTGCCTGAACACGCTGGCCGGTTTCCGCAACAGCGCCACGTTCGTGTTGTGCGGCCTGGACATCGACGCCAAGGCCGAACTGGCCCGCCGCCAACTGGCCGCCGAACTCGGCGCCGACGGCATCACGTGGACCCTCGCCCGTACCGACCACGCCGACGCCGACACCGAGGAAACCGCGAGCGCACTCCTGCACGCCACCATCCGCACGCCAGATGCCAAGCGCGCCAAGGGTTTCTCGCGCACGTGCGTGGAGCTGGCGCTGGCGTCCTACCCCGGCTTCACGCTCACCGCGCCACCGACCGACGGCAGTCCGGTCGGCGTGTACCGCCCGGCGTACGTACCGGCCGGCGAGGTCCCGCACGTGGCCGTCCTGCCCAACGGCGAGCGCGTGTCCATCCCGCCGCAGTCGGGCGATGTCACGTACCAGCCCGACTTCGCTGCCCCGACGCCATTGTCCGGGCCGACGCGGCGTGTCCCGCTGGGCACGGTGCTGGGTGCGCGGTCCGGCGACAAGGGCGGCGACGCGAACCTGGGTGTCTGGGCCCGCTCGGCCGACGGCTACCGCTGGCTGGCTACCGAGCTGACCACCGATCTGCTGCGCGCTCTGCTGCCGGAGGCCAAGGAACTGGACATCGAGCGGCATCCGCTGCCGAACCTGCGCGCGGTCAACTTCGTGCTGCACGGCCTGCTCGGCCAGGGTGTCGCCGCGTCCACACGGTTCGACCCGCAGGCCAAGGCGCTGGGGGAATGGCTCCGCTCGCGGATC
>DASXXM010000478.1:0-3404 GCA_036503065.1 Pseudonocardiaceae bacterium | reverse complement strand
CCCGAGTTGGCGTCGTGCAGCGCGGTGAACCCGGACCACAGCGGCGCGGCGCAACTGGTGCCACCGAACTCGACCCACGTGCCGGCGGAGAAGATCGCGTAGCCGGTCGCCGGGTTGGCGTCACCGGACACGTCCGGCACGGTCCGCATGCCACCGGAACCCACCTGGTAGCTGGGGGCGGTGAACACGGACGACACGCCGCCGCCGGAACCGCTCCACGCGGTCTCCGAGGAACGGTTGCCGCTGCGCAGCCGCAGCGTCGTACCACCGACACCGCTCACGTTCGGGTCGGCGGCCGGGTAGTCGACGCCCTGGGCGCCGCTCTGGCAGTCGTTCGAGCCGCTGTCACCGGACGCCGAGTAGAACGTGATGCCCTCGGCGACACCCTGCGCGAACCCGTTGCTGGTGCCGGTGATGGCCGACGGTGTGGTCTCGGCCTCACAGGAGCCCCACGAGATGGATGTCACGGACACCCGGTCCTCGGACGCGATCTGCGCGGCCAGGTCGATCTCACCCTGGTCGGAGTTGGGGGCCTCGTAGACGAGGGTCTTCACCGACTTGGCCATGGCCTGGACGATCTCGATGTCCAGCTCGACCTCGCCCTGCCCGGCGCCGGGGGCGGAGTCGAAGTTGGCGCCGTCGACCGACACCGTCACCGGCGCCGACGAGCCCAGCGCGAACTGGTTGTCGTAGTGCGTGACGTTCGCGGTCTGGAAGCCGTCGAACTCCCACAGCGCCACGGTCTGGCCGGTGCCGGTGCCCAGCGTCGTGGTCTCGTAGGCGCTGTGCAGGTTGGTCGGCGTGAGGCCGACCGGGCTGCTGGCCCGTGGCGCGGTGGACCGCGCCAGTTCCGGGTGCCGCACCGTGTGGTTGTCCAGGCCGACGATGCCCTGGACCACGCCGGCCACCGACGAGGGCAGCATCGGTGCGGTGTCGTTGGCGTAGAACTGCCGCCCGTTCTGCTGGTACACACCCATGTTCGTGGCGAACGCCTGCTTCACCTGCGCCACGGAACCGACCGCGTCGATGACGTCACGGTTGCCGGACACCTTGGTGACCTGGATGCCGTGGGACGTCAGGAACGAACGCACGCTCGCCACGTCCGAGGTCGTCGGCGCGTATCGGGCGTTGAACTGTGCCGGCGTGAGGAAATGGTGGTACAGCGTCGAGGTCGGGTTGTTCACCTGGGCCAGGAAACTGTTCAGTCCGGCCTCGTCACGCAACTTCAGCGCGACGGCGAACGACACCTGACTGGATGCGGTCAGGTCGGCCACCCGGGCGCTGGTGGCGACCGCGGGATTTACGTTCTGGGGCACCGCAACGAGCGGCTGTGTGCTCGCACTGGCCGTACCCGCGAGCACCAGGCTCGCGATGATCGGCACCGGAGCCACGGCCGCCGCGAGGGCGCGCAGGGATTTCTTCACGAAGACTCCACGACGTAGGGGTCAGGTGGACAGCGCACCAATTCGGCCGCTTGCCGAAAATTACGTCGAGAGTGATCAATGGGTCAACGGCGAGTTATTCACTCCTAACCCGCGAGTGTTTATCCGGTAATGCGGAAATGGGTACCAGAAATAGCCGAGCACGGTGCCGGCTACCACTGAGCGTAGGCGGTCGCGCACCCAGGGATAACCTCCAAGGGTCGCCTGCTGCCCCTCCCTTCGGCGTAGGCCGAAGGGGCGACGGGGATCCCTAGGGTGATCAGCGGCTTTGTCAAGCTCCTCGCCCACATGTGCACAACTTTTCGAGTTGTCCACAACTCGCCAGTAACCCACCCATTCGGGGCTTGACAGGCATAGGGTTGAAAAGGGCCGTAGCCCCCGGAGGTTGGGCGGGGGCCTGTCCTTATGCTGGTGGGCCGCATTTTAGCAGGTCAGCGGCCTGCGGGTGGTTTGGGGGCGGCGCTCGGTGCGGCGGGACGAGGTCCGCTTCGTGGTGCGGTCGCCGATTTATCACCAGTGCCGGGACTGGACCGCCGAGTGGCGCCGTGCGGACACCCTTGTCGTCGGGCAGTGTGACGTGGCCCGCGACCAGTCTGAAAACGCAAGTGGGGCCGACGAATCGGCCCCACCCGCGTGGGGATCAGCCCAGTAGTTGGGCCAGTGGCGTGTGTGCGAGGTCGTGCGCCTCGGCGACCGGCTTGTTGGCCAGTGCGCCCGCGTGCGTGTTCAGGCCCACCGCCAGCGCCTGGTCGGCGGCCAGGGCGGCCCGCCAGCCGTGGTCGGCGATGGAGACCGCGTACGGGAGGGTCACGTTCGTCAGTGCGTACGTGGACGTGCGGGGCACCGCGCCGGGCATGTTGGCCACGCAGTAGAAGACCGCGTCGTGCACCAGGTACGTCGGGTCGTCGTGGGTGGTCGGGTGCGAGTCGGCGAAGCAGCCGCCCTGGTCGATCGCGATGTCCACCAGCACCGCGCCGGGCTTCATGGTCGACACCAGGTGGTTGTCCACCAGCTTCGGGGCGCGCGCGCCGGGCACCAGCACCGCGCCGACCACCAGGTCCGCCTCGCGGACCGCCTGGTCGATGGCGTACCTGTTGGACGCCACCGTGCGCAGCCGGCCGCCGAACTGGTGGTCGAGCTGCCGCAGCCGGTCCACGTTGGTGTCCAGCACCTCGACGTCCGCGCCCATGCCCAGCGCCACGGTGGCCGCGTTGACCCCGGCCACGCCGCCGCCGATCACCACGACCCGGGCCGGGTGCACGCCGGGCACGCCACCGGGCAGCACACCCCGGCCGCCGGACGGCTTCATCAGCGCGTACGCCCCGACCTGCGGCGCCAGCCGGCCGGCCACCTCGGACATCGGGGCCAGCAACGGCAGTGCCCCGGACGCGGTCTGCACCGTCTCGTAGGCGATCCCTGTGGTGCTTGCGTCGAGCAACGCCCTGGTCAGCGGCTCGTCGGCGGCCAGGTGCAGGTAGGTGAACAGCACCAGGTCCGGCCGCAGCATCGGGTACTCGGCCGCGATGGGCTCCTTGACCTTGAGCACCAGCTCGCCCTCGGCCCACACGTCCGCCGCGGTGGCGAGCAGTTTCGCGCCCGCGGCCAGGTACTCCTAGTCGGAAATGGCCGAGCCGAGCCCCGCGCCCGCCTCGACGAACACGGTGTGGCCGCGGCTGGTCAGCTCGTGCGCGCCGGCCGGGGTCAGCGCGACCCGGTACTCGTTGTTCTTGATCTCCCGAGGGACGGCGATCTTCACGTGCGTGGTCCTCTCAATACGGCACGACTGCGGAAACCGTGTCTGACGCCACGGTGAAGCAGTGTTTGTCCGTTGTCATTATCCGCCGAGCACCAGCAGGACGCATGGTGCTTGTGCCACCAGGACAATCCTGCGCCGTTCGAGTTACCGAACCCGCACGTCACGCCCAGCGGACCGCCACCAACTGGGTCAGCAGCGCCAGCCGC
>DASXXM010000477.1:0-4909 GCA_036503065.1 Pseudonocardiaceae bacterium | reverse complement strand
CGTCGGGCAGCGCGTCGTAGACCGGGCCGGCCAGTGCCGGCAGTTGCAGTGCCGCCTTCAGGACGTCCCGCTGGGCCTGCAGCCGCTGGTCTCGCGGGTCCGGTCGGGCCGGGCCGTCCGCGCCGACGTCCAGCGCGTTCTGGTTCGGATCGGCCGGCTGGGCCCGCTTCGGCCGACGGCCCACCGGGGCCTCCCCCGCCGATTCGCGCACCCGGCGCACCACCATCGACTAGTCCGCCCAGCCGACCCACCAGGCCAGCTTCGTGGCGTAACCGTCCCGGCTGGCCCGGTCCTTGATCCTGGCGACGAGCGGGACCGTGCGCTGCAACGCGGTGACCTGGCCGTCGACCGAGTCCAGGTCGTACTCGGTCAGCAGGCTGCGGATGGCGAACTCGAACAGCGGCGTGCGCCGGGCGACCAGGTCACGGACCGCGACCACACCCTTGGCCTGCCGCAGTTCGCACGGGTCCATGCCGTCCGGCGCCACGGCCACGTAGGTCTGCGCGGCGAACTGCTGGTCGCCCTCGAACGCCTTGAGCGCGGCCTTGCGGCCGGCCTCGTCACCGTCGAAGGTGAAGATCACCTCGCCGCGGAACGCGTCGTCGTCCAGCATCAGGCGGCGCAGCACCGACATGTGGTCGTCGCCGAACGCGGTGCCGCAGGACGCGACCGCGGTCGGCACCCCGGCGGCGTGCATGGCCATCACGTCGGTGTAGCCCTCGACCACTACGGCCTGGTGTCGTTTGGCGATCTCGCGCTTGGCCAGGTCCACGCCGAAGAGCACCTGGGACTTCTTGAAGATCGGGCTCTCACTGGTGTTGAGGTACTTGGCCTGGATCGGGTCGTCGTCGTACAGCCTGCGCGCGCCGAAACCGACCACGTCACCACCGAGATCCTTCAACGGCCACAGCAGGCGGCGGTGGAACCGGTCGTTCGGCCTGCCCTGCCGACCCTCCTTGCTCAGTTGCGCCTTGTAGAGCTCGTCGAGTTCGAATCCGCGGCTCAACAGGTGTTTGGTGAGCCGGTCCCACCCGGCGGGCGCGAAGCCGCAGCCGAACGTGCGCCAGGACGCCTCGTCGAAACCGCGCTCGGTCAGGTACTGCCGGGCCGCCTCGGCCTCCGGTGTGTGGAGCTGTTCGGCGTAGAACTCGCCGGCCGCGCGATGCGCGTCCAGCATCCGGCTGCGGGTGCCGCGGTCGCGAACCGCGTTCGCGTTGCCGCCCTCATAGGTGAGCTGGATGCCGGTGCGGTCGGCAAGGCGTTCGACGGCCTCGATGAAACCGAGGTGTTCGATCTTCATCACGAAGGCGATCACGTCGCCGCCCTCGCCGCAGCCGAAGCAGTGGAACGTGCCGTGGCTGGGTCGAACGTTGAACGACGGCGTCTTCTCCTCATGGAAGGGACACAGCCCCTTGAGCGCGCCGCCGCCTGCCCTACGCAGGGAGACGTAGTCGCCGACGACCTCGTCCACCCGCATCCGGTCGCGGACGGCCGCGATGTCCGCTTCCCGGATCCGACCTGCCACGCCTACCGAGTCTAGAGGCGCCGGTCACCCACCGGGTCCCTGACCACCCTGACCGAAGCCTCCGTTGAACCGGAAGCCGGGCCTGCCGTTGTTGCCGAACGGTCCGGCGGGCCGGACGACCTGGCGGGACGGCTGGTCGTGGTTGATCGCGTTGTCCACGATGGCCACGGTGCCACCGCCGATGACGGCACCGACGACCACCGCGGCGACCAGTTGGGTTGCCCGGTTGCGGGCGAAGCGGCCGAACGCCGGACCGAACCGGCGGGTGCGCACGGTGGCGCCGGCAGGCACGAACACGTAGTGGCCGGCCGGGCCGCCGTAGGGCGGACCCGGCGGTGGTGCCATGGCGGATGCCGCCGACGGAGCCGATTCGGACTCCGTCGGCGGCTCGGTTCCCGCCACCTGCGGTAGTTGCTCGGTCCGATCCGCGGTCTCGCCGGCCGGTTCGGTGCCGCCCTGCACGGCACGTTCCGGTTCAGTGCCCGGTGTGGGCTCGTTCGGTTGTGACATCACGCCTTCCTCGAGGGCTTAGGGAAGCGCGCGGTGCGGCTTCGGACCTTGACAACACGTTCAGCATGGCTCGGTGAGCTGAGGGAAAGCTGAGCCGTTCCTGAACAAAGGCCGTCAAACCGCCAGGTCAGTCGCCGGCTACCCGCGGGGCGCGCTGGCCGGGCGCTACGACGTGGTGAACCCGTACGAGCTCGGCCGGGTCGAGCGGTAGCGCGCTCGCGTGTGCCGCCCGCCTGCGGCTATGGACTCGTGACGCGGGCCAGGAAGTAGACCGCGCCGCTGGGTCGATGGCGCACCACGAACAGGAACGGCCGGTCGACCCGCACCACGACCGGTTCGCTGGCATCGCGGTGCAGGGACAACGCCCGCATCACCATGCCGGTGGCCGCCGCACCCTCCAGTCCCTGCTCGTCGACGGTCAGCACGGCCTCGTGCCGCACGCTGGACACCGCCATCGGCCGGTCGGAGATGCCGCTGAAATCAGCCTGATCGCTGAACATCGTGTGCACGCCGAGACTGCCGAGGGCCGTGGTCAGGTTGGCGTTGGCCCGTACCCGGAACCTGGGCAGGTAGAGGTCCACCGACATCGGCACGGGCGCGGCCAGCAGGCCGGCCAGCGCGTCAGCGGCCAATGCAGGTTCGGCCGTGGCGAGATCGCCGTCCGGCAACAACACCACGGCGTCGACATCGCCTGCGGCCGCCAGGACGACCACCTGCCAGCCGCCGCCTGCCGTGTAGCCGAGCCGCTTGCCCGACAGCCGCATCGTCGGCACCTCTGTCGGTCCGGTCGGTGTGCGGAACGGCCGAGGTGTGGTGCCACGGTCCGGGAACGCGTTGCGCCAGGCCACTTTCAGGTACAACGCGTTCACCAGTGTGGCCGCGGTGTCGGCGGTAACCGAGCCGGCACCCAGCAGTTCCGGGATCAGGCCGTGCGTGGTCTCGGCGACGTCGGTGTTGATCAGCTGCCGAGCCACGTCGGGCTGGGTGTGGAACGGCGCGGGCCGCACCCCGCCGTTGGGCCAACGACCCAGTTCGGCGGTGAACTCGGCGCGGATCGGGGTGTCCTCCCGAGTCCACAACGTGTTCGCGACATCGAGCACCGGCGAGCCGGGCGCCGCGGCGCCGCCGTCCACCCCGGCGCCGAGCACGCTTGCCTCACCGAGCATCGCGCTGTACCCACCGAGGTCCCCGGACCCACCGAGATCCCCGGCATTGCCCCCGTCGGCCCAACCGCCGCCGGTTGCGCCACCGCGAAGCAGCAACGCGCCGAGTTCGGCTCGGGTCGCGCCCCGGGCGCCGGTCGCGGCCAGGCCGAGCGCGCTTGCCACCGAGTACGGCGACCAGCACGCCGCACTGGTGGGAGCGCCGGCCAGCGCTCGCTGCACGGCCAGGGTGAAGGCCAGATGGGCATGCTCCACCTGGCGACCAACCGTCGACGTCGGCAAGGTCAGTACCTCGGGTCCGGCAGCGACAGGACCAGTGGCGGTGCTGGTTCGGGTAACGCGCCCGCACCGGACACCGGGCCCTTCGGCAGGGGTCGGCGTGGTTCGCGCACGCCTGCCGCGCCGTCGTCGCCCGGTTGGCCGTCGCCGGGTGCGCCGGTATCGGCAGTGACCGGCTGCCGGGCGCGCGACCGGCCGCGCCGCCGTTGGGGCTTGTTTTTCGCCATGTCTTCGAGTGTGCCACCGGCTGTCCACGTGGGGGGTCAGTTCACCGTGGGCATAAATCGGATGGAACGGACGGACCGTCAGCTGGTCGCGGACAGCCCGCGGTGCCAGCGGACGGCCTGACTGTCGGTCAGCGAGGCCACCTGGTCCACGATCACACGCAGCCGGGCCGCGTCGTCCGTCGCCGCCTTCCAGGCCGGGTGGAACACCGGGTCGAGTGCCTCCGGGGTGCGCCGCTGGAGCATGTCGAACAGTTCCGCGAGCAGCTCGCGTTGCCTTGCCTGACGGGCCAACCGATCCGGATCGCTCATCACGTACCGCAGCGCGAGCGCCTTGAGCAGCGCGACCTCGGCGGCGACCTGGTCGGGTACCACAAGTTCGGCCGCATACCGGGTCAGCCGACCGTCGCCGTAACGGCGGCGGGTACCCGTGACCGCGGCCGCGGCGAACCGGCCGACCAGTTCGCTGGTCAGCCGCTTCAGCGCGACCTGGGCGGTCCGCGAGCCGTCGTAACCGTCCCGCGCCATGTCGGCGACCACCGGCAACTGGAGCAGGTCGGCGGGCGCGGCCGCCAGCACGGACACCGACTCGCCCGAGAAATGCGCCGCGGCCAGTTCCGCGAGCGTGGCCAGCTCGCCCCGCGTCGCGAGGACGGCCAGCGAGATCCGGTGCGACAGCACACCGTCCTCGACATCGTGCACCGAATAGGCGACGTCGTCGGCCCAGTCCATCACCTGGGCCTCAAGACACCGCCGACGTGACGGCGCGCCGTCCCGCATCCAGTCGAACACCGGCAGGTCATCCGCGTAGACACCGAACTACGGGGCGCCTGGCACCCGGGTCCACGGGTACTTGCAGGCCGCGTCGAGGCAGGCCCTGGTCAGGTTCAGGCCGCCGCTGTCGCCGCCCGGCGTGAGAACCTTGGGTTCCAGCCGGGTCAGGATGCGCAGAGTCTGCGCGTTGCCCTCGAACCCGCCGCACGGCTGGGCGAGCTCGTTGAGCACGCGCTCACCGTTGTGACCGAACGGCGGATGGCCGATGTCGTGGGCGAGGCCCGCGGTATCCACCAGGTCGGGGTCGGCGCCGAGATCCTCGCCGATGCCGCGGCCGATCTGGGCCACCTCAAGGGAATGCGTCAGCCGGGTACGCGGCACGTCGCCCTCGTCCGGCCCGACGACCTGAGTCTTGCCGGCCAGTCGGCGCAGCG
>DASXXM010000476.1:0-1696 GCA_036503065.1 Pseudonocardiaceae bacterium | reverse complement strand
CAGCACCGAACCGGCCGAGTGCGCCAGCAGGTCCATCCGCTCCATGCCCAGATGCGTACGCAGCGCCTCGACGTCCCGCACCAGCCGGTCGACCCGGAACGTCGTCGGATCCGCTGGATCGGCCGACGATCCCACGCCCCGCGGATCGAGCAGCACCAGTCGACGAAAGGCGTCGAGGCCGCCGAGATCACCGAGGTAATCCGTGGCACGGCCGGGCCCCCCGGGCAGGCACACCAGGGCCGGGCCGTCGCCACGGAGATGGTAGACGAGTTCGGTTCCGTCGTAGGACACGAAGCTGGGCACAGCTCACCCTACAGACAGCCATCAGGATGGTTGGGGCAGGACTGTCTCGATGATGCGGATCAGTTCGCGGCGGGTGGGGGGATTTCCGGTGAGTAGAAAGGTCTGCATGATGAGTGCGGGTCCGACCAGGGCGGCCAGGGGGGTCAGGGTGTCGGGTGCGATCTCGGCGTTGCGCTCGGCGCGGCGCAGGATGGATTCGATCACCCGCAGGCGGGGCGCGACGATCGCTTCGGTGAACATCGTGCGCAGGGTGGGCTCGCGGAGGAGTTCGCCGAAGATGGTGATGCTGGGGAAGGCGGTGCGTCCGGCCAGCACGTCACGCAGGGTGGTGAACACGGCGAGCAGGTTGTCGCGTGCGGGCCGGTCCGGGTCGATGTCGGGCACCGGCGGCATGGCGTATCGCAGGGCTGCCAGCACGAGTTCGTGTTTGGTGGGCCACCGCCGGTACACGGCGGCCTTGCCGGTGCGGGCTCTTGCGGCGACGCCCTCCATGGTGAGCCGGCCATAGCCGACCGCGGTCAGTTCGGCCAGGGTGGCGGTGTGCAGCGCCGCTTCCAGTTCGGCACCCCGTCGGCGAGTGTGCACCGGCGTCGTGGTCATCTCGTCATAGTAGACGCTGGCGTATCTTGTGAGCTAGCCTTTGGCAGTGAACGGTGACGTCTACTAAGGGGTGAATGATGGCGGAACCTCTGATGGATTTCGACGCGCTCTATCAGGGCCGGGGCGCGAGGTTCGGTGCCGACGGACCGCGACTGGACGTGATTCCGTGGCAGTTGGACGGTCCGCAGCCGATCATCGCCGAACTCGCGGACGCGGGCGAGATCGTCGGTCCGGTGTTGGAGTGTGGCTGCGGGCTGGGTGACAATGCGTTGTTCCTGGCCGGGCGGGGGTATCAGGTCACCGCGTTCGACGCGGCGCCGACGGTGATCGAACAGGATCGAGCGAAAGCGGCCGCGCGGGGCGCCTCGGTGGATTTCCGAGTCGCGGACGCCACCGTGCTGGACGGTGTCGGCAGCGGATACCAGACCGTGGTCGACTGCGCGATGCTGCACTGTCTCACCGACGAGCAACGCCGGGTCTACCTCGCCGCACTGCGACGGGTATGCCAACCAGACGCGCGACTGCACATCCTGTGCTTCCCTGACGTGCTGGGGTTCCCGTTTCCCAGCCATCTGGACGAGGCCAGCCTGCGCCGGGACCTGAGCGAGCACTGGCTCGTCGAACGGATGGACATGCGCCGTTACACCACGGGGATGTCCCGGCCGCGGTGGCGGGCGCTGGTCCCGGATGGTGATTCCGCGGACGGGGTGGACGAGCAGGGCCGGGTGCTGCTGCCGGTCTGGCAGATCCGCGCCCAACTCAGGTGACGGTTCAATGCGGTTCGGTGCCCCAC
>DASXXM010000475.1:0-11867 GCA_036503065.1 Pseudonocardiaceae bacterium | reverse complement strand
GCACCGACATGCTCTACTTCGCGTCCGGCCACCTCGACCTGCCCGGCGCCATGTTCACCGCGAGCCACAACCCGGCCCGCTACAACGGGATCAAGCTCTGCCGGCCAGGCGCCTCGCCGGTCGGCCAGGACAGCGGGCTGGACCGGATCCGCGCCGAGGTGGAACAGGGCGTGCCGACGTCCGACGCCGCGCCGGGCACCGTGTCGGCACGGGACCTGCTCGGCGACTATGCCGACTACCTGCGCGGCCTCGTCGACCTGACCGGCAGCCGCCCGCTGAAGGTCGTGGTGGACGCCGGCAACGGCATGGGCGGTCACACCGTGCCCCGCGTGCTGGCCGGGCTGCCGCTGGACGTCGTGCCGCTGTACTTCGAACTGGACGGCACGTTCCCCAACCACGAGGCCAATCCGCTGGACCCGGCCAATCTCGTCGACCTGCAGGCGAAGGTCCGTGAGGTCGGTGCCGACATCGGCCTGGCGTTCGACGGCGACGCGGACCGCTGCTTCGTGATCGACGAGCGCGGCGAGCCGGTCAGCCCGAGCGCGGTCACGGCCCTGGTCGCCGTCCGGGAGCTGGGCAAACACCCCGGCGGTACGGTGATCTACAACCTGATCACGTCGCACGCCGTGCCCGAGATCGTGGCGGAACACGGCGGCAAGGCGGTGCGCACCAGGGTCGGGCACTCGTTCATCAAGCAGAAGATGGCCGAGACCGGCGCGATCTTCGGCGGCGAGCACTCCGCGCACTACTACTTCCGGGATTTCTGGCGTGCCGACACCGGCATGCTGGCCGCGCTGCACGTCCTGGCCGCACTCGGCGAGCAGCCCATGTCGCTGTCCGAGCTGACCGCCGGCTACAGCCGCTACGCCGCGTCCGGCGAGATCAACTCCGAGGTCGACGACCAGCAGGCCCGCGCGGCCGCGGTCCGGACCGAGTTCGCCAACCGGGCCGGCACCGAGATCGACGAGCTGGACGGCCTGACCGTGACGCTCCCGGACGGCTCCTGGTTCAACCTGCGGGCGTCCAACACCGAACCGCTGCTGCGGCTCAACGTGGAGGCGGCGGACGCCGCCGCGGTCGCCGCGCTCCGGGACGACGTACTGGCCATCGTGCGGGCATAGGCCACCATGGGGTGGTAGACCCGAAAGCACGTCACATCCGTAGTACTGACGTACCCAACGGCGTAGGAGGAAACCCGTGGCCGTCGAGCTCGACCCGCAGTTGCTGGAGATCCTGGCCTGCCCGTCGCCCGACCACGCGCCACTGCGCGCCGGCACCCCGGCCGACCCGGCCGCGGACTTTCTGACGTGCACGTCGTGCGGCCGGTCGTTCCCGGTCCGGGACGGCATCCCGGTGCTGCTGCTGGACGAGGCCGTGACGCCGGAGCCGGCCGACGGCGAGCAGACGGACGGGTGAGCGTCGTGCTGGACGACAGCCTGCTGGACGATCCGGCCCGCCTGGCCACCGCGGACGCCGAGTCGGGCGGCTGCCTGCGGGCCGCCGCGTCGGCAGGCGCACAGGTGCGGGCCACCGCGGAGGCCGTGGCCGCCGCCAACCTGCGTGACCTGTCCGGCGCCCGGCCGAGGGCCCTGGTGCTGGTCAACCGGCCCGGTGTCGCGCCGGCCGCGAACGGGCTGCTGGCCGCGCTGCTCGGCCCGGCCTGTCCGGTGCCGCTGGTGCTGGCCGAGCAGGTGCCCGGCTGGGTCGGCCCGTTGGACGTGGTCCTCGCGCATACCGACGACCCCGGCGACGTGCCGCTGGCCGAGTCGGTGCACCGCGCCGGCCGGTTCGGCGCCCACGTGCTGCTGACCGCGCCACAGGACGGCCCGGTCGCCGCCGCTGCCGCCGGCACCGCCGCGCTGCTGCCGCCGAGGCTGCCCGTGCCGGCCGGGTTCTCCTTCCCGCGGGCGCTGGCCGCCGGGCTGGCCCTGCTGAACATTCTCGGCCTGGTCCGCACCGACCTCGACGTGCTCGCCGACGAACTGGACCGCGAAGCCGAGAAGGACAACGCGAACTACGAGTCGTTCGTGAACCCGGCCAAGTCGCTGGCGCTGCGTCTCGCCGACCGCACCCCGCTGCTGTGCGGGCTGGACCGGGTGGCCACCGCCGTCGCCGGCCACGCCGTCGACGTGCTGGCCGGCTTTGCCGGGGTGGTCGCGGGCTCGGCCGAGTACGCCCAGTTCGTCGGGCGGACCGTGCTGCGCCGCGCCGCCGTGTCGGCGTCCTCCGGCGACGACATCTTCACCGATCCGCACGACGTGCCCGCAGGCCTGCTGCGCGTGCTGCTGTTGTCCATCCTGACCGACGCGCCATCCCACCAGGTGCGGCTGGCCGCGACCGACCTGCTCACCGGCGCCGACCTGCTCGCCCCCGCGGAGGAGACCGCGGGCGGCCCGGCCGTCGAGGCGGCCGTGCTGGCGCTGCGGTTCGAGATGACGGCGATCTACCTGGGGTTGGCCACCGGGGCGCTGGGCGGGCCCGGCCGGTACGCGCCACCCGGGCGGGATAGTTGGGGTAACACACTGCCCGTCTAGCGTTGTCGGTCGTCAGCTGTCGGTCGTGATCGTCGGGAGAGGTAGGAGTTTCGGGTGCGCTTGCTGCGGAACAAGGTGCGGCCGTACGCGTGGGGGTCGCGCACGGTCATCGCCGAGTTGCAGGGCCGGCCGGTCCCGACCCCGCATCCGGAGGCCGAGCTGTGGCTCGGCGCGCACCCGGACGACCCGTCCTGCGTGGTGGACGCCGACGGCGTCGAACGCTCGCTGCGGCAACTCATCGAGACCGACCCGGTCGGCCAGCTCGGCGCGCGCTACGCGACGCGGTGGGCCAACCGGTTGCCGTTCCTGCTGAAGGTCCTCGCGGCCGACGAGCCGATGAGCATGCAGGTGCACCCGTCGCTGACCCAGGCGCGGTCCGGGTTCGACCTCGAGGAGGCCGCCGGAATACCCCGGCTGGCGCCCAACCGCAACTACCCCGATCCGACCGCCAAGCCGGAACTCGTCTGCGCGCTGACCGAGTTCCATGTGCTGGCCGGCTTCCGGGACGCGGGCCGCACCCTCGACCTGCTCAGCTGCCTGGACGCGCCGGACCTGAAGCGCTACACGGATCTGCTCGCCGCCCAACCGGACGCGGCCGGCCTGCGAGCGCTGTTCACGACGTGGATCACCCTGCCGTCGCCGATGCTGGCCGAACTGCTGCCCCAGGTACTCGACGCGTGCGTCCTGCACGTGAAGGAACACGGCGACTTCGACCTGGCCTGCCGGACCGTCCTGGAGCTGGGTGAGCGCTACCCGGGCGACCCCGGCGTGCTGGCCGCGCTGCTGCTCAACCGTCTCGTGCTCGGTCCCGGCGAGGCGGTGTACCTGCCGACCGGCAACATGCACGCCTACCTGCGCGGCACGGCCGTGGAGATCATGGCCAACTCGGACAACATCCTGCGCGGCGGCCTCACCCCCAAACACGTCGACGTGCCGGAACTGCTGCGGGTGGTGGACTTCCGGCACGGCGACCGGCCGGTGCTGCGCGGCGAACGGACCGCGCCGCACGTGCTGGCCTACCGCACGGACACGCCGGAGTTCGAGCTCACCCGGCTGGAGTGGCAGGCCAGGACCGACGGCACCGCGGCCGTGCCGCTGCGGCACGCCGGCCCGCAGGTGCTGCTCTGCACCGACGGCGCGGTCACCCTGAGCTGCCCGGCCGGCGACACGCTCGGCCTGCGCCGGGGCGACTCGGCGTGGCTGCCCGCGGCCGACTGCGTGGCCGGTCCGGTGCTCGCCCGCCCGGTCGGCCCCGGTCGGGCGCAGCTCTTCCGGGCGACCGCGGGCGCGGTGTAGGCGATGGCGGACGGCGGCGCCAGGGCGGTGGTCGCCGCCCTCGCCGCGAACGCCGGGATCGCGGTGGCCAAGTTCGCCGGCTTCCTGGTCACCGGGTCGTCGTCGATGCTGGCCGAGTCGGTGCACTCGCTCGCCGACACCGTCAACCAGGCCCTGCTGCTGCTCGGCAGGCGCACGTCGACCCGAAGCGCGACGAAGGCGCACCCGTTCGGGTTCGGCCGGGAGCGGTACCTGTACGGCTTCGTGGTGGCGCTGCTGCTGTTCACGCTCGGCGCGGTGTTCGCGGTCTACGAAGGCGTGCACAAGGTCCTGGACCCCCAGCCGCTGGCGGCGCCGCTGGTCGCCGTCGTGATCCTGTTGCTCGCGATGGTCATGGAGGGCTTCAGTTTCCGCACCGCGGTCCGCGAGTCACGCGAGCACAAGGAGCTCGACGAGAGCTGGTGGCGGTTCATTCGGGACGCCAAGATCCCGGAGCTGCCGCTGGTTCTTGCCGAGGACAGCGGCGCGCTGATCGGCCTGGTGTTCGCGCTGTGCGGTGTCGGACTGTCGCAGCTGACCGGCGACCCGGTCTGGGACGGCGTCGGCACGCTGGCCATCGGCGCGCTGCTCGGCGTGATCGCGTTGACCCTGATCGTGGAGATGAAGTCGCTGCTGATCGGCGAGGGCGCCGACCCGGACCTGCTCGCGACCATCACCGGGGAACTGGTGGGCGGCCGGGTCGAACGCGTGATCCACATCCGTACCCAGTACCTGGGCCCGGACGAGTTGCTGGTCGCAGCCAAGATCGCCCTGGTGCCCGACATCACGCTGCGCGAGGTGGCCAGGACCATCGACGCCGCGGAGGCCCGGGTGCGGGCCAAGGTGCCGCAGGCCGAACTGATCTACCTGGAACCGGATCTGGACCGGGATCCCGCCTGAGCCCGGCCGGTGCGGCCCGGTAGCGTCGCGCGCATGACGACGCTCATGGTGACCGGGGCCGCCGGATTCATCGGTTCGCACTTTGTCCGGTACTGGGTGGCGGAGCATCCGGACGACACCGTGGTCGCGCTGGACGCGCTCACGTACGCCGGCACCGAGACCAACCTGGCCGAGGTCCGTGACGAGATCACGTTCGTGCACGCGGACATCGGCGACCAGCCCACGATGGAGGACACCCTGCGTACGCACGGTGTCGATGTCATCGTGAACTTCGCCGCCGAGTCGCACAACAGCCTCGCCGTGCTGGACCCCGGCCGGTTCTTCCGCACCAACGTGCTGGGCACCCAGGTGCTGTGCGAGGCCGCCCGCCAGGTCGGCGTCGCCCGGTTCCACCACGTGTCCACGTGCGAGGTCTACGGCGACCTGCCGCTCGACGCGACGACGGCGTTCACCGAGGAGACCCCGTACGCGCCGCGGACCCCGTACAACGCCAGCAAGGCAGGCGCCGACCACGCGGTGCGCGCGTACCACGAGACGTACCACCTGCCGATCACCATCACCAACTGCGCCAACAACTACGGCTCGCACCAGTTCCCGGAGAAGGTGCTGCCCCTGTTCACGACGCACGCGCTGGACGACACGCCGCTGCCGGTCTACCGCTCCAAGCACAACCGCCGCGAGTGGATCCACGCGTCCGACCATGTCCGCGCCATCGAGGCCATTCTCGATCGAGGGATCGTCGGCGAGACGTACCACGTGGGCACCGGCGTCGAGGCCAGCGTCGAGGAGATCGCCGACCTGGTCCTGGACGAGCTGAACCTGCCGCAGACCCTGAAGAAGGAGGTCGAGGACCGCCCCGGCCACGACCGCCGCTACCTCCTGGACTCAAGCAAGATCCGCCGCGAACTCGGGTGGGAGCCGTTGATCGAGTTCGACAGCGGGATGCGTGACACGATCAGGTGGTATGCCGAGAACCGCACCTGGTGGGAACCCCTGGTCGGCCGCAGCCCGGTCGTCGAAGGTTCCTGGGCTGGCAAGTAAATACACATTCGGGCACCTCTCGATGTGTATCCTGATCTCATGGCGAACACAACGGGAGGCACAGTCATGCGCACCAACGTCGACATCGACGACACGTTAATGGCTGACGCCATGACCGCCCTGGGCACCCACACCAAGAAAGAGACGATCGAGGTCGCACTGGAACGAGCGATCCGCGACTGGAAGCTGCGCAGGGTCCTCGAACTCAAGGGCACCGTCGAGTGGGAGGGCGACCTGATGGAGTCGCGGCGCAGCCGTGTGTGGAACGAATGATCGCTGTGGACAGCAGCGTGTGGATCGACTTTCTCGCCGCTCGGCCCACGCCGCAGGCCAGGCTGCTGGAGAACTACCTCACGCAGAAGCCCAGCGAGATCGCCTTGGTGGACATCGTGCTCACCGAGGTGCTGCAAGGACTCCCACCGGATCGTGTCGCTCAGATCGAATCCGTCCTGCTTGATCTGGAGGTGCTCCACCTGAGGTGGATCAGTGACTTCCGGGCGGCGGCCGGGCTGTACCGGGCGGCGCGCAAGTCAGGAGTGACGATCCGAAGCACGATCGACTGTCTGATCGCGGCGGTGTGCATCAGGGAACAGGCGACTCTGTTGCACACCGACGGCGACTTCGACAGGCTTGCCGAGCTCTCCGAACTGGCCACGATCAAGGTCGGCTGACCGAACCACTGTGGCGGCCGGTGAGTACCTCTGTCTGGACGTCGGGTCGACGTGGACCAAGGCCGCGCTGGTCTCGTCGGCCGGTGCGGTGCTGGCCACGGCGCAGCATCCGACCACCCCACCCGAGGTGCTCACCGGCATAGCCGAGGTGACCGACCGGGTGCACGGTGAAGCCGCCGAAGTCCTGGCGTGCTCGTCGGCAGGCGGTGGGCTGCGGCTCGCGGTTGTCGGGCAGGAGCGGTTGATCAGTGCCGAAGCCGCCTACCGGGTCGCGCTGTCCGCGGGCGCCAAGGTGGTGCACGTGTCGTCGGGCGCGTTGGACGGCCCCGGCCTGCGTTCGCTGCGCGCCACCCGCCCCGACGTGGTGCTGCTGGCGGGCGGCACCGACGGCGGTGACACGAAGGTGTTGCTGCACAACGCCCATCGTCTCGCCGTGAACCGGATCGGCTGCCCGATCGTGCTCGCCGGCAACACCGCCGTCCGCCAGGAAGCCCTGACCTTGTTGCAAGGCACCCGACGCACCGTCGTGGTGACCGACAACGTCCTGCCCGACGTCGGCGAACTGGCCCCAGGGCCGGCGCGGGCCGCGATCCGCGAAGTGTTCCTGGACCACGTGATCGGCGGCAAGGGCCTGTCCAGCGGCTCCCGGTTCCGCCGGCTGGTGCGTGCCGTCACGCCGGACGCCGTGCTCACCGGCGTCGGCCGACTGGCCGCGCTGCTGGCCACCGACCAGCCCGGCGCGGTCATCGTGATCGACGTCGGCGGCGCCACCACCGACGTCTACTCGGCCGTGTCGAACCTGACCGCACCGGAGACGCACGCCGTGGCACTGCCGCCGGACCGGCGCACGGTCGAGGGCGACATCGGCATGCGCTGGTCGGCTTCCGGGGTGCTGACGGAGGCCGTCGCGGAACGCCTGCTGACCGACGCCGAGGCCGCCGAACTCGCCGCCCCGGTCCGCCACCGAGCCGAGCACGTCGAGTTCGTGCCGGACGGCGCCGATCCGGTGGACACCCGGCTCGCTGCCCTGGCCGCCACGCTGGCTGCCAGACGACACCTGCGCCTGATCGACGGCGGGCTCGGCCCGCGGGGCGCGGGGTTGCTGGTCCTGTCCGGCGGTGTCTTCCGTCACGCGGACCCCGCCCGGATCACGCTGATCGCCGACCGGTTGCGGACCGATCCCGTGCTGCGACCGGTACTGCGCAACGCCACCGTCGCGGTGGACCAGCAGTACGTACTCGCACCGGCAGGCCTACTGGCCGATGCGGGTCACCCGGCCACCGCGGATGCCTTGCTACGCAACAGCTTCGCGTGAGACCTCACCAGACGTGCGGCACCAGCCGAGCCGTGGTGGCCGCATAGTCCCGGTAGGCGTCCCCGAGTTCGGCCAGCAACACCCGCTCCTCAACCCGAATCCGGTACAACACCCCAACGGTCCCGCAAGCCACGTAAAGGAAGAACGCGGCCCAGTTCTGAAACGTCAGCCCCAACCCGACAACCGCGACCAACGCCCCCGCATAGGACGGATGCCGCACCAGTCGATAGGGCCCCCGCCGAATCACCTCATGATCGGCCTGCACGTGCACCACACCACGAAAGAACCGCCCGAGCGTGTGAATCGCCCACAGCCGGAACCCGATGCCGAGCCACATCAGCGGCAACGCCACGGCGTCACTATTCGGAATGCGCAACCCCGGCAACGCGCCCGCCGCGATCCGGGCAAGAACGAACCCGACGGCCAGCGACAGCACGATGACGCCGAGGCTGCCCCATTCGGTCACCTCGGACCGGCCGCCCATCCGGTACTGCCGCACCTGCATCACGACCTCGACCGCGATCCACACCACCAGCGTGCCGTCGACCAACCACCCCAACACGTCCGTCATGACCGAAATGCTAGGGATGGCCTGCTGTCGGCCACATCGGTCCGTGGGTGGATCCCGGCCTCCACCCGGAAAGCGGAGCTAGCCGGCCGCGATGCCGGACCCGGGCAGCCGAATCACCGTGGACCAACGGCTGACCTCGACAGGAGACTCCATCCCCGCCGCGCACGCGACGGCACGGTCCCACTCCGGATCCGAGTAGTAGTCGTCATGGCGCAGCACCCCGGACGCCCACCGCCGGCCGGGAAACGGGCCGCGTTGCGGGTCGGGCAGCCAGTGATCACCGCCCAGCACCAACGCGCCGGTAGGCCCGGCCACCGCCGGCGCCAGCGCACCGGACGTGCCGTCATCGCGAAAACCGACACCGATCAGTCGCCCGTCGAACACCTGCCGCTCCCACGTCGTGAGCCCGCCGCCGGTCACGTCCGTACCGCGCGCCAGCGTGCGCCAGCGGCCGGACAGGTCGCCGAACAGCTCCACCAGCCCGTCATGCGGGACCACCGCCGGGAACGCCCTCGGACCGGCCCACTGCAACGGCGAGCCGGCCATCACGACGCCGACCCGCCGCGCGTCCTGCGAGGCAAGGCCGGCCAGCAGCCGGGTGGCCGTGGCCGCCGCGATCACCGTGCCCTGGCCGTGCGCGGCCAGCACGACCCGGGTGTTCGGCTCGGCCAGGTAGTCCGCGGCGCGTGCCGCCAGTTCCGGCACGACCTTCAGCGCGTAGCACGGTGGCACGATCGGATGCGACTCGCGCGGCCAGAAGCACGCCAGGTCGGACAGGCCGCCGAGATGCCTTACGGCGTCCGGTCGTCTGGCCGCGACGTACACCTCGCGCAGCAGCGCGGCGGCCAGAATCGCCAGCACCATGAGGCCGACCGCGGACAGCGGCCGCGTCCAGGCAGGCGGCGGCGCGCCCCGCAGCCACGGCGCCGCCGACCCTGCCGCGCCCAGTGCCAGCACCGCCGTGGCGGTCAACAGGACGTGGTGGGCGTGCCGCCGTTCCCAGCAGGCCAGTCGCCACGCCGGTCCCGCCGCCTTCGCGTCCGCGGGCCGGCCGGCGTGCAGCAGCGTGACCTCCGGCGGCACCCGCGGCCCGCGCACGAGCCGACGCGCGCCCAGATACCCGCCGACGCCCACGAGTGCCGCGGCGCCCAGCGCCGCCGCGATGCCCCACCACAGGGTCAGGAACGCGTAGCCGTGCGGCAGCGCCAACGGCAGGCCGCCCAACGCCTGCCGCACGGTGATGGCCACCACGGCGCCGAAGCCGCCACCGAGCAGGGCCGCCAACGTCAGGACCGGAGCCGCCAGCCAGCCGCCGGCCCACGGCCGCAGTTCGGCGGGCAACGCGGCCCACGCCGGCCGGCCCAGCAGCGCGGCCGGCACCAGCAACACGCCCAACGCGAGGCAGGTCCCGGCCAGGGCGATGGTGACCACGGTCAGCATCGGATCGGTGCCCGGCAGCGTGGTGCCCAGCCGGGGTGTCGCCACCGGCACGGTCGCGACCACCAGCACCGCAACGGTCAGCAGGATCCGTCGCGGCACCGGCGACAGGAACCCCAGCAGCCACCCGGACCGGTCGGGCCTGCTGTCGGTCGGATCGCCGAACACCAGCGCGCCGGCCAGGCCGGCCAGCAGCAACGCGACCGACACCGGCCAACTGACCACGGCGAACCCGCCCCGGGACGGGCCGCCGGGGCCGCCGAGCGCCGTCATCCCGATCGCGGCCAGCGCCGCGGTCAGGTGCAGCGTGCGCAGGGCGGGCGCGTCCGGGTCGGCGATCCGGTCGGCGCCGGGCAGCCGGGCCAGCTTGCGGGCCGGTGCGGTGTCGCGCGGTGCCGGCTGGTCGGCGGCCGCGGTCCAGTTCACCCGCGACACGCCGCCCAGCACCCGCACCATCAGCAGCAACGGCACGATCCCGACGATCGGCCGGATCGCGGCCCCCGCGCGCAGCCACCCCGGCACCACACCGAGGCACCGGGTGCCGGGCGCGAGACACTGCGTGGCCACCAGGTCCAGCGACACGGCCGTCAACTGCACGACCAGCAACACGGTCAGCAACACGCCCGCCAGCCGCAGCAGCGCGCGGCAGCACATGCCGAGCCCGGCGGCCACCCGGTTGCCCGACGGCACCGGCGGCAGCATCCAGGACGACACGTTCGCCAGCGAGAACGGGAACAGCAGCGCCCGGATCGCCCTGGCCCAGCCGCCCGAGGTCAGCCCGCTCCAGACGTAGCCCTCCAACGTGCGCGCCAGTGGCCGCCCGTCGGCCTTGAGCACGGCCCCCGGTGCCGGGCGGCGCAACCGATCGGCGGGCCGCACGATCCGGCCCGCGCCGTCCCCGGCCACGTCGACCGCTGCGACGGCGTCGACGAGGGCTGCCGGCGTGGTGCCCTGGATGCCGTGCACGCGCAGTTCGACCACGCGCGTGTCCGGTCCGGGGATCAGCACTGTTCCTCCTCAAGCTCAGGTTTCGGGTCGACGTCACGGACACGGCCCGGACGAAGAAATGCGGCACCGCGGCGGCCGGTACTGTTGGCCTACCCGAAAACCGTCAGAAGGGGCGCCATGACCACCGTGGACTCAGACCGATTGCAGTCTCGTAACGGCATCGATTTCGCGGTCGCTGATCTTTCCCTGGCCGAGTTCGGTCGCAAGGAGATTCGGCTGGCCGAGCACGAGATGCCCGGCTTGATGGCGCTGCGCCGCGAATACGCCGAGGTGTATCCGCTTCGGGGGGCGCGCATCTCCGGGTCCCTGCACATGACCATCCAGACCGCGGTGCTCATCGAGACGCTGGTCGCGCTCGGCGCCGAAGTGCGCTGGGCATCGTGCAACATCTTCTCCACGCAGGACCATGCTGCTGCCGCGATCGCGGTCGGGCCACACGGCACGCCGGAGGAGCCCAAGGGCGTGCCGGTGTTCGCCTGGAAGGGTGAAACCCTCGCGGAGTACTGGTGGGCGACCGAGCGGATGCTCACCTGGCCAGAGGGCGGCCCGAACATGATCCTCGACGACGGCGGCGACGCGACCATGTTGGTGCACAAGGGCACCGCCTACGAGAAGACCGGCGTCGTGCCGGCCGCGACCGAGGACGACTCGGAGGAGTGGACCGTCTTCCTCGAGCTGGTCCGCGCCTCGCTGGCCGCCGACGGCACCAAGTGGACCAAGATCGGCGAGGGCATCGTCGGCGTCACCGAGGAGACCACCACCGGCGTGCACCGGCTGTACCAGCTGGCCGCGGCCGGTGAGCTGCTGTTCCCGGCGATCAACGTGAACGACTCGGTGACCAAGTCCAAGTTCGACAACCGCTACGGCATCCGGCACTCGCTGATCGACGGCATCAACCGCGGCACCGACGTGCTGATCGGCGGCAAGGTCGCGGTGGTGTGCGGCTACGGCGACGTGGGCAAGGGCGCGGCCGAGGCGCTGCGTGGGCAGGGCGCACGAGTGATCGTGAGTGAGGTCGATCCGATTTGCGCACTTCAGGCTGCCATGGACGGCTTTCAGGTCACCACGCTGGCGAG
>DASXXM010000474.1:0-20368 GCA_036503065.1 Pseudonocardiaceae bacterium | reverse complement strand
GTCCCCGGCCGGGTGGTTGACGCTGGGCCGGCTGGTGGAGCGCCAGACAGCCCGGCGCGACGCGCTGCGGGACCAACTGCCGGCCGCCAGCGCTGGGCTAACCGGCGCGTAGCCGACCGGCCGCGGTCGCGATGCGCTCGTCGGTGGCGGTCAGCGCGATGCGGACGTGGCGGTGGCCGGTCAGGCCGTAGAACGTGCCCGGCGCGACCAGGATGCCCCGGTCCGCCAGCCAGGCAACGGACTTGTCCGCGGCCTCGTCCCGGCTCGCCCACAGGTACAGACCCGCCTCGGAATGCTCGATCGTGAAGCCGGCCGCCTCGAGCGCGGGGCGCAGCACCGCTCGGCGCGCGCCATAAAGCAGGCGCTGCGCGCGGACGTGCTCGTCGTCGGTGAGCGCGGCCGTCATCGCCGCCTGGACCGGCCACGGCACGATCATGCCGGCGTGCCGGCGGACGTTCAGCAGCCGCGCGACCAGCGCCGGATCGCCGGTGACGAACCCGGCCCGGTAGCCGGCCAGGTTGGACGACTTGGACAGCGAGTGCACCGCGAGCAGGCCGTCCGGCCGGCCACCGGACACGGACCGATGCAGCACCGACGTCGGCCGGGTCTCCCAGCCGAGGGTGAGATAGCACTCGTCGGACGCCACCACGGCGCCGCGTTCCCTGGCCCAGTCCACGACCTTGCGCAGGTGCGCCTCCGGCAGCACCCGGCCGGTCGGGTTGGCCGGTGAGTTCAGCCACAGCAGGGCCGGCCGACGCGGGCCCAGCGCCGTCAGGCCGTCGGCACGGATCAGGTCGGCTCCGGCCAGCCGCACGCCGACCTCGTAGGTCGGGTAGCCCAACTCCGGGATGACGACCAGGTCACCTGGCCCGATCCCGAGCAGCGTCGGCAGCCACGCGATCAGCTCCTTGGACCCGATCGTCGGCAACACGGCGTCGGCGTCGATCCCGACGACGCCGAACCGACGGGCCAGCGCGTCGGTCGCGGCGGCGCGCAGGGCCGGGGTGCCGTGGGTCGCCGGGTAGCCCGGCTTCTCGGCCACCGAGCCCAGCGCGGCCCTGATCCGCTCCGGCACCGGGTCGACCGGTGTGCCGATGGACAGGTCGACCATGCCGTCCGGGTGCGACCGCGCCGTGGCCGCGTGGCCCGCGAGCGCGTCCCAGGGATAGTCCGGCAGGTCGCGACCGATCATTCGCCCTGCGGCGGCAGGTTCATGATGAGCGGTGGATCCGCGCTGACCTTGCCGACCTTGGCCGCGCCACCCGGCGAGCCCAGCTCGTCGAAGAAGTCGACGTTGGCCTTTGTGTAGTCCTTCCACTGGTCCGGAACGTCGTCCTCGTAGTAGATGGCTTCCACCGGACAGACCGGTTCGCAGGCACCGCAGTCAACGCACTCGTCGGGATGGATGTAGAGCATCCGGTCGCCTTCGTAGATGCAGTCGACGGGGCACTCCTCGATGCATGCCTTGTCGAGCACATCGACGCAGGGCTCGGCGATCACGTAGGTCACTGCGTTCTCCTGGTCCTGGGGCCGGTATCACCACGTACGCGCCAGGTTACGTGGCCGGCGACAGTATCTCGCGTCAACCCGGCGAAGTCCGCACGGGTGCCACAGTTCACACGCGAACCGGGCCGCCCAGCGGCGAGGATGTGCCGGTGGATCACGTCTACCGGCTGGAACGTGCCTGCGCCGACGCGTGGCCGGCACTGGTCGACGAGCCACTGGGCGAATGGCGGCTGCGGGCGGCGGGCGGCTTCACCGGCCGGGCCAACTCGGCCCTGACACTCGGCGATCCCGGCGTGCCGGTGGCCTCGGCACTGGCGCTCGTGCGCGCGTTCGCGGCTGCCCACGGCATTCCGGCCACCGCGCACGTCGTGGTCGGCTCGCCGGTCGAGCCGGGCCTGGTGGCGGCTGGTTGGGCGGTCAACGCCGACCATCCGGGCGGTGCCGAGTCGGTGGTGCTGACCGGGGCGCTCGCCGGGCTCGCCGGTCCGGTGCCGGAACGGGCGGTGGTGTCGGATCGGGTTCCGGACGACTGGTGGCCGTTGGCGGTGGGTGCCCCTTCGCCTACTCGGGCGCAGCTCAGGGTGCTCGGTGGCGGTGACCTGGTCGGTTTCGGTACCGCTCGGGACGAGGACGGCCGGGCGGTCGGTGTGGTGCGTGGCGCGGTGGTTGGTGATCTTCTGCACATCGCCCGGCTTGCGGTCGCCCCGGCCTGTCGGCGGGCCGGGGTGGCCACCGGGTTGCTTGCCGCGCTGGCCGACTGGGGTGGCGGGCTCGGCGCCGGGCGGTGCGTGTTGCAGGTGGCTGTGCACAATCGCGGTGCGATCGCGCTCTATGCCGGGCTCGGGTGCCGTCCCCATCACGGGTACCGGTACTGGGTGCCGGTCTGAGTGTCGGCTCAGCGGCGGCGGGCCAGGGCGTTGCCCAGTGCCAGAGCCGACGGCAGCGTGCCGCAGGCCAGCAGCAGCAACGTCCGCCAGTCCTGCAACAGAACCATGTTCTCCGGGCCCACGATGCCAACCACGCCGATGGTCACGAGCCACGCCCACAGCGGCGCGCCGGCAACCAACAACCGGGCCGACACACCCGCTGCCCTGGACACCAGCAGCGGCATCGTGGCCAATGCGACGATCACCGTGACCGGAAACGGCACGGCACCCCAGTTCGGCAGCAACGCGCCGTCGAAACGCAGTGGCAGGAAGAAAACCTCCAGCAGCGCCAGCGCGATCGCGTCGACCACCAGCGCACCCAACTGCAACCCGTCGAACCGACGCTCCACAGCGCCGACAGTACTCACGACACACCGGCCAGGCCGCCGAACAGGTCCCTCTCGGCGCCGGCAACAGACCCCGAAGCCAACCGGAAGTACTCGTGCGGCAGCACCGGCTGCGCCACGAGATTGGACAACGCGTAGGCCCGGTCCTCCCACACGGTGATCTGGGTGGCGTGGGCCCGCATCGCGCGTAGCTTGGCCGGCAGGCAGTCCGAGATGTCGATCACCGTGGTGATCGTCTCGTCGTCGACCACCGGCAGTTCCCCGGGCGCCGGCAACCGATACGGCAGACCCGCCAACTCGGCCACGCCCGATTCGGTGGCCCTGCGTGACTGGACCGTGTAGAACACCCTGGCCACCCCCGTCGCGGCCGCCACGGTGACCTCGTGCGCCCGGATGTGGTCGGGATGGCCGTACCCACCGTCCGCCGCGTAGCTGACCACGACCTGCGGCCGCACCTCGTCGATGATCTCGCGAAGCGCGGCCGCCTGCTCGGCCGGTGAGCCGCGCAGGAACGCCCTGGGATGGTCGTTGGCCGGATCACCCGCCATGCCGGAGTCGCGCCACCGCCCGATCCCACCCAGGAAACGATGGTCGGTCACGCCGAGCGCGGCACACGCGGACCGCAGCTCGCCGACCCGGTAGCCGCCCAGTTGATCGGCCTCGGCGGCGACCAGCCCGGCCAGTGCGGGCGGGATGATCTCGCCCTCCTCGCCCAGGGTGCACGTGACCACCGTGACCTGCCCGCCGCGCGCGGCGTACCTGGCGATCGTGCCGCCGGTCCACAGTGTCTCGTCGTCCGGATGCGCGTGCACCAGCAGCAGGCGCGGCGGCGCGGTCAACGTCAATGGAAACACCCCCGTGTCAACGAAAACGTGACCGGCACACCGGGCGAACCACCCGATGTGCCGGTCACCGAACAAGCTCAGACCATCGACCTTACTTCGGCGAAGTGGCACGCGACCTCGTTGGCGCTGCCGCGCACCTCCAGCTTCGGCTCCTCGGTGGCGCAGATGTCCTGCGCCTTCCAACAGCGGGTGCGGAATCGGCAGCCGGACGGCGGGTTCACCGGGCTCGGCACGTCACCGGTCAGCACGATCCGCTGCCGCTGGCGTTCCACCACCGGGTCCGGCACCGGCACCGCGGACAGCAGCGCCTGCGTGTACGGGTGGGCAGGCTGGGCGTAGATGTCCTCGCGGTTGCCGACCTCGACGATCTTGCCGAGATACATCACCGCGACCCGGTCGGAGATGTGCCGGACGACGGACAGGTCGTGCGCGACGAACAGGTACGCAAGGCCCAGCCGATCCTGCAACTCCTCCAACAGGTTCACCACACCGGCCTGCACCGAGACGTCCAATGCGGACACCGGCTCGTCCAGCACCACCAGCTTCGGGTTCAGCGCCAGCGCCCGCGCGATGCCGATGCGCTGCCGCTGGCCGCCGGAGAACTCGTGCGCGTACCGGTTGCGGTGCTCGGGGTTCAGGCCGACCAGCTCCAGCAGTTCGTCCACCCGGTGCTGGGTGTCCTTGCCGCTGCCGCCACCACCGTGGATCTTGAACGGCTCGGTGACGATGTCGTTGATCTGCCAGCGTGGATTCAGCGACGCGTACGGGTCCTGGAACACGATCTGCATTTCCCGCCGCAGCGGCCGCAGTCTCTGGTTGCCCAGCTTGGTCAGCTCGGTGCCCTGGAACTTCACCGAGCCCGACGTGGGCCGGTGCAGCTGCAGGATCGCCCGGCCGGTGGTCGACTTGCCGCAGCCGGACTCGCCGACCAGCCCGAGCGTCTCGCCCGGACGCAGGTCGAAACTGATCCCGGAGACCGCGTCGACGTAGCCGACCGTGCGTTTGATGATGCCGCCACCACGCACCGGGAACCGCTTGACCAGATCGCGGACCTCCAGCAGCGGTTCGGTGCCCTGGCCGTGTACGACCGACGGCGTGCTCGCGGCGTCCGTTGTGGACCGTTCGACGGATGGACTCGTCACGAGGTCGTCTCCTCGCTGCTGTTGTGCTCTGCCTCGCGGTCTTCCGCCGCGGCCGCCATGCGCTGTTCGACGCTGATGACGTCCTCCATGATCGGCAGGTCCGGATCGGCCGCGGTGAGGGCTGCCGGGTTCTCCACCATGCCGATCTCCTGCTGATCGAACAGCAACTGCGGCGACTCGATGGTGAGCAGGTCCGACCACCGGTGGCACCGGGCGCGATGGTCGCGCCGGTCGGTCTCGGTCAGCGCCGGTTCGGACTCGCGGCACTCGTCGATGGCGAGCGGGCAGCGGGGCGTGAACGGGCAGCCGTTCGGCAGGTTCATCAGCGAGGGCGGCGCGCCCTTGATCGGGGTGAGCCGCTTGCCGACCATGGCCGGGTTGGGGATCGAGCCGAGCAGCCCGATGGTGTAGGGCATCCGCGGTGCCGCGAAGACCTCTTCCACCACGCCGGACTCGACCACCGTGCCGCCGTACATCACCTGCACCCGGTCCACCATGCCGGCGACGACGCCGAGGTCGTGGGTGATCATGATCACGGCGGCGTTGGTCTCGTCCTTGATCCGGATCAGCGTCTCCAGGATCTGGGCCTGCACGGTGACGTCCAACGCGGTGGTCGGCTCGTCGGCGATGATCAGCTCGGGGTCGTTGATGATCGACATCGCGATCACCGCCCGTTGCCGCATGCCACCGGAGAACTCGTGCGGGTACTGCGCCGCCCTGCGGTCGGGCTGCGGGATGCCGACCATCTCCAGTGCCTCGACCGACTTCGCCCACGCCGCCCGCTTGGAGACGTTGTGGTGCGCCCGGTAGGCCTCCGACAGCTGCCAGCCGACGGTGAACACCGGGTTCATCGAGGTCATCGGGTCCTGGAAGATCATCGAGATGCCGCTGCCGCGCAGCTTGCGCAGTTCGCCGTAGGGCAGCCCGACCAGCTCCCGGCCGTGGAACTTGATGGAGCCGGTCACCGTGGCGGTCTTGGGCAGCAGGCCCATGATCGCCATCGAGGACACCGACTTGCCGGAGCCGGACTCACCGACGATGCCCAGCACCTGCCGGGTGCCCAGGGTGAAGGAGACGTTGCGCACCGCGTGCACGGTGCCGTCCTCGGTGCCGAAGCCGACCGAGAGGTCGTCCACCACCAGCAGTTCGCTGTCGTCGGACGTGCCCCGGCCGACGGCACCGGACCCGAGTTCGTCCGGGTTCAGCGTGTCGATCGCGCCGTCGCCGTTCGAACTCCTGTGTCGCGCGGTCATGCCTGCGCCTCCGTGTTCCGGTGGGTCCGCGTCGTCCCGGTCATGCACGCACCCGCTTCTGCCTCGGGTCGAACGCGTCACGCAGGCCGTCACCGATGAAGTTCGCCGTCAGCGAGATGAGGATGATGAACACGAACGGGAACCAGAACAACCAGGGATGCAGCGAGATCTCCAACTGGTTCTGGTTGATCAGCAGCCCGAGCGACGTGTTCGGTGGATGGACGCCAAGCCCGATGAACGACAGCGCCGCCTCGGCCAACACCGCCTGGGACACCGCGATCGTGGCGTTCACGATGATGACGTCCAGCGTGTTGGGCAGGATGTGCCGGAACACCAGCCGGCCGACCCCGCCACCGAGCGCGCGGGCCGCCTCGACGAACTCCTTCTCGCGCAACGACAACGTCATGCCGCGGATCACGCGGGCAACGCTGGTCCACAGGGTCAGGCCGAGGAACAACGCGATGATGTACCAGTTGCCGCCACCGCCGGACGTCGCGGACGAGCCGAACGAGTTACGGGACAGCACGCCGACGAGCACGATGGCCGGAATGACCAGCACCAGGTCGATGAACCGGCTGATCAGGCTGTCCACCCAGCCGCGGAAGAAGCCGGCGAGCGCGCCGAGCACCACGCCGATGCTGGTGGACAGGGACGCGACGACCAACGCGATCACGAGGGAGAACTGCGTACCGCGCAGCACCTGGGCCATGCTGTCCGCGGCCAGCGCGTCGGTGCCGAAGGGATGGTCGGCGGTGGGCGCCAGGTAGCGGCCGCCGCCGCTGACGTCCTCGAAGGCGTAGCTGTACTTCCACAGCGCGCCGCCGATGAACGCGAACAGGAACAGCGCGACGAAGACGAACAGGCTGATCATCGCGAGGCGGTGGCGCAGGAAGCGACGAATGATCACGACGCTCTGCCGGCGGGCCGTGGTCGCGTCGAACGTCGAAGCCGACAACTCCTGAACCGAGCTGGTGGACGCCTCCGCCGCGACTTCGACAGTTGGATTAGTCAAGGCGAATCCTCGGGTCGAGGTAGGCGTACAGGATGTCCGAGACCAACACGAAGAGGATGATGAACACCGCGGTGACCACGAGCCACGCGAGCACCATCCACGGTTCGACGGTTTGCACCGCGTTCACGATCAACGTCCCCATGCCCTGCCAGTTGAACACCCGCTCGGTGATGATCGCGCCGGAGAACACCGCACCGATGTTCAGTGAGGCCACGGTGACCACCGGGATCAGCGCGTTGCGGAAGGCGTGCCGGAAGATGACCCTGGACTGGGACAGCCCCTTCGCCTGCGCGGTCCGCACGTAGTCGGAGTTCAGCACGTCCAGCATCGAGCCGCGTTGGAATCGGCTGTAGAGCGCGAACGAAATGGCGAACAGGCAGATCACCGGGAGGATATAGACACCGGTGAACTGATAGATGACATGCCAGAAGCCGCCGGTATAACCGGATGTCGGTGGTCCCGCGGTGGTGATCCATCTACCGAAGCCGATGGACTGGAGCCAGTTGTTCAACGGCGGCGCGATCGACTTGAGCATGATGGCGATACAGAACAACGGCATCGAGAAGAGCACGAAGGCGATGCCGGTTATCGAATAGTCGAACATGGAATACTGTCGGACGGCGCTCACCACCCCGGTGAGCATGCCGATCGCGATCGAGATCAGTTCGGCGAAGAGCACCAGTTTCGCGGTGACCCCGAGCGCGGAAATGATCTGTGGCTTCACCGGCTGGTTGTTGTCGCCGGGCACCACGTTGCGATTCCAGTTGCCCTCGACGAAATTGACCGCCCAGTGACCGTACCGCGTGAAGAACGGCTGGTCGTAGCCGACGATCGCCTCCTCGGCGGCGACCGCCGCCGGCAACCGCGGTCGCTGCGTCTTCCAGTCGCCGAGGGGATCGCCCATGGCGGTGACCAGCGCGAAACACAGGAACGTCGCCAGGATCACGATCGGGATCGAGATCAGGATCCGGCGAATGACGTAGCGAAGCATCCAATCCTCCCAGGTGGGACCCCCGCCGGGCCGGTCGGGCGGACGGGGTTCACCGTGTACACGGGGGCCGACGCTTGTGGCGCCGGCTCCCGTGTCTCACACGACCGTCACTCCAGCGAGTGGGTGGTCATCCAGTTTTGTTGCGCCCTGCCGGTGCCTAGGCCTTCACCCAGGCGAAGGCGTCCCACAGGATGCCGCTGGCTGCTTCATTGTCGGAGATGGAGATCTTCGTACCATCCTGAGCGGTGGACTTGATCGACCCGTCGGTCACGCCGTACTCCGGCAGCGTGAACAGCGGCAGGGTGAAGCCGTCCTGCGCGATCAACTGGTCGGCCTGCTGCAGGTCGGCGGTGCGCTTCGAGTAGGTCAGTTCACCGTCCGCCTGGTTGAACAGCGCGTCCACCTTGGTGTCGGAGTAACCCTGGTAGTTGGCGCCACCCAGCGAGCCCGACTTGGTCTGGTAGATCGAGTCGAAACCGGACTTGAACGCGCTGCCGGTCCAGGCGAACAGCGCCACCTGGTAGTCACCGGCCGGCAGGTTCTTGCCGTTGAACCCGTCACTCGTGAAGTCCTGGATCTGGATGCCGGCGGGCTTGCACTCGGCCTGGATGGCCTGGACGGTCGACGTGCGGCGCGCGTTGGTCTTGTGACCGATGGTGACGGTCGCCGTCTGGCCGGCCTTCTGCATGTAGCCGTTCGCGCCCATCGTCCAGCCCGCTGCGGTCAGCACCTGCTTGGCGGCGGTCTCGTCGCCGTTGCCGGTGTTGGCGTAGTGGTTCTGGTACGCGGTCTCGGTCGGCAGGAACAGGGTCATGCCAAGGGGCTTGATGTCCGGGTCCACGTCGGCGACGACCTTGTTGATGACGTCCTGCCGGTTCACGCAGTCGGAGAACGCCTTGCGCAGTTCCGGGTACTTCTTGAACACCGGGTTGGCCGCCTGCATGTCCAGGTGCTCGAAGGTCACGCCGATACCGGTGATCAGGGTGTACTGACCGCCGCTCGCCTTGACCTCCTGTGCGACGCCCGCGTCGGGCTGGCCGCCTGCGATCTGGATTTCCTTGTTCTGCAACTGCTGGTAGGCGGACTGGTCATCGCGGTTGGTCCGGACGTCGATCTTGGCCGGGCCGGCCGGGTTACCCCACCACTTCGGGTTGCGCACCAGCACGGTGTCGGCCTTGCCGTCCGCGGACTGGATGATGTACGGGTTGGCCGACAGGTCGTTGGCCAGGTTGAGGCCCGCGAACCCGTGATCGGAGTTGGTGCCACCGGAGTAGAAGTCGGCGACCTTCAGCAGCGTGACCTTGTCGCCGGCCGCGCTGTCGTTCAGCTTGGTGAGCTGGTCCTCGGTGATGTTGAGCGACTTGGTCAGCACGTGCGCCGGCACCATGTTGCTGAACAGCCCCTGCCAGTCCGCCCACTGCTTGGAGAAGCTGACGGTCACCTGCTTGTTGTTGTTCGCGCACGTGATGCCACTGATGTGGTCCAGACCCGGAATCGTGTTCTGGAACGCGTTGGCCACGTCACCGCTGTCGACGGCACCGGCGAGCCACTGCAGGTAGAAGTCGGCGCAGTCGAACGGAGCGCCGTCCGACCACACCGCCTGGGGCTTGATGTTGTACTGGATGACCTGCGGGTTCTGCGAAACAACCTTCACCGACGACATCAGGTCGCCGTCCATCTGCACCTTGGCGACGTTCTTGACGTCATTGGTGAAGAAGACACTGGGCTGTACCAGGTTGTCGATGTAGAAGTTCGAGACGTTGTTGGTGGTCGCGAGATTGTTGTTGTAGTTCGTCATGGTCTCGTCGACCGATACCGCGATCGAGCCCATGTCGGGAACCTTGGGCCGGACGTACGGCTGGGACAGCGCGAGAGCTTGGGGGTCGGCGTTCGTCGGGCCGTTGTTGGCTGCCCCGGAACCGCCACCGGAGCCGCTGCTGCCGCAGCCGCTCAACGCGACTGCACCGCCGGCCAGCAGCGCCATCGCACCGTATGCCCTGGATCTCCTCATGAAACGTGCCCTCCTAGCACGGGTGGGACCGGCCAATAAGCATGGCCGGTGTGCGCCCGAGACGTGTAACGCCGCGCGAGCCTACGCGGCGCGCTGTGGCAGCACGGTAAGAACCCTAGATGGCTGCGGTCACTGGTCGCGCGGCGATCGTGACCAAAGGGTGACAAGTCAGTAGCCACCCGCAACCGGCCGGTCACCGGCCGGCAATGTCCGCTGAGCGGACGTAGGGACTTGCGCGTATTCCAGTGGTTTAACCGATTGACGGGTTCCACCCACTGCCATCTCTTACCTACTCGCCAGTTGTAACAAAAACGCAATAAGGGACACCTCGACGCGCCCGACCAATCACACTCCGTGACAATCGGCCTCGACTACGCCGGAAGTGCGTGTCCCTCACCCATTCGTGCGGTTCCACGTCGCGGCGCCGAAGAATGGTCCCGCAAGTGGGGGCCCACTGTCCACTCCAGACACCTCAGGCCCGACGGCGAGTTCGTCGGACACCTGGAACAGCGGGATCGCCACCGCCAGCGACCACAACACCGGCTCGACCCGGGCCACAGCGTCCGACCAGGGCAGTTCACCCGTCAGCGCGGCATCGACGGTGGGCTGGATCGCGGTGTCGCACCAGCTCAGCGGCCCGGCCGAGACCGGTGTCGTGCCTGCCGACGACGCGGCGGCGCAGCCGAACCAGGAGGCCAGCTCGGTAGCCGGATCGCCACCAGCGGGCTGCGGCCCGACGAGGATGTCGAGCGGCGCGGTGCCCCCGTTCGGCCCACCGTTCGTACCAACGGACGCCGGATTCAGTAACTGTTCGTATAACTGGGTCGGCTCGGGGGTCACCACGGTGGCCGGGATGCCGGCGGCCACCAGTTGCGCCCGTAGCTGGTTCGCGATCGCCACGTACGGTTCCCGGCCGTTCGGCGCGCCGATCACCAGACCGAGCTGGTGTCCGGCCCGCGTCCAGCCGGCGGCCGTGTGGACGTAGCCGGCCTGCGCGAGCAACCCGGGCACGGCAGCCGGGTTCGGCACCGCGCCCGGCGCGTTGCCCGGCATGGTGGCCGCGTAACCGGGCTGCGACGGAGCCGTCACCAAACTGTTGGCCGGCAACCCGGCCGACGGGCCGCCACCGGTGCCGGTGGCGATCAGCGCGGCCCGGTCCACGGCCGCCGCGACCGCCTCCCGCACCGACTGGTCGGCCAGCTGCGGCGAACCCGGCCGCAGGAGCACGGCGGCCAACTCCGGCCGGGCCACGGTGGTCAACCCGACCGTGGCGCCCAGCTGACGGAAGCGGGTCAGGCCGGCCGCGTCCACCCTGCTGTAGGCGATCTGGTCGGCCCGGCTGCGCAGCGCGTCGGCCATGCCCTGGCTGTCCGCCTTGGTCAACACGATCTGGTCCAGCACGCTGGGCTTGTCCCAGTAGCGGTCACTGCGTTCCAGCACGATCTCGCCGCCGCCCGAGTCGAGCGTCTTGATGTCGAACGGGCCCGCGGTGGCCGGGAACCCGCCGCTGAGCGCGGTGGCGAAGCCGCCGGGCGCGTCCTTGAGCAGATGTGCCGGCAACAGGTCGGCGAACAGCGTCCGCCAGGCCGGATATGCCTTCGCGAACGTCACCGTGATGGTCTTCAGGTTGTTCCGCGCGGCGATCCCCGAGATCAGCCGGTAGCCGGCCGGATCGATCACCCCCGGCTGGCCGACCATCTGGCTGCGCAGGTAGACGAAGTCGGCCGCGTCGATCGGCGTGCCGTCCGACCAGGAGGCGTCCGTGCGCACCTGGTACACGACGGTGAACGGGCTGGCATTGGTCACTTCCGCGGACACCATCAGCGTGTCGTCCAGCGTCGACGTGCCGTCCGGCGCGGTGCGGAACACCGAGGGCAGCAGCAGCGTGGACAGGGCCGTGGTCACCGCGGACTGGTCGGACAGTTCGTGCGGGTTGTAGCCACCGCCGATGCCGTCGACGCCGACGACGATGTGCGAGGTGTCGGTCGGCAGGACCGCGGACGTCCGCGCGGCGGGCGACGTGACCAGCGGCGGCGGTGGCGCCTGGGTACAGCCTGCCAGCACGGCGATCGCGACGGCAACCACGGCAGCCAAACGGAATGGTTGCCGCGTCAGGAAAGCAGCCACAGCCGGCCGTCCACTGTGCGCATCCCGATGCTGGGCACACCGGCCCACTTGGCGACCTCCCCTCCGTGGCCACCGACGGGAAACACGCTCCCCGCCGAGCTGTCATGCTCCCATTGGGCACCGACGGCCCGCACCGCCTTTTCGCCCACGCCGCCGCTACTTCACTGGACGCCTCAGCGCCGGTGCGAGTTGCACCGCGTCGGCGAGAAAGTTATGGGAGACCACGGTACCGACCCGTCCGGGACATTGTCCCGGACGGGTCTCGTCTGGTGCGGTCAGGCCTGGTCGCGCCCGCGTGCGCGGGACCGTGCGCGGCCCCGCTGGGTGCTGTCCAGAACCAGCTTGCGGATCCGGACGACCTGCGGGGTCACCTCGACGCACTCGTCCGACGCGCAGAACTCCAGCGACTCCTCGAGGCCCAGCTTGCGCGGCCGGGCGAGGCGCTCCAACACGTCCGCGGTGGACGACCGGACGTTGGTGAGCTTCTTCTCCCGGCAGACGTTCACGTCCAGGTCCTCGGCCCGCGGGTTCTCGCCGACCACCATGCCCTCGTAGGCATCGGCGCCCGGGTCCACGAAGAACGTGCCCCGGTCGGCGAGCTGGATCAGGGCATAGGCGGTGACCGAGCCGGTCCGGTCGGCGACCAGCGACCCGGTGTGCCGGGTACGCAGCTCGCCCGCCCACGGGAAGTAGCCCTCGAAGACGTGGTTCATGATGCCGGTGCCCCGCGTCTCGGTCAGGAACTCGGTGCGGAATCCGATCAGGCCACGGGCCGGCACCACGTACTCCAGCCGCACGCGGCCGGTGCCGTGGCCGCTCATGGTGTGCAGCTGGCCCTTGCGGCCGGCCAGCAGCTGGGTCAGCACGCCGAGATGCTCCTCCGGCGCGTCCACGGTCAGGTGCTCGAACGGCTCGCACAGCTTGCCGTCGATCATCCTGGTGACCACCTGCGGCTTGCCGACGGTCAGCTCGAAACCCTCCCGGCGCATGGTCTCCACCAGGATGGCCAGCGCCAGCTCGCCACGGCCCTGCACCTCCCAGGTGTCCGGCCGTTCGGTGGCCAGCACCCGCACGCTCACGTTGCCGACGAGTTCGGTGTCCAGTCGGGCCTTGACCAGGCGTGCGGTCAGCTTGGTGCCGCCGCCGCGCCCGGCCAGCGGGCTGGTGTTGGCACCGATGGTCATCGAGATGGCGGGCTCGTCAACGGTGATCCTGGGCAGCGGCCGCGGGTCGTCCGGGTCGGCCAGCGTGTCGCCGATGGTGATGTCCGGGATGCCGGCGATGGCCACCAGGTCACCCGCGTGCGCCTCCAGCGTGGGCACGCGGTCCAGCGCCTCGGTGATCAGCAGCTCGGTGACCTTGACCCGGTTGACGGAGCCGTCCTCGCGGCACCACGCCACGATCTGGCCCTTGCGCAGCCTGCCTGCGTGGATCCGGCACATCGCGATCCGACCGAGGAAGCTGGACGCGTCCAGGTTGGTGACCAGCGCGCGCAGCGGCGCCGCCGAGTCACCGGTGGGTGGCGGCACATGGCTCAACAGGGTGTCGAACAGCGGGTCCAGGTTCTCGCTGTCGGGCATCTCGCCGTCGGCCGGGGCATGCAGGCTGGCCCGCCCGGCCCGCGCCGACGCGTACACCACGGGCAGGTCGAGCACCGAGTCGTCGACCGACTCCAGTTCGGCGGCCAGTTCCAGCAGCAGGTCGTGCGTCTCCGCGACGACCTCCGCGATCCGCGCGTCCGGCCGGTCCACCTTGTTGACCACCAGCACCACCGGCAGGCCGGCGGCCAGGGTCTTGCGCAGCACGAAGCGGGTCTGCGGCAGTGGGCCCTCACTGGCGTCCACCAGCAGCAGCACGCCGTCCACCATGGCGAGGCCGCGCTCGACCTCGCCGCCGAAGTCGGCGTGGCCGGGCGTGTCGACCACGTTGATGGTCACGGCGTCGTCCGGGTTCTTCGGGTTGGCCCGGCGCACGGCCGTGTTCTTGGCCAGGATCGTGATGCCCTTCTCCCGCTCCAGCTCGCCGGAGTCCAGCACCCGGTCCACTGGTTCGGCACGGGCGGCGAAGGCACCCGACTGGCGGAGCATCGCGTCCACCAGCGTGGTCTTGCCATGGTCGACGTGTGCCACGATCGCCACGTTGCGCAGGTCGGTGCGCAGGCGCGCGACCGAGACGGTATCCGACACGGTGGCCGTGGGCACGCGAAACTCCTAGTGCGGTGAAGGGCTGGGAAAGGGTGGCCGCCGGTTTGGGTCACACTGCGGTGTGTTCGCCCAGGTGCGGCACCTTTCAGGGTACCTGCTGAGTGCGGCGGTTGGCGCGGCCGGGGAAATACCGCACCGGGAAAGTAGGCAAGGACCCCTACACTTCGGCAGGTGCGTACACATCTTGGCATGTGGTGGGCCGCTGACCGGCGGCCCTGACGCGCGTATCCGAGCACGACACCCAGGCCGCCCATCCGGCGGCCTGTGACGTTGGACACGGGTGCCGGCGGGCGGCAGCGACCGAGGAGCACCGCCATGACCCGGCTTTCCGGAATCACGCCGTCCGGCCACGTCCAGTTGGGCAACTATTTGGGCGCAATTCGCCGGTGGGTGGCCAACACCACGCCGGACGACCTGTATTTCGTCAGCGACCTGCACGCCATGACCGGCGCGCACAATCCGGCCAGACTGCGCGCGCTGACCAGGGAGCAGTTGGCGGTACTGCTGGCCGTCGGCATCGATCCGGACCTGGTGTTCGTGCAGTCCGATCTGATCGCCGAACACGCCGCGCTGACCTGGATCCTGGAGTGCGTCTGCACGTTCGGCGAGGCGCGCCGGATGATCCAGTTCAAGCAGAAGTCGACCGGCGCGGAGTCGGTCCGTCTCAGTCTGGTCACGTATCCGGTGCTGATGGCCGCGGACATCCTGCTGTACGGCGCGGACGAGGTCCCGGTCGGCGAGGATCAGGCGCAGCACGTGGAGTTGGCCAGAACCCTGGCCAGACGGTTCAACGGCACGTACGGCGCGGTCTTCGCGGTGCCCCGGCTGGCGCTGCCGGACGCGGCGGCCCGGATCAGGGACCTGGCCGACCCGACCCGCAAGATGGCCAAGTCGGCCAGTGACGCGGCCGGTGTGGTGTTCGTGCTCGACCCGCCCGACCTCGTCCGGCGCAAGATCGGCAAGGCTGTGACGGATACCCTCGGCCAGGTCGTCTACCAGCCGGAAGCGCAGCCCGGGGTGGCTAACCTGCTGGAGATCCTGGCCGCCTGCACCGGCACCAAACCGGAGAAGGCCGCGGTCGGCATCGACGACTACGCCACGCTGAAGACCGTGGTCGCCGACGCCGTGATCGCCGAGCTGTCCCCGATCCGCGAGCGAACCACAGCACTGCTGGACGACCCCACGGAACTGGACCGGATCCGTGCCGTCGGCGCGGAACGAGCCAGGGAACGAGCCCGACCCCGACTGGCGGCGGCCATGCGAGTGGCCGGCATCGGTTGATCCGACGGGCCGTCCGCAGGGTCACGATGACCAGCCATCGCCTGCGGTCGCCCCGGGTCCACAGTCGGCCAGGTCAGAACACAGCAACGTGCTGTTTGCAACATGCTGTTTGCTATAGCATCAGCAACACTGCTTGCTGTATGCCGTTTGCTGCAGCACCAGCCATAACTGCTTACAGCAGGCCGTTGCTATGGCATCACCGCACCGCCTGCAGCACGCCCACTTGCGGTAACAGCAACGCCGCCTGAGCCCCCACAAATCCCGAGCCAGATACCGGCCCAGCCATGCTGTTTGCTATATGCTGTTTGCTATATGTTGTTTGCTATGGCATCAGCTATCGCTGCACGCGACATGCCACTTGCTGCGGCACCAGCCTGTTGCTATTTGCTACATGCTATTTGCTATAGCATCAAGTTTCGCTGCCTGCTACTTGCTACAGCACCAGCGGCACTGCTTGCAACATGCTGTTTGCTACAGCATCAGCTACGCCGCTTGCAGCGTGCCGTTGCTGTAGCACCAGCCATGCTGTTTGCTACAGCATCGGTTATCGCTGCGGCGCCAAGGTTTCGGCCACTGCGGGGAGCACGATTCGGTCCGCGTCCAGCCAGTTCAACTCGGCGAACTCGTCTGCGGACACCCAGCGGATCGCCCGGTGCTCAGCCGCCACCGGTTGGGCGCCGGGAGCCAGTTCGGCCAGGTACAGCCGCAGCACCCAGCCATTGGGCAACACCAGATCCGGCCCGAGCCGCTCGCCGACGACCACGTCGGCCGTCAACTCCTCGCGGCACTCCCTGGCCAGCGCGGCGCGCTCGTCCTCACCGGCCTCCACCCGCCCGCCGGGAAACTCCCACCGCCCGGCCAGAACCGGCGGCCGGGCGCGCTGCGCGGCCAGCACGGTCTTGCCGTCCCGAACCACGGCGCCGACCACCACAGGCGCGCTGGCCAACTGCTCGGCCCGACGCCGTGCCCCGGACAACAACTTCGGCAGCAGCCGCAGCGCCCACCGACGGCCAACGGCCCGCGCCACGAGCCGACCAAAAAGCGCGGCCGGTGGCGTCCAGCCGATGGCACAGGTCAGGAGTGTGCCCGCGTCGCCGGGCACCACGGTCGCGCTCACTCGCGCCCCGCCGCCGGTCAACAACAGGCCGCGCTCGTCCGCCGCGGCCACCCGCAGCCGGACCTCCCACCGGAACCGACGCAGTACCAACACATCCCCGACCGCGAGCTGCCCGTCCGGCCCGGACAGCCGCACGCCGACCGACGCCACGGCCTGCCGCAGCAGCCACGGCTCGGCCACCGCGGCGGCCACGGTGCGGGCCGGGGCGTCGATGAGCGCCGTGCCACGCAGTGCCGGCAGATAGGTCACCCCACGAATCCTGCCCGCCGCCTGCCCTCACCGATCGAGTGACCTCGGGCCAGCAACGACCCGGGCCACCGGATGTCGAACCGGGCACCACCGTCCGGCGACTCGGTCACCGACACCACGCCACCGCGCCGCCGCACGACCTCGGCGACCAGGGCGAGCCCGAGCCCGAACCCGCCGGTGGCGCGGCCCCGGTCGTCGTGCACCCGATAGAACCGGTCGAACACGCGAGCGCGGTGCTCCTCCGGCACGCCATGGCCGTCGTCGTCCACCAGCAACCGCGCACCGCCGCCGGGTGTGGGCAGCACGAACACCGTGACCTGCGCCCGCGCGTAGCGGACGGCGTTGCGCAACAGGTTGTCCAGCACCAGATCCAGCTCCGCGGGCGCCGCCCACACCGCGCACGACACGGTCGGCACCCGCAGCCGCACCGGCGGCCCGTCCGGTGCCAACCGGCCGATCGCGGCCTGTGCGGCCAGCGCGAGGTCCACCGGCCCGGCCGCCGGCAATTCCCCCGCGTCCGACCGGGACAGCACCAGCAGGTCGTCGATCAGCGCGGACAGCCGTTCCGACTCGGCCACGACCTCGGTCAGCACCTCCTGGGCCAGCGACGGGTCCGGATGCAGCACGGCGACCTCGGCCTGCGCCCGGATCGACGCCACCGGGGACCGCAGTTCGTGCGCGGCGTCACCGGTGAACCGCTGCAACCGTTGCCGCGCCTCGTCCCGGCGGGCCAGCAGGGCGTTGATCGCCTCGGCCATCGCGCGCAGTTCGTCCCGTGCTGCCGGTACCGGCAGCCGCTCGCCCGGCGGCAGCGCCGCGGCGGCCAGCCGCATCCGCTGCACCGGGCGCAGCGAGCCGCGCACCGCCAGCCAGGTCGCTCCGCCGGCCGCGGCCCCGGCGAGCAACGCGGCCACCAACGCCCACTGGAACGCCAGCCCCTGCGCCTGGTCGAACCCGACCAACGCGGCACCGGCCACCACCAGCCGCTGGCTGCCGTCCGGCCCGCTGACCACCGTGCCCAGCCACCGCCGGGGCGGGCTGGCGACGGTGTCCAGCACGCCGACGCCGCCCTCCAGCCGCGTGAGTTGGTCGACGGACAGCGGCGCGGCAGGCCCACCGTCCATCGGATCGCCTGTCCGGTCCAGCACGCGCACCACGATGTCGCCGGGCGCCGACGTCGGCGCGATCCCGTCGGCCACCGCGGCGCTACCCGACTGAAGTCGGGCCTGCAGGTCGGCGTCGGCCGAGTCGAGCAGCAGCGTGCCCTGCAACGCGCTGGTCACCGGGGCCAACACCGCAAGACACAGCACGGTGACCGTGGTGGCGACCAGCGTGATCCGGGACCGCACCGTGCGCCGCAGCCACCAGCCGCGCAGCCAGCCGGTCACCCTGCGGCGTCCCCGGCCGGCCCACCCAGCGCCGTGTCCAACTCGGTCGTGGTGGCCAGGTAGCCGTGGCCGCGCACGGTGCGCAGCACGTCGCCCGCGCCCACCGCCTCCAGCTTGCGCCGTAGGTAGCCGACGTAGACCTCGACCGCGTTGCGGGTGGCGGCCTGTTCGTCGCCCCACACCGCGCGCAGCAATTCGTCCTTGGTCACCACCGAGCCCGCGCGGCTGACCAGCACGTCCAACACCGCGAACTCCCGTGGGCTCAGCGCCACCAGCGCGCCTGCCCACCGCACCTGCCGACGAGCCCGTTCCACGTCCAGCTGGCCGATCCGCAACCGCTGCCGGGAACCCTCGCCGGACGACCGCCGCAGCAGCGCCCGCACCTGCGCCACCAGGACACGGAACGAGAACGGCTTGACCAGGTAACCGTCCGCGCCCAGGTCCAGCCCGTCGGCCTGGTCGACCTCACCGTCCTTCGCCGACACCAGCAACACGGGTGTGCGCACGCCCTCGGCCCGCAGCCGCTCCAGCACCCGGTAGCCGGACAGGCCGGGCAGCATGATGTCCAGCAGCACGACGTCGAACGCGCCGGTCAGCGCGGCCCGCAGGGCGCTCGGCCCGTCCGCGGCGGCCGCCACGTCCATACCCTCGGCGGCCAGCCCGCGCTCCAGCGCGCGCCGCACACCCGGTTCGTCGTCCGCGACAAGCACCCGTGGCTTCACCTGGACAGAATGCCGCAGATGGGGACCGACTCTCAGTGATCTCTCAGTCGTGTCACCACTCTCAGCACCATCTCAGCTACCCGGGTGCACGCTCGGCAGTACCAAACCGCAAGGGAGGCGGAATGAACCGCAGGAACGCGACACTCGGGGTTGCCACGATCGGTGTGGTAGCGGGGGCGGTCGGGCTCGGCTTCCTGGCCGCGCCGGCCGGGGCCGGACAGTCACCGACCCTGCCGAGCACCACGCCGGCAGCACTGGTGCAGTCGGTGCTCACCGCGTCACCACCGGCCATGGCCGGCACGGTGGAGATCGACAACAACCTGGGCCTGCCGGCCATCCCCGGCCTGCCCGCGCAGTTGGCAGGCGGCACCAGCCAGGTCCGGGTGTGGACCGACGGCACGGGCCGCACGCGCCTGTCGATCCCGGCGCCGGCCAGCGAGGAAACGCTGGTCAACGACGGCACCACGCTCTACGACTGGAACTCGTCCAACCGCACGGTGACCGAGCACCACGTCGGCGGCTCCGCCGACAAGAAGAAGGCACCGGCAGGCACGTCGAAGTCCGATCTCAACCCGGCCACCGCGGCCAAGGCGGTGGTGGCCGCGGTGCAGCAGATCAGCACCATCTCGGTGGACGGCACCGACCTGGTCGCCAACCGCCCGGCGTACGACCTGGTGCTGACGCCGAAGGCGAACCAGCGCACGCTGCTGCGCCAGGTGCGGATCGCGGTCGACGCGCAGACCCACGTCCCGCTGCGGCTGACCGTGCTGGCCAACAACACCGACACGCCCGCCATCCAGGTCGGCTTCAGCAGCCTGAACGTCGGCGCGCAGGACCCGTCGCTGTTCCGGTTCACCCCGCCTGCCGGCGCCACCGTGACCAACGGTGACAAGGCCGACCAGAACTCCGCCACGATGGCCGGCCGGACCGCGCCGACGATCGTGGGTAAGGGCTGGGAGACCGTGCTGGTCACGCAGGTGCCCACCACCGCGTCCGGACAGTCGGGACAGTCGGACAAGAGCGGCAGCAGCATGCTCGGCCTCGTCCGCGAGTTCGGTAAGCCGGTCAGTGGGACCTGGGGTTCGGGCTGGTTGGTCAGCACCAACGTGGGCAATGCGATCATCACGTCGGACGGCCGAGTCGCGGCCGGGTTCGTGCCGCAGCAGCTCCTGACCAATGCGCTGGGCAGCACGAAGTGACTGCCATGGGGGGTACGGCCACGGATATCAGGGAGGGGGCGGGGGGGG
>DASXXM010000473.1:0-3095 GCA_036503065.1 Pseudonocardiaceae bacterium | reverse complement strand
TAGGCCGACACACTGCCGCCGACCAGGCCGGCCGGTGTGTTCGCGGTCACCTCGTCGCGGACCGACAGCGGCGCCATCGCGCGCACGGTCGTGCCGGCGGTGACGACCTCGCCACGGGACATCAGCCAGCTGCGCAGCGCGCCCGCGACCACGGCCAGTACGACGTTGTTGACGGTGCCGCCGTGCGCGGCACGCACCTTCTTCAGGTCCGCCAGGGTGGTCCTGGCCACGGCGAACCGGCGTTCCGCGGTGATCGGCACGTTCAGCGGGCTGCTGGGTGCCGGCCGGACGGCGGTGCGGACCGCCGACGCGACGCCGCTCACCGCGTTCACCAGCTTGTTCATGGTGGCGGTGAGATCGCTGACCGCGGACCGGACGTTCTCCACCAGTTCGCCCGGCTGGCGCACCGTCTCGGACACCGCGTCGGTCACCAGCCGGAGCCGGCTCGGCTGCGGCGCCGGCATCCACAGCGTCCCGTCATCGGGCTCGGCGGTCGGCGACACGTCCAGGATGACCTGGCCGATCTCGATCGCGCCGATACCGTCGATCATGGCGTGGTGGGTCTTGGTGACCAGGGCGAACCGGTTGCGCTGCAACCCTTCGACCAGGTAGAGCTCCCACAGCGGCCGGTTGTGGTCCAGCGGGCGGGACATCAGCCGGGCCACCAGGTGCGCCAACTGCTCGTTGGTGCCGGGCTTGGGCAACGCGGAGAGCCGGACGTGGTGCGTGATGTCGAAGTCGGTGTCGTCCGTCCACACCGGACGGGCGAGGTGCGCCGGCACGTGCCGGACGCGCTGCCGGTAGCGGGGCACCAGGGCCAGCCGTTGTTCGATCAGGCCGAGCAGCCGCTCGTAGTCGAACCCGGTGCGCGGCCTGCGGAAGATCGCGACACCGCCGATGTGCATCGGCGTCGTGGCGTCCTCCAGGTACAGCAGCGAGGCGTCGAGCGCCGAGAGGCGGTGGGACATGCCTCCGATACTCGCACGTGGGATGCTCATCGGGTGCCGGAGACCTCGCCCAAGGATCGGTTTGTCACTGTCTACGGCCGCAAACCGGTGCTGGAGGTGTTGGCCGATCCCGGGTTGACGGTCGACAAGGTCGTGCTGGCCGACACCGCCCGTGGCGCCGCGGCCGGCGAGATCCTGCGCGCGGCCACGTCGCGCGGGGTGCAGGTGCAGCGCGCCAGCGCGCACCGGGTGAAGGTGCTGGCCGGCAACGGGAAACAGGACCAGGGTGTGCTGGCGGACGTGGTCGCGCCACGGATGCGGCCGCTGTCGGCCATGCTGACCGGCCGACTGCCCAGGTCGGTGCTGCTGCTGGACGGCATCACCACGCCGGCCAACGTCGGCATGATCATCCGGACGGCGACCGCGGCCGGGCTGGGCGGGATCGTGGTGCCGCGGCGCGGTGTGGCCAGCCTGGATCCGCTGGTGGTCAAGGCATCGGCCGGGGTCGCGTTCCGGGCGCCGTTGCTGCGGTGCGCCACGGCCGGCGAGGCAGCGGCCGACCTGCGGCGGGCAGGCTACCGGCTGTTCGGGTTGGACGGGCGGGCGCCTCGGTCGGTCTTCGCCGCCGAACTGCCGTCGTTGGCCGCGTTCGTGCTCGGCGGTGAGACCGCCGGGGTCGGTCCGGAGGTGCGGTCGCAGGTGCACGAGTGGCTGAGCATTCCGATGGCGGGGGGCGTCGAGTCGCTCAACGTGGCCAGCGCGGCGGCGGTGCTGTGTTTCGAGTTGGTCCGCAGGACCGCGACTACGGAGACTCGATCCCGAAAAGGGCGTTGAGTTCCATCAGCGTGGTGTCCACGTCGCGGTGGTGCACGCCGACCATGCCGGCCCGCACGGCGCCGTGGACGTTGGCCGCCATGTCGTCCACGAACACGCATTCCTCCGGTGTCAGCCCGAGCCGTTCCGCCGTGAGCAGGTAGATCCGGAGATCGGGCTTGCCGAACCCGATCTGCCCGGACAGCACGACCGTGTCGAACTCCTCGGCCAGGTCGTCGTCGCCCAGTTCGTCGGCATTCGAGAGCAACGCGGTCCGTAGCCCGCGTTCGCGCGCGGCGGCGAGGAGAACCTCAGCCCCCGGCTCGGTGAGCACCCCACCGAAGTCCACGATCAGCCCACCCAGCACGGTTCGAACCCTAGTGGGCACTGCCGTTCCCTCACCCGAACGGGCGAAGATTGTCCTGTTCCTGACCATTGGGCACTCAGTAGTTCGTCCACGGCCGCGCGTCGGCCGGCCCAACGAGCCCGGGAAATCCGACCATGTCGTCGTCCGCCGCAGTACGCATTAGCCCACTGGCCGAGCACCGCAGATCGACCCGACCGTGGTTGGCGGTGGTGGACGATCCGGCACCCACGCCCCTGGTGCCGCCACCGCCGTCGGCCGCGGAAGTCCGCGGGTTGTTGACCTGTGTGCTGGAGGTGCTGGACGGTCGGCGTCCGCTCAACCAGTTCGACAAGATCCTGCCGCGCCACTGTTACAAGCCGCTTGCGGAGCAGGCGGGCGGTACCGGCCCGCGACAGCTCAGAAGCCTGCACCTGAGCCAGACCACCCCGGCCGTGGTGGACTTCTGCGCCCGGATCGACCAGGGCAGGCGATCCAGGGCGCTGACCGGACGCCTGATCCTGATCGACGATCGCTGGCGGTTCACGCTGCTGGCCGTGGTCTGACCAGGCCAACCCGACATCCGCCTGTTCGTCCGCACTTTGGCTGTGGCCGGGGACTTGCTAGCCCGGAAGGTTTGCGACTTGCTATAGCACGCAGCATACATGCTATTTGTTGCTGAAGCATCGCCAGAGGCTGGCCTATTCCTTGGCGAGGAGCTGGTAGGAGCCGGACACGGCCGGCGCCCTCTGTCGGTCACGTTCAGCAACCGTAGACGTCCCCGTCCAGGAGGAGCCGTGTAGTGGGACGTGTCGTGGCGAGTGCGCCTGCCGGTGGTGGCAGGCGCACTCGGTCGGGCTAGCGGTTGGGGCGCTTGCGTGTGGATTTCGCCTTTGCCCTGGCCTGTTCGCGGCGGGCCCTGCGGGTGCCCGCGTCGCCGGATTCGGCCGCGTCTCGTTGGCCCTGGGATTGGACGCCGCCGCCTTCCGCAG
>DASXXM010000472.1:0-4201 GCA_036503065.1 Pseudonocardiaceae bacterium | reverse complement strand
GAACGTGGCCAGCAGCGTGGACAGCGGCCCGACCTTCAACGCGGGCGACAACAGCCCGCTCTGCACGAGATAGCCGAACACGGCGAACACCGGCAGCACGATCAACGTGGCGCCGAGCACCCCGACCCTGGTCGCGCTGATCGTCGAATACGCCAGGAACGCGGCCAGGACGGCGATGTCGCCGTGCGCCAGGTTCACGATCCGCATCACGCCGAACATCAACGACAGCCCGCACGCGAACAGCGCGTACAGGCCGCCGAGCAGCAGCCCCTGGACGATCGCGTTGACCCAGATCATGTGTGGCTCCCGGACAGGCCGAAGTACGCGTTCTCGATCTGCGCGGTGGTCAGCTCGGCCGGTGTGCCGGCCAGCACCGTCCGGCCCTCCAGCAGGCACAGCACCCGGTCGGCGACGCGCAGGGCCTGGCTGACGTCCTGCTCCACGAGCAGCACGGTCGTGCCGGTGGCCAGGATGTGCGGCATCGCTTGATACAACCCCTGCACGGCGACGGGGGACAGGCCGAGCGAGATCTCGTCCAGCAGCAGCAGTCGCGGATTGCCCATCAGTGCCCGGCCGATGGCCACGGCCTGCTGCTCGCCGCCGGACAGCAGCCGCGCGGACTGCCTGCGCCGCTCGCCGATCCACGGGAACAGCTCCACAACGGCCCCCACGTGCCACGGCCCCGACCGCCGCCGGTAGGCCCCGGCCAGCAGGTTCTCCTCCACGGTCAGCGACGCGAACAGTCGTCGTCCCTCCGGCACCAGCCGGATGCCGTTGGCCGCACGGCGGTGCGCCGGCATCCGGGTGATGTCGTGGCCGTCGAACGTGATCGTGCCGGCTGCCGGCGGGAGGGTGCCGGCGATGGCGCGCAGCAGGGTGGTCTTACCGGCGCCGTTCGCGCCGATCACCGCGAGCGTGCTGCCCTCGGCCAGCTCGAGGCCAAGCGCGTTCACCGCGGTCAACTGTCCATGTCGGACGGTGAGGTCCGTCAACGAGAGCAGGTTCATGTCGGCACCCCGCGCACGCTCGCGCCGAGATAGACCTCGCGCACGGTCCGGTCGGCCATCACGGCAGCGGGTGCGCCGTCCGCGATCAGCGAGCCGGATGCCAGGCACACCAACCGGTCCACGCTCCGCAGCAGGGCGTGCACCACGTGCTCGATCCACAGCACGGTCAGTCCTTCCGCGCGCAGCGTGGCAACGATCTCCAGCAGCTCGTCGACCTCGGGATCGGTCAGCCCGCCCGCCACCTCGTCCAGCAGGAGCACACGTGGCCGGGTGGCCAGCGCCCTCGCCACCTCCAACCGCTTGCGGGCCAGCAAATTCAGCCGTCCGGCCGGCACGTTGGCCGACCGCAGCAGCCCGGTCAGGGTGAGCACGTGCAGCGCGGTGTCACGTGCCGCCGCCATGCCGAGCCCGGCCCCGTGCACGGCACCGGTGAGCACGTTCTCGAACACCGTCATGTGCTCGAACGGCCGCGGCACCTGATAGGTCCGGCCGACACCGAGCCGAGTGCGGACGGCCGGCGCCAGCGTCGTGATCGGCCGGCCGGCCAGGGATATCTCGCCCGCATCCGGCCGGACGTCACCGGAGATCATCGCGAACAGTGTGGTCTTGCCGGCGCCGTTGGGCCCGACGATGCCCAGCAACTCGCCATCGGCCACCGACAGCGTCAGCTCCCGCGCCACCTGCACCTGGCCGAACCGCTTGCTGACCTCGGCCAGCGTCAGCAGCGGGGCGGTCATGCGTTCGTGGCCCTGAGCGTTCCGTTGACCGGAACCGCCGGGTCGAACGTGTTGTCCACAATGGTCATGTCCCACGGGAACCTCGTGCCCGGCCGCCACTGGCCGCCGCAGATCTTCTGCAGCGCGATGCCCGGCTGCGGGCCGGTGGTGAAGTCCAGCGGGCCGCTGATCCCGTTGATCTTCATGTGCTTCAGCTTGTCCGCGACGTCCTTGCGGTCCCGGGGGTCGCTCGCCGAGCGCAGCGCCTGCACCGCGATCTCGAACAGCGAGTACACCGAGCCCAGCGCCTGCGTCCACTGCGAGCCGGTGCTGGTCGCGAAGTCGTCGGCCAACTGCTTGGCGGTGGTGCCGTCGAAGGTCGACTTGTACGGACTGAACGGGCTCCACCACACGTCGGTGGCGATGTTGTTGGACAGCGCACCCAGCGCCACGGCCTCGCTCGGGAACAGCATCACCTTCGCCACGGTGGCCAGCTTCGGCTTGAAACCCTGTTGCGCGGCCTGCTTCCAGTAGGTCTGGAAGTCCGGCGGGATCGGCGCGCAGGTGAACAGCTCGGCGCCGGACGACTTGAACTTGGCGATCTGCGCGCTGAAGTCCGAGATGCCGTCGGAGTAGGCGCCGCCGTCGACGATCGAGTAGCCGGCCGGGGTGACGGCGGGCGGGAAGCCGGCCCGGAAGGCGTTGGCGTCGGTGTCGTTGGGCCACAGGCAGGCGACCGGGCCGCTGTTCACGCCGATCGTCTGCCACATGTGGGCGAACAGGTCGGTGAACTCCTTCAGGCCGAAGAAGAACATGGTGGAGTAGTTGAACTGCTCGCCCGCCTTCTTGCCCCGGCCGAAGAACCATGCCTCCCACGGCACGATCGTGGTCACGTTCGGGATGCCGGCCGCCTCGCACGTGTCGGACACCGGGTTCGCGGTGTCCGGCGTTGCCGACGCGACCACCAGGTCCACGTTGTCGGAGTTGATGAGCGCCTGCGTGACCTCGGTGGTCCTGGTCGTGGTCGACTGGCTGTCCTTGACGACGACCTCGATGTTCCACGTCTTGCCGCCGGCCGTGAAACCCTTGGCCAGCACGGGCTTGAGCTTGTTGATGATGTAGTTGTCGCCGGTCGCGAACGACGCGAGCGGGCCGGTCTGCGGGCTGACGTAGCCGATCTTCAGCGTCGTGGTCGGGCCGCTGTTGGTGTTGGCACCCTTCAGCCCGCTGGAACAGCTGGCGAGCAGTTGGCCGCCGGCCAGCGCGCCCAGCCCGACGCCGGCCGCCTTCAGGGCGTCCCGGCGGGAAATCCGGTGAGCCATAACGAACTCCTCTGTGCCGGCGGAGTGATCAGAACGGGTAGGGCGCGATCCGGTCACGGATGGTGACCCAACGCGTTTCGGTGAAGGCGTCGACGTTCGCGGACTGGCCGCCGAACCGGGAACCGGTGCCGGACGCGCCGACGCCGCCGAACGGCACGTTCGCCTCGTCGTTCACGGTCTGGTCGTTGATGTGCACGATCCCGGTGGGAATCCGGTCGGCCAGCGCGAGGCCCCGCAGCACGTCGTTGGTGAGAATGCCCAGCGACAGGCCGTACTCGGTGTCCGACGCCAGCTTCGCGGCCTCGTCCAGCGAGCCGAACCGCAGCACGGGCGCGACCGGGCCGAACACCTCCTCGGCATAGGCCGGCATGTCACTGGTGACGTCGGCCAGCACGGTCGGCCGGTAGTACAGCCCGGTGTACTCGCCGCCCGCCGCCAGCCGGGCACCCGCCGCGACGCTGCCGGTGACCAGCCGGTGCACCTTGTCCCGCTGGCCCGCGTCGATCAGCGGGCCGAGCGCGACCTGCTCGGTGGCCGGATCGCCGACCGGCAGGTGGTTCGCCTTCTCCGCCAGCGCCGCCACGTAGTCGTCGTAGACCGCCTCGTGCACCAGGTGCCGGCCGGTGGTCATGCAGATCTGGCCCTGGTGCAGGAACGAGCCCCACGCGCCCGCCGACACCGCGGCCGGCAGGTCCACGTCGTCCAGCACGATCAACGCCGAGTTGCCGCCCAGTTCCAGGTGCACCCGCTTGAGGTGCCTGGCGGCGAGCTCGCCGACCCGCCGGCCGGCCGCGGTGGACCCGGTGAACGACACGATCCGGATGCGCGGTTCGGTGACCACCGCCTCGCCCGCGTCCACACCGCCGGGCAGCACGTGCAGCAGGCCCTCGGGCAGCCCGGCCTCGGTGAACACGTGCGCCAGCACCACGCCGCCGCAGACGGCGGTGCGCGGGTCCGGCTTGAGTACGACGCCGTTGCCCAGCGCGAGCGCGGGCGCCACCGAACGAGTGGCCAGGATCAGCGGGAAGTTGAACGGCGCGATCACGCCGACGACCCCGGCCGGCACGCGCTGCGCCCAGCTGCGCCGGGGGAGCTCGCTCGGTAGCAGTTCGCCGTAGGCACGGCCGGGCAGCCCGGCGGCCTCGTAGCACTCCTG
>DASXXM010000471.1:0-2358 GCA_036503065.1 Pseudonocardiaceae bacterium | reverse complement strand
GGCCACCACCGGCACCACGGCCGCGGTGGCCGAACTCGCGGTCGCCGTGCTGAAACCGGGTGATGTGGTCGCCGTCGAGGAGCCCGGCTACCAGCGGGCGGTGCAGGCGTTCCGGGCCACCGGGATGCGGGTGGTCGCGGCCCCGGTCGACCCGGACGGCCTCGCTGTCGGCGCGGTTCCCGCGAAGGTGCGGGCGGTGTACTGCTCGCCGTCGCACCAGTACCCGTTGGGCGGGCGGATGGCGGCGGCGAACCGGGTGGCGCTGGTCGAGCGGGCGCGGGCCGAGGGCTGGCTGGTGATCGAGGACGACTACGACGGCGAGCTGCGCTACGACGTGGCGCCGCTGCCGCTGCTGGTCGGCCTCGCCCCGGACGTCGTCGTCCACCTGGGCACCACGAGCAAGATCTTCACGTCCACCCTGGGCACCGGCTGGCTGGTGGCCCCGCCGGCCGTGGTCTCGGCCGTGCTGAGCCTGCGTGAACGCACCGGCATCGGGCCATCCGCCGCAGGCCAACGCGTGTTGATCGAGCTGGCACGGCACGGCGATCTCGGCCGGCACCTGCGCCGGTTGCGCCGCGAACTGTCGGCTCGACGGGAACTCGTCGTCGACGCGCTGGACGGGGCCGGACTCGGCGTGCTCGGCGACGACGCGGGCGCCCACGTGGTGGTGCAGCTGCCGTCGGCGGCGGCGGAACGGCAGGTGATCGACGCGGGCCGGGCCGCCGGGATCACGCTGGACGGCCTGGCCCGCCACCACGACCTGCGACCGAGTTGGCACGGCATCGCGATCGGCTATACCGCCTGTTCACGGCTTGAGTTGCAGTCGGTGCTGCCGGTGCTGGTCGGGCTGCTGGACACCGCGATGACCACGGCAGCGCCGACACACCGGCCCGGGTAGGTAAGGTCAGTCGACATGACCGAGCGCAAACTTCGCGTGGCGGTGGTTTTCGGTGGTCGCAGCACCGAACATGCCATCTCCTGCATGTCCGCAGGAAGCGTGCTGTCCGAACTCGACCGGGACCGCTTCGAGGTGGTGCCGGTCGGGATCACCTCGGACGGTGCGTGGGTGCTCGGCGCCAACGAGCCGCGCGCACTGGTGGCCGGCGAGTCGTCCACCGAACTCGCGGTGTCGTCGGACCTGGTCGCGACGCCGCCGGACCGGGTCGGCGACGTGCTCGGCGGGATCGACGTCGTCTTTCCGGTGCTGCACGGCGCCTACGGCGAGGACGGCACCATCCAGGGACTGCTGGAACTGGCCGGCATTCCCTATGCCGGGGCCGGCGTGCTGGCCAGCGCCGCGGCCATGGACAAGGAGTTCGGCAAGAAGCTGATGGCCGCGGAGGGACTGCCGATCGGGCCGTACGCGGTGCTGCGGCGCGGCGTCGAAACGTTGGCCGATGCGGACCGGAAACGGTTGGGGCTGCCCGTTTTCGTGAAGCCCGCACGCGCAGGTTCGTCCACCGGCATCACGAAGGTGGCCGACTGGACCGAACTGGACGCGGCCATCGCGACCGCGCGGCTGATCGATCCGAAGGTGATCGTGGAGGCCGCGATCAACGGCCGCGAAATCGAGTGCGGGGTCCTGGAATACCCGGACGGCCGGGTGGATTCCTCGCTGCCGGCCGAGATCCGCATCGTGGCCGACGGCGTGGAATGGTACGACTTCGACGCCAAATATGTCGACGGCGCCTGCGAATTCGACATTCCGGCGAAATTGCCGGACGCGGTGACCGCGCGGGTGCGGGCATTGGCGATTCGCGCGTTCGACGCGCTGGACTGCCAGGGACTTGCCAGGGTCGACTTCTTCGTCGGACCGGACGACACGGTGACCCTGAACGAGCTGAACACGATGCCCGGCTTCACCGCGACGTCGGTGTACCCCAAGATGTGGGCGGTGACCGGCGTCGACTATCCGACCCTGCTGACCACGTTGGTGGAAACGGCGCTGGCAAGGGGAACCGGACTACGTTAGAACACCGGCACTGCGGGCATCGTGGCGCTGATCGCGGCTGACACGTCCTGGATCGGACCCGTGTTGCCGCCGCTCTGCGACAACGTCAACGCCACGACGGCCGCGCGGTCCACCGCGTACCACGTGGCGGCGCCGTTCCCGGTCACCTCGAACCACCGCACGCCGGACACGTCGAGCAGTTCCGATGTCGACGTCAGCTCCTGCGGCCGCTCGAGCCCGCACCGCAGCACCACCGGACTGTCGCCGGCACCCCACGCCGCGGCGGCCAGCGGCGCGGGCGCGGCAAGTGGCCTGCGGTGCAGTGGCGTGTTTCCGTTGGCCAGCGTGGCCGGCAGCGCCCTGGCCAGTGCGGCGCACCACGCGGAACCGGCCTGCGGCGCGGCGAC
>DASXXM010000470.1:0-2214 GCA_036503065.1 Pseudonocardiaceae bacterium | reverse complement strand
TGGGAGTGGACCGCGCAACGATGGATCCGGTCACGCCTGCTGGTGCGAGGCCAGCCAGTTCACGATGTCGGTGACGGTGTCGCGGCAGCTGCTGCAACCCGTGGTGGCTCTCGTCGCCGTTGCCATGGCGGCAACATCGCGCGCCCCGTCCTGCCAGGCCGCGACCAGCCCGGCCTTGTGGACCGTGTTGCACCGGCAGACCAGCGCGTCGTCGGGCAGTGCCGCGGCGGACGAGCCGGCGGCCTGCTCGGCCGGCAGTGCGCGGCCCAGCAGCAGGCCGAGCCGGTCGCTGGGCACCGGGACCTGCGAATCGAAGAACTGGGTGATGGTGGCCGCCGCGTCCGGCAGGCCGAGCAGGATCGCGCCGACGACGCGGTCGTCGCACAGCACCAGCTTGCCGTAGCGGCCACGGGTCGAGTCCTGCACGCAGATCACCTCGAACCCCGGCGGGTGGTCGCCTGCCGGATCGAGGTGCACGTCGCCCATCGACGCCAGGTCGACGTCCTTGGCCTTCAGCCGGGTCACCACGGGCGTGCCCCGGTAGCGGGCGGCCGGGTCGGCGCCGGTCAGCCTGGCCGCCAGGACCGCGGCCTGGTCGAACGCGGGCTGCACCAGCCCGACCCCGGTGCTGGTGTGCTGGGCGCAGTCGCCGATGGCGTGCACCCGGGGATCGTTGGTGCGCAAGGCATCGTCGACCAGCACTCCCCGGTCCACCGCCAGCCCGGCCGCCCTGGCCAGCCCGATCTCGGCACGCACGCCCGCCGACACCACCACCATCTCGCCGGGCACGTGGCTGCCGTCGGCCAGTTTCAGGCCGTCGCCGGGCAGGTAGCGCGCGGCGGCCACGTCGACCCGGAACTCGATGCCCAGCCGCTCCAGCACCCGCCGCAGCAGGTGGCCGCCGGCCCGATCGAGCTGCCGATCCAGGATGTGGCCGTTCGGGTGGACGACGGTCACCAGGCAGCCCCGGCCGGCCAGCCCACGGGCCGCCTCGAGGCCGAGCAGGCCACCGCCGAGCACCGCGACCGGCACGCCGGGCCGGGCGCCCGCCACGATCCGGGCACAGTCGTCCCGGCTGCGGAACGCGAACACTCCGGCGGACAGCGCGCCCCGGTCGGTGAGCAGGCCGTCGACGTCGGGCAGCCACGGGCGGGCACCGGTGGCCAGCACGAGCGCGTCGTAGTCGACCGCCGAGTCGTCGGCCAGCCGGACCTGCCGCCTGCTCCGGTCCACCGAGGTCACCGCGATGCCGAGGCGCAGGTCGACGGGCGGGCTGATCTCCTGCATCCGCACGGCGTCCAGGTCGAGTGAACCGGCCAGCACGCCGGACAGCAGCACGCGGTTGTAGGCGGCGTGCGGCTCGTCGCCGACGACCGTGACGGCCACCCGGTCCGCGACCGGATCGTGCCGGCGCAGTTCGCCCGCCAGCCGGGCACCGGCCATCCCGTGCCCGATCACGACCACCCGGCGCGCGGTCATGCCGGCTCGATTCGGACGGCACACGTCTTGAACTCCGGCATCCGGCTCACCGGGTCCAGCGCCGGGTTGGTCACCAGGTTCGCCCGCCCGCTGCCGGGGAAGTGGAACGGCAGGAACACCACGTCCCACCGCATCGACGCCACGCACCGCACCCTGGCCCGCATCCGGCCGCGCCTGCTGGTCACCCACGCGAACCCGCCGTCCACCAGATCCGCTCCGGCCGCCGTGTCCGGATGGATCTCCACGAACACCTCGGGCGCCGCGGCCAGCAGTTCGGGCACCAGCCTGGTCTGCGCACCGGACTGGTAGTGCTGCAGCACCCGGCCGGTGGTGGCGTGCAAGGGAAATTCCTCGTCCACCGGCTCGGCGTGGCCGGTGAAGTCCACCGGCACGAACCGCGCCCGGCCGTCCGGGTGGCCGAAGCGGTCCAGGAACAGCCGGGGCGTGCCGGGGTGGTCGCTCGATGGGACCGGCCAGTACAGGGCCTCGCCGGAGCGCAGCCGCTCGTGGGTCACGCCGGAGTAGTCGGCCGGGCCGCCCGCCGACGCCCGGCCCAACTCGGCCAGCACGTCGACCGGGTCGGCCGGGAACCTGTCCGCCGGCTGGCCGAGCCGGATCGCCAAGTCCCGCAACACTTCCAGGTCACTGTGCACGCCGTCCGGCGGCGGCAGCGCCCGTTGCCGCAGCAGCACCCGGCCTTCCAGGTTGGTCATGGTGCCGTCTTCCTCGGCCCAC
>DASXXM010000469.1:0-6669 GCA_036503065.1 Pseudonocardiaceae bacterium | reverse complement strand
CCGGCCAGCGGTGGCAGCGCGGCGGGCGCGGGCAGCCCACCCTTCGCCTTGCCGCCACCCGACACGGCCCCGCCGGCCACCGGGATGCCACCGGCGGGCGCGCCGCCGACCTTGGGCTGGTTCTGCTGGTACTGCTGCTGTTCGAGGAAGGTGACCAGGTCACCCATGCCGTGGTCACGGGCCCACTCGGCGACGCGGGCGGCGGTGGTGTCGGTGCCGGGTGCGGTCAGGTAGCCGACGACGGAAATGCCGGCGATGACCAGGCACAGGGCCAGGGCCAGCAGAAACGCCCGCCGCACCGGCCTGGCAAGCCGGTGGTGCTGCCGACGGCCGCGGCCGGTACGACGGTCGTCGTAGTCGTGACGATCGTCGTAGTCCGATGAGTCGTAGTCCGGGTCGAAGTCGGTCGGCCGGTTCACCAAATCGGTCAAAGCGGCCATTTCGACGGTCGGCTCGTCGGACCCGGGGAATCGGCGGGGCGGTGGCTGGGGTGGCCTGCGGGGTGGTGGCTGGCGGGGTGGTTGCTGGAGGGGTCTGGCGGGATATCTGGTGGTGGGAGCCTGGGTGGCGTACCTGTCGAAGGTACGGGTGGGTAGGTCGCCGCCCGCGCGGGCACGGGCCTCGTACTCCCGAGCCCTGCGCAACTCCGCGTCCCTGGCCGCCGCCGACCGCTGCGATCCCATGCGTCCACCTTGCCGTAATTTCCTTGGTCCAAGCTTGGCAGGTGACACTGCTCACGGCGCACCGGGGTGGCCCACCACAGCGAGCAGGATGTCCGATCCGCCGGGATCGAACACCCTGCTCTGCCGATGATCTTACTGTCCTTTGTAGTCAGTCAATTTTAGTACCAGTGCGCCCGGCCGCCGATCCGCCTGCGGCCGGTGCTGCCCAGCACGGCCAGCGCGGCGCCGGCGATCGCGAGCACGATTCCGATGGTGTACAGCACGGGAATACCGACTATGAAGCCGATGACGAGCAGGATGACACCAAGGACTATCACGGTCCGACAACTCCTTTCGTCGCAGCGCTTACCGTTGGGCCGCCACGATCTATCCAAGGAGTCACCAGGACGCGGCGAACCTAAACGCGGCCAGCCGGCCCAATGCCGTTGGTGTCGGGCGAATCCTGTCAGGGGGCGAGCTTCATCCCACGCGTGGCACTCTTGGTCCTGAGCATGGCGAAGCGTTCGGACTGGGCCTGCTTGTCGCCGAAGACGAGTTCGGAGATGGCGTCGTAGATCTGCTCCGGCTGTGGCAGATGGTCGATCCGGTTGAACGCGTGGATCTGGCCGGCCGACTCCACCACGACGGTGCCGTAGCCGAAGACGCGGCCCGGCACGGTGCGCTCGTAGGTGAGGTCGGTGACCTTGCTCAGCGGCATCATCGCGACACGGGTGGTGAACACGCCGGTGATCAGGATGAAACGCTTGTCGGTCACCACCAACTGCTCGTCCCACCACGCGTACAGCGTGTAGGCGAAGCGGGCCAGGACCAGCAGACCCGCGTACCACAGGATGTTCTGGAACAGCCAGGCGCCTGCGGACAGCAAAGTGGACACCAGGATCGCGACCGTGAGCAGGGCGGCCGCCTCGAAGGCGTCCCACGCCACGACCGCCCAGTGTCGACGGACGCGGATGACCCGCCGCTCGGTCGGTAAGAGATAGTCATCCGGATTGTGCGAGCTGCCCATGGCTTAGAGTGCCCGATCGCCCGCAGGCCAACCCGCGCGGGGTCCATTTGAGGCAGCGCGGGCCAGCGGAAATGGGATGCGCGGTCGTCGGCAGTGCCGGCAGAATCGACGACATGATCACCCGCATCAATCCCGGCGACCTGCACGAACCGCCCGGCTACCACCACGTCACGGTGGTCGAGGCCGGCCGCACCGCCTACCTGGCCGGACAGTGTCCACTTGACCGTGCCGGCACCCTGGTCGGCCCCGGTGACCTCGAGGCGCAGATCGACATGGTCGCGGCCAACGCCCTGTCCGCTCTCGCGGCCGTCGGCGCCGGACCGGACCGCGTCGTCCGGTCCGTGATCTACGTGGTCAGCGACGAGACCGCGGTGCTGGCCGCCGCGTGGCGCCTGCTGACCGATTCGGTCATCGGGCCCGCGTTCACCACGGCCAGCACCCTGCTCGGTGTGGCGCGGCTGGGGTTCGCCGGGCAACTTGTCGAGGTGGACCTGACGGCCGCGCTACTCGGCTGACGGGATCGGCCACGGCTGGTCGGACACGCCGGCCATCCGCTCCACCTCGGCAAGCACCGCGGCACAGTCCAGTTCACCGAGCCCGGCATTGGCGGCCGACGTGAGCACCTCGTAGCTGGCCGTGGTGGCCGGCATGGGCACCCCCAGCCGCTGCCCCTCGGCCAGTGCGAGCAGCATGTCCTTACGCATCAACGCGAGCCGGAAGTCCGCCCGCTCGAACGCCCGCCGCGCCATCACCCCGCCCTTGAACTTCATCATGGGCGAGCTGTACCCGCTGGCCGAGATCATCGCGATCAGCTGCGCACGCGACAGGCCGGCACGCTCACCGAACACCACAGCCTCGGCCAGCGCCTGGAGTTGCACGCCCATCAGGAGGTTCATCGCCACCTTCGCCGTGGCGCCCATGCCGTGGTCACCGACCCGCACGACCTCCTTGGCCAGCACGTCAAGCACCGGGCGCAACGCGACCACGTCCGCATCGGCACCGCCGATCATGAACCGCAGCTCGCCGTCCTTGGCGTGCTGCGCATTGCCAAGGACGCACGTGTCCAGCGCCCGATGCCCGGCGGCAGCGACCCGTGCGGCCATCGCACGGGCCGCGTCCGGCGACACCGTGCTGGTGTCGGCGACCAGCGTGTTCGGGCCGGCAGTGGCCAGGGCGCCGTCCGGTCCGAACAGGACCTCGTCGACGGCCGCCGACGAGGCCAGGCTCAGCACCAGGACGTCAACGCCCTTGGCGGCCAGCGCCGGGGTGTCGGCGACCCGGACCCCGAGCTCGGCCAGTGGGGTCGCCTTGGCCGTGGTCCGGTTGTAGACCGACACCTCGAAACCGGCGCAGGCCAGCCGGGCCGCCATGCCGGAGCCCATCGCGCCGAGGCCGAGAAAACCGATGCGCCGCATGTGCTTTCCTTTCGTACGGAACTCAGGGATGACGGGGCGGCGCGAGCACGCCGATCTCCATGAGGATGCGCGGCATGTCGTCGCTGATCCACGATTCGACGACCAGGCCGTTCACCACCCGGTGCAGGTCGACGCCGCTGACCTGGAACTGCTTGCCGGTCGGCGGCATCTCGCCCAGTTTGCCGGTGTGCGTGCCGGTCGTGCTGAACCGGCTCGCCACGTACTCGCCTTCGCCGATCATGTGCTCGATCGTGGTGTGGAAGTCCGGAAAGGACTGACGCCAGAATTCGACGGCCGCGACGAAGGCCGCGGGCCCGGTCGGCAGGTCGAGGCCGCGCGTGTGGACCACGTAGTAGGGGGAGAAGACCTCGTCGACGAAGCTGACGTCGCCGAGGTTCAGGCCCTTCTCGGTGATGGTGCGGACGAGTTCGATGTTGTCCTGAACGGACATTGGCCACCTCCGTGATGCGCTTGGTCAACGCAAACCCTCGCCCAGAAACGATCCCCCCTGCGTGAGACCGCAGTCCCGGCCACCGGGGACCAGGTCCGCACGCACGAGGAAGCCCGGCCGGATTCCCCGGCGGCCGGGATGAGCGCCCGTGCCATCGGGGACGCATTCTGGGAGATGGTGGCCCGGTCGCACCCGAATCCACTCCCGAGGGAGAGCGCATGTCCGACACCAAGCCGTATCTGGCCACGCCCGAGCAGGGCAGGGCGATCTGGCACATGGGCGCGCTGATGCAGTTCCGGGCCACCAGCGAGCAGACCGGCAACCAGTTCTGGTTGGCCGAGCAGACCTCGCACCTGGGCTACGCGTCGCCGATCCACGTGCACACCAGGGAGGACGAGACCTTCTACGTGCTCGACGGCGAGCTGAGCATCGAGATCGACGGGATCATGTACCGCCCGACCGCGGGCAGCACCGTGTTCGCGCCGCGGAACCTGCCGCACTCCTACAAGGTGGAGTCGCCGGTGGCGCGCTGGCTGGTGATGGGCACGCCCGGCGGGTTCGACGGGTGGTTCTACGACACCGGCAAGCCGGCCGACCGGCTTGAGGTCCCCGAGTTCAACCCGGCCGACTTCCCGGACTTCGGCGAGGTCATCGCGTCCGTCGAGGCGTACGGCGGCAAGGTGCTCGGGCCGCCCCGCGCCTGATTCCCTTCTGAAGACAAGCGAAAGGCGCGCGATGGCGATCGACGTCCACGGACACGTCACCTCACCGGAACTGTTCAAGCGCTTCCCGATGCCGCCGAGCCTCGCCGACATCGACGGCATGATCGAGAAGAAGGCCGAGCTCGGCATCGATCTCACGATCGTGGGCAGCCCGGTCGGCGCGGGCACCATGGTGCCCGTGCCCGGCATGGACAACTACGCCCAGCCTGCCGACCAGCTCGACGGTTTCCACGAGTGGCTGGCCGACACCGTGCGGGCACACCCCGACCACCTGCGCGGCTACGTGTACGTCAACCCGTTCGCCGACGACGACAGCCTGGCCAGGGCCGCGAAACGGCTGGCGCAGGAGGAGTTCGTCGGCCTGATCGCCAACACCAGCGTGCGCGGCGAGTACCTGGACTCACCGCGTGCCGAGCAGTTCTTCGCGCTGGCGGCCGAGACCGGCAGCCCGATCCTGCTGCACCCGCCTGCCGAGCCGGTCGGCGCGTCCGCCATGCGCGGGCATCTCGGCCTGATCGAGCACGTGGTCCGGCCGTGCGACATCACGGCCGGGGTGGCCGCGATCCTGTTCGCCGGCTGGCTGGACCGCTACCCGACGCTGAAACTGATCGCCACCAACGCCGGTGGCGCACTGTCGCTGCTGCGCGAGAAGCTCGACCTCGCCCAGCAGCGGGCCGGTGGACCACCCGTCGGCCGGCCCGGCGCGGGTGGGCCCCCGCCCGGCCGCCCGGCTGCCGGTGGTCCGCCGGCCACGCCGATCAGCCGGCAACTGGGCCGGATCTACGTGGACACCGCCACGCCGAGCCAGCTCGCGCTGGCCGCGGCGGCCGAGGTGTTCGGCCCGGACCACCTGCTGTTCGGCACCGACTCGCCGCCGCTGACCACACCGCTGCCGGCCACGCTGGCAATGGTGGCGCGGCTGGACGTGGCACCGGCGCACCTGGACCGCATCCTGGCCGGCACCGCCCGCGAGCTGTTCGGGCTGGGCGGTTCGCTCGGTTTGGGCGGTGCGTCATGACGGCGCTCTACGGTAGGCGGGTGCTGGTCGTCGGCGGCTACGGCGGCATCGGCACCGCCATCTGCGCGCAACTGGCCGACCATGGCGCGACGATCGCGATCGCGGGCCGGTCGCAGGACAAGGCCGCGGAACTCGCGCAACGGTTGCGGGACAACGGTGTCCAGGCCATCGGCAAGCACGTCGACCTGGCATCCGGGGACAGCATCCGCCGGTTGGTCGGCGAGGTCGCCGACGAGCTCGGCGGCCTGGACAGCATGGTCAACTGCGCGAGCAAGCTGGCCACGATTCCGGCGGAACGGTTTCCGGAGCGGGAGTTCCGGGAGATCGTCGAGATCAACCTGACCGCCGCGTTCCTGCTCTCCCAGGAGTTCGGCAGGCGGCTGATCGACACGGGCGAGCAGGGCAGGCTGATCCACCTGTCGTCGGTCCGCGGGGCGGCGGGCGGACGTGCCGGGTTCAGCGCGTACGGCGCCAGCAAGGCCGGGCTCGACCTGCTGGTCCGGCAGCTGGCCACGGAATGGGGCCGGCACGGCATCACGGTGAACGCGGTGGCGCCCGGTTTCGTGCGCACCGAGTTCGTCCAGCAGGCGACGCGGGACGACAACTTCCTGGAGATGCTGAAGCAGCGGATTCCGCTCGGCCGGTTCGCCGAGTCCGACGAGGTCGCCAGTGCCGTGCTGTACCTGCTCTCGCCGCTGGCCCGGTTCATCACCGGTCAGGTGCTCTACGTCGACGGCGGCGTCACCGCCAGCCAGTGAACGACCCAACCGAAGGAGAAACATCGTGTCCACCTGGCATGCACTGTTCTACCCGTTGAAGGCGGGCAGCGAGGAAGCCGTGAAGGAGCTGTTCCGCTCCAGTGGCCGGCCGCGGTTCGAGGTGCGCAACGACGACGGCGACGTGGTGGGCCGGTTGCTGGGCACGATGGCCTTCGTCGGCAAGGAGATGGCCGTCCGGGTGATCGAGGTCGACGGCCCGCTGCCGATGGTCGCCGGGCACATGAGCCGCCAGCCCGAGGTCCGCGAGTTCGAACGGCAGCTGGAGGCGCACCTGTCGCGGCCGCGCGACATGGTGACGCCGGAGGGCGCGCGGCAGTTCTTCCGTGACGCGGCCCTGGAATGTGTGCTGGCCCGCCGGCACGACCAGCCGCTCGACACCGTCGCCGCGCACTGAAGGAGTCCACTGTGGAGATCGGACTCGGACTGCCGACGTCGGTGCCCGGCACCGCCGGCCGGGATCTGGTGAACTGGGCGATCGAGGGCGAACGGGCCGGTTTCTCGACCCTGGCCACGCTCGACCGCCTCGTCTACGACAACTACGAGTGCCTGACCACGCTGGCCGCGGCCGCCGCCGTGACCGAGCGGATCAGGCTGA
>DASXXM010000468.1:0-3048 GCA_036503065.1 Pseudonocardiaceae bacterium | reverse complement strand
GCCGAGGCCGCCGCGCTGCTGGGCGGGAGCGACATCGCACGGGCCGCGTTCGGCGACGACGTGATCGACCACTACCTCAACGCGGCCAGGGTCGAGACGGCGGCCTACGACGCGACGGTGACCGACTGGGAGCGGATCCGTGGCTTCGAACGACTCTGAATCGGAACGAGCGGGCCGCGGCGGCCTGCCGGTGATAGGCATCACCACGTACGTCGAACGCACCCGGTTCGGCTGGTGGGATCTTGACGCGGCCCTGCTGCCCAGGACCTACCCGGACGCGGTCGTGCGGGCCGGCGGCATGCCGGTGCTGCTGCCACCGGTCGGCAACGGCTTCGCCGAACTGGTCGGCCGACTGGACGGCCTGCTGCTGGCCGGTGGGGCCGACGTGGATCCGGCCCGCTACGACCAGCGGGCGCACCCGGAAACCGACAGCCCGCGACCGGATCGGGATGCCTTCGAGTTCGGCCTGCTGGCCGAGGCGCTGGCCGCGGACCTACCGATCCTGGCCGTGTGCCGCGGCATGCAGGTGCTGAACAGCGCGCTGGGCGGCACGCTGCAACAGCACCTGCCGGACGTGGTCGGCCACCAGGGCCACCGCCCGGAGCCCGGCGTCTTCGGCGAGTGCCGGGTGCGGCTGCGTACCGGCAGTCGGGCCGAGGACATCCTTGGCCAGGAGGCGAAGGTGTACTGCCATCACCACCAGGCCGTGGACGCCCCCGCCGACGGCCTGACGGTCGTCGGCACCGCGGACGACGGCACGATCGAGGCGATCGAACTGGCCGGCCGGACCTTCGTACTCGGCGTGCAGTGGCACCCGGAGGAGGACAACGGCGACGACCGCCTGGTCGCGGCACTGATCACGGCCGCACGCGGGAGGGCTGCCGGATGACCGCCACGTTCGACGTGCTCAACCCGGCCACCGAACAGGTCGTGGCCACCGTGCCGCTCACCTCGCTTGCGGAGACCGACGCGGCCATCGCGCGGGCACATGCCGCCACCGAGTCCTGGCGTGCGGTCGCGCCCGCCGATCGGGCGCGGCTGCTGCGCCGGTTCGCCGACACCGTGACGGCCGATCGGGACCACCTGGCCGAGCTCGAAGTGCGCAATTCCGGCCACACCATCGGCAACGCGCTCTGGGAGGCCGACAACGTCGCCAACGTGCTGACCTACTACGCGGCCGCGCCGGAACGCCTGTTCGGCCGGCAGATCCCGGTGCCGGGCGGTGTCAACATCACGTTCGCCGAGCCGCTCGGGGTGGTCGGCGTGATCGTGCCGTGGAACTTCCCGATGCCGATCGCCGCGTGGGGCTTGGCGCCCGCATTGGCGGCCGGCAACACCGTCGTGCTCAAGCCGGCCGAACTGACGCCGTTGACGGCCCTGCGGCTGGCCGAACTGGCGCATCTGGCCGGCATTCCGCCGGACGTGTTCCAGGTGTTGCCGGGCAAGGGATCGGTGGTGGGCAACCGGTTCGTCACGCACCCCGCGGTGCGCAAGGTGGTGTTCACCGGGTCGACCGAGGTCGGGCGGGGCATCGCGGCAGGCTGCGCGGCCCAGGTGAAGCGGTACACCCTGGAACTGGGCGGCAAGAACGCGAACATCGTGTTCGCCGACGCCGACCTGGCCAAAGCCGCCGCGGCCGCACCGGGCGGCGCGTTCGACAACGCGGGCCAGGACTGCTGCGCCCGGTCCCGCATCCTGGTGCAGCGCGGTGCTTTCGACGAGTTCATGGCGCTACTCGAACCCGCCGTCAAGACAATCCGAGTGGCCGACCCGGCGGATCCGGCCAGCCAAATGGGTCCACTGATCTCCAGGGCGCAACGGGACCGGGTCGCGTCCTATGTGGACGACAGCGTGCCGGTGGCGTTCCGCGGCAGCACGCCGGACGGGCCGGGCTTCTGGTTCCCGCCAACGGTGTTGGCGCCGGTGTCGGCCGGGCATCGCGTGGTCACCGAGGAGATCTTCGGGCCCGTGGTCACCGTCCAGCAGTTCGACGACGAAGCGGACGCGGTCCGCATGGCCAACGACACGGAATACGGGCTGTCCGGGTCCATCTGGACCAGGGACGTCGGCCGGGCGCTGCGGGTGGCGCGGGGGGTCCAGGCCGGGAACCTGTCGGTCAACTCGCACTCGTCGGTGCGGTACTGGACGCCGTTCGGCGGGTTCAAGCAGTCCGGCTTCGGCCGGGAACTGGGCCCGGACGCGCTGGCCGCGTTCACCGAGACCAAGAACGTGTTCATCGACACCATCGACTAGAAGGGGGACCGCCATGGGACGGCTGGACGGGCGGGTCGCCGTGGTCACCGGGGGCGGCAGCGGCATCGGTCTCGCCTCGGTGCGCCGCATGGCCGACGAGGGGGCCCGGATCGTCGTCGCCGACATCGACCCGGCAGGCGGCGCGGCGGCCGCCAAGGAGGTCGACGGTCTCTACCTGCCCACGGACGTGACGAGCGAGGACGACGTCCGCGCCCTGTTCGACACCGCACACGACACCTACGGGTCGGTGGACATCGCGTTCAACAACGCCGGCATCTCACCGCCGGACGACGACTCCATCCTGACCACCGGCCTGGACGCCTGGCACCGCGTGCAGCAGGTCAACCTGACGTCGGTGTTCCTGTGCAGCAAGTACGCCATCGAGCACATGCGGGCGGGCGGGCGCGGCTCGGTGATCAACACGGCGTCGTTCGTCGCGGTCATGGGCGCGGCGACCTCGCAGATCTCCTACACCGCGTCCAAGGGCGGCGTGCTCGCGCTGAGCCGGGAACTGGGCGTGCAGTTCGCGCGGGAGAACATCCGGGTGAACGCGCTGTGCCCCGGCCCGGTGAACACGCCGCTGCTGGCCGACCTGTTCGCGAAGGACCCGGAACGCGCCGCGCGCCGCCTCGTGCACGTGCCCGTCGGCCGGTTCGCCGAGCCGGCCGAGATCGCCGCCGCCGTGGCGTTCCTGGCCAGCGACGACGCGTCGTTCATCACCGCGTCGACGTTTTTGGTGGACGGCGGGATCAGCTCGGCGTATGTGACGCCGCTATAGCCTGGCGGCTCAGGTCG
>DASXXM010000467.1:0-3632 GCA_036503065.1 Pseudonocardiaceae bacterium | reverse complement strand
GTCAGAACATCTCGACGCAGTCGAAACTGACCCCCGGGCTGAGGAAGGCGGTGCCGCTGTCGCCACTGACCACGGTGATCCTCATCGTGTTGGTGCCGGTCACGAACGCGCTGGCGGGCACCTGATAGGTGAACAGCGCCTCGTTGCCCCGGTACGTGCCGATGGTGAGGCTGCGGGATTTCGGCTGTGCCGACGGTGCCGGTATCGAGGACGTCCAGTTGTTGACCGAGACCTGTGGTCGGCCGTTGTTGTAGGCGGCGGACAGCCCGATCCGGACCGTGCGCGCGGCGATCTGGCTCGCGGACAGCGTGAATGTCACCGTCGTCGGGTTGTTCACGCCGACCCACTGATATGCCGGGAAGGCACTTGTCGGGCTGGCGCCGACCACATAGGTCGTCGGGCCCCAGTTCGCCATTCTGGCATCGGACGGGTGCATGGTGGTCAGGTTGTTCGCGTTCTTGAACCCGGTCGGGGTGCCGTCCCAGGTGCCGATCCGGAAGATCGCCGTGGGCGTGGTGAACGTCGACGTGATGTTCTGGCCGCTGCTGGTGGTCCCGGCCGTCACCGTCACCGATCGCGTCGCCACCGGCAGTTCGGTCTGGTACAGGGTCTGGGTGTAGGTGCCCGGTTTCATCGCCGGGCTGGAGAAATTGCCGTCGGATCCGCTGACCGCCCAGTACTGCGCCTGCCCGTTCGCGAATCCGACCACGGAGCCGCCCGGCACGCCGATTGCCTTGCCGTTCACGAAGCCACGGCCGGACAGCGGGACCGCACCCTGCAGGCCGAGTGAGTACATGAAGGTCATGTCGGGTGCCGCCGGCACGCTGCCGTCGGTGACGATCAGTGCGTACGGGCCGTTCAGCACACCGAGCCGCTGGCCTTCGGTGTCGTTGTGTCCCGACCACATGTAGTTGTAGAGCTGGATGGTGGTGCTGCCCTGCTGTTCGATATCCCGGAAGAACGGCCCGCCCGAACTGCTTTCCCGGTTGCCGTAGGCCATGAAGGCGCCGACGCCGTTGCCGGTGACACCCCGGATGGTCAGGTTCATGGCCTGGCGGTTGCCATAGTATTTCGATCTGGTCTGGCCGTTGACCAGGAATACGTCCGTGGATTCGATCGCGGTGCCGCCGTTGACGTCCGCGGCGGTGTTCATGGTGGTGATCACCCTGCGGTCGAACTCCTGTATCCAGCGCAGTTCGCCTGCGCCGTTGTTGTCCACGATCGTCGCCATGTAGATGGCCGCGTCGCCGCTCCTGGCCACCAGATAGTGGTGGATCACGCCGCTGCCGTACCAGTTGGTGGCCGATTCGGTGATGACGACGATGTTCCCGTTCTGCGTCGCGGTCACCGTGGCGCCGTTGCCGAGGCCGGATTCCACGTGCGAGAACCTGGACTGGCTCTGCAGCTCGACACCGTTGCGCCGCAACGAGGTCAGGTCACCGTTGGACTGCCGCACCTGGAACACCAGGCCGGCGCCGGTGTCCACGGTGAAGAAGCCGCCGCCGCTGGTGACGCCGAAGGTGGACGCGGCGGCCGGACCACTCAGCAGGCCGCGCGCGCCGAGCGCGATGCCACCGGCGCCGATCGCGCGGAGAAACGTCCGCCGGCCCAACGGTGTGACCATCACAGGTGCTCCGATCAGTTCATGGCGCATACGGTGTTGTTGAGGAAGAACGCGGTCGGTGTCGGAGCCTGGCCGGTGTCGGTGGCGTTGAAGCCGATGTTGACCGAGCCGCCGCTCGCGGCGATGGCGCCGTTCCAGCTCGCGTTGGTCACCGTGACCGTCTGCCCGGTCTGCGTCCAGGTGCCGTTCCAACCGGACTGCACCGCCTCACCGGCCGCCGGCCGGCCGAAGGTGAGGGTCCAGCCGTTGACGGCGGTCGTGGCCCGGTTGGTGATGGTGACACTGGCGCCGATCATGTCGACCTTTCCCTTCCGCCTTCCTTTGGGGATACAAGCAATCCAGGGGCGTGTCCAGAAGCGCGCCGATCATGTGCTGCTAGCCGGGATCCGGTCGCTGTCGAAATGTTTCGAACGGGCATGTCAGGGCCGGACGGCAGCACGAATCTCATGGTTTCGCCGTTCATGAAATTTTCGCGCGGCCGCGGATCGTCCGACCGGCCCTTGACAACCGTGTGCCGGGGACACCAGCGGACCAACCCGTCGGCAGGTGTTGAGCGGAGTCGGTGTCGGCGTCGGGGCTGCCGCTGGCGTCCGGCACCGTCCACCGGTCGACCGACATCGGCGCCGAATGGAGTTCGTGCTGGTCAACGCGGACGACATCACGGATCCGACCGACGCGTTCGCGAACGCGCCGGACCCCGGATTCGACGACTCCGGCTGGCGGACGGTGGACCTGCCGCACGACTGGAGCATCGAACTGGCCCCCGTGTAGCGGGCCAACACCAGCAGCTCCAGCGGTTTCTTCCAGGGCGGCCTCGGCTGGTACCGCAAGACGTTCACGCTGCCGCCTGCCGTGGCGGGCAAGCGTGCGTCCATCGAGTTCGACGGCGTCTACCTTGACTGTAACCGCGGTCGCACTTCTCCTCGGCGAGGTGTTGTGGTGTCAGATGGTGATGACGTTGACGGCCAAGGAAGCCAGCACGGCCAGTGCGCGGGTTTGGCCGTAGCGGCGGGGATCGGCGGGTGGCCGCAGGTCGGCGTAGACGGTGAGGAACAGGTAGGTCAGGACCGGGGCGAGCCAGTCGTCGGCGGAGAAGCCGGGCAGCCCGTCGCTGTCCAGTTGTGGCATGTTCGCCGAGATCCGCCACAGGAACACCGAGGCGGCGGTGAGCACGCCGACGGCCACGATGTCCAGCCACGCCCGCCGCAGCCGCCACACTGCGGCGAGCAGCGCGACGACCCCGGTGATCGTGGCGGTCAGCGCGATGTGGCTGGTGCTGAAGGGTCCCGCCGTGGCCGTACTCTGTGCCAGGTTCTGGATCATGTGCCGGGTCCTCTCGTGGTATGGGGACGAGTCGGTGGGCGTGGTCGAACAGGGCGTGTTCGGCCAGCCTCGCGGTGGCCAGGGCGGCCAACGCGGTGGCGGCCAGCAGCATGTACATCACGACGATCTGGTAGCGGATCGCGGTGAGCGGGTCGACCCCGGCGATGATCAGGCCGGTCATCGCGCCGGGCAGGCTGATCAGGCCGACGACCTTGGTGGAGTCGATCGCGGGCAGCAACGCGGTGCGCAGCGCGGAGCGTTGGTGGGGCAGGAATGCCTCGCGGGCCGGTAGCCCGAGGCTCAGGCGGGCTTCGATGGCGGGGCGGGACTGCTGGACGTCTTCCCGCAGGCGGCGCAGGGTGACCCCGGTGGCTTGCATGGCTCCGGAGACGATCATGCCGCCGATCGGGACGACGACGCGGGACTGGGTGGAGATCACCCCCAGGGCCAGCAGTGCGCCCAGGGTGATGGCGCTGCCCGCGGTGACTCCGACGGTGGCCGCCCAGCGGGCGTGCGGCAGTCCGGCGCCGCGGCGGCCGGCGACCTGCCCGGCGATCAGCACCATGATCGTCACCCAGGCGAACGCGCCGGGCAGGCCGGTGCGCGCGAACAGCACCAGCAGCAGCGCCCAGACCGCGACCAACTGCACCCCGGCGCGCAGCGAGGCGATGATCAGCTCGCGGGT
>DASXXM010000466.1:0-20174 GCA_036503065.1 Pseudonocardiaceae bacterium | reverse complement strand
ACAGCAGCAGTACCAGCAGAACCAGCCCAAGGTCGGCGGCGCGCCCGCCGGTGGCATCCCGGTGGCCGGCGGGGCCGTGTCGGGTGGCGGCAAGGCGAAGGGTGGGCTGCCCGCGCCCGCCGCGCTGCCACCGCTGGCCGGCGCCAGGGCGCTGCCCGGCGAAGGCCAGTGGCAGACCGTGGTCACCACCGCGCAGGGCCAGCCCGCGGTCCGCGTCACCAGCGTCCGCCCCGACGCCACCCACACCTCCTACCTGGCCGGCGTCCTGTGGATCGACCCGACGTTCGTGCGCGGCCAGCTGCGGCCCGGCACGAACGACCCGGGCGGGACGTGGCAGGCGGCCACCTCGCTCAGCACCGTCGAGCAGCAGACCGTGGCCGCCGCGTTCAACGCCGGCTTCCGCCTCCCCCGCGACGCCAGCCACGGCGGCTACTACAGCGAAGGGCGCACTGCGGTGCCATTACAGGACGGCGCCGCCAGCCTCGTCCTGCACACCAACGGCACCGCCAGCGTCGGCTCCTGGAACAACGAAGTCAGTCTGACGCCGGACGTGGCCAGCGTCCGCCAGAACCTCGTCATGCTGGTGGACGGCGGCGTCGTGAGCCCCACCTGCGCCACCGGCGGCCAGGCCCAGTGGGGCGCCACGATCGGCCAGGCCGCCTACATCGACCGCTCCGCCTTCGGCGTCACCGCCACCGGCGCCGAGGTCTACATCGGCGGCTCAGCGCTCTCCGTCTGCACTCTCGGCCGCATCCTGCAGGACGCGGGCGTCGTCCGCGGCATGGAACTGGACATCAACCCCGAGTGGATCACCGGCACGTACTTCCACACCCAACCCACCGGCCCACCCACCGGTTTCCGCCTCTACCCCACCCAGCACCCGGCACCCACCCACTACCTGTCCCCGTCCAGCCGCGACTGGTACGCCTGGTTCCTGCGTAGTTGAATCGCGCGGAGCTGAGTCGCGCGGTGCGCGCCGGGCGGATCTAGGCTGCTCGCGATGGACGAGCACGGTACGGCGACCGAGCCGGCGGACGAGCCGGAATCGACCAGGCTCGCCCGCAACATGGCCGAGCTGCTGCAGGAACTCCGGGTGGCGCAGGCCGGCGTGCAGATCCTGTTCGCGTTCCTGCTGTCGGTCGCGTTCACCAACCGGTTCGCGAGTGCCACCGCGTTCCAGCGCGTCACGGTCATCGTCACGGTGCTGCTGACCACGGCGTCGTCCGCGCTGCTGATGGCACCGGTGGCCTGGCACCGGCTGTACTTCCGCCAGGGCAGGCGGCCCGACGTGATCCGCTGGGGCAACCGCTTCGCGCTCGTCGGCCTCGCCCTGCTGGCGGCCGCGATGACCGGTGCCGTGCTCCTGGTGGCCGACGCGGTGGTCGGTCGCCTGCCGGCGATCCTGATGGCGGCGTGCGCTGCCGTGCTGTTCGGGTCGACGTGGCTGGTACTGCCGCTGGTGCGCCGCGCGCGAGAGCCCGTCAACCCACCTGGGCCTCGGGAACAGCCACCAGGAGACACGTCGGACGTCTGACGGTGACGTGTTTCGGACAACCTGTTAACAGTTCCGCCGAGTTTAGACAGAACATGGCCGTCAACGCCTGGTTCAAGCCTTGACTTAAGGTCTATCTACGGAAGATGCTAAGTCGGCGTTCGTGCGCCGGTCCGTGAGAGGTACCGGCGCGGAAACGACTTCTCTTTCCGGTTCTCGCGTGCGTGGGCCCATACACGACGGAGGCACGATGTCAGGCGATAAGCGTCGATGGCGCCGCGGTATCACCTTGGCGGCGATCACGGCGGTGGCGGCGGTAATACCGGCGGTAGGCGCGTCGACGACGGCCGCGGCGGCCACGTTACCGATCTACCAGGACACCCACTTCAGCTTCCCGGAACGGGCCGCGGACCTGGTCTCGCGGATGACGTTGAGCGAAAAGGTGCTGCAACTGCACACCAACAACGCACCGGCCATCCCGCGCCTCGGCGTCCAGCAGTACACGTACTGGAGCGAGGGCCAGCACGGCCTCAACCGCCTCGGCGCGGACACCGCGGAGGGTGGCCAGGGCGCGGTCGACGACGTGAAGGCCACGAGCTTCCCGACGAACTTCGCCTCGTCCATGTCGTGGGACCCGGCCCTCGTCTACCAGGAGACGACCGCGATCTCCGACGAGGCACGGGGTTTCCTGGACAAGTCGCTGTTCGGCACCGGCCAGAACAACCTCGGCCCGTCAGCGTCCGACTACGGCAATCTCACGTTCTGGGCGCCGACGGTGAACCTCGACCGTGACCCGCGGTGGGGCCGCACCGACGAGGCGTTCGGCGAGGACCCGTTCCTGGTCGGCCAGATGGCAGGCGCGTTCGTCAACGGCTACCAGGGCAACAACCAGGCCGGCCAGCCGATGACGCCGTACCTGAAGGTCGCCGCGACGGCGAAGCACTACGCGATGAACAACGTGGAGAGCAACCGCCTGTCCGGCGACTCGGTCACCACCCAGGCGGACCTGTTCCAGTACTACCTCAAGCAGTTCCAGACCCTGATCGAGACCGACCACGTGTCCGGCATGATGACGTCCTACAACGCCATCAACGGCACGCCGAGCGCGGTCAACACCTACACCCTCGACCAGGTGGCGCAGCGCACGTTCGGCTTCGCCGGCTACACGACGTCGGACTGCGACGCGGTGAACAGCGCGTGGGCCCCCTCCCCCGGCGGACACATGTGGGCGGCGCCCGGCTGGACGTCGTCGAACACCAACGGCAACATCATCTGGACCAACAACACCACGCACGCCACGATCCCGGCCGCGGCCGGCGCCATGGCCTACGCCCTGCGCGCGGGCAACCAGCTGGTCTGCACCGGTGACGAGGCGACCCTGCCCAACATCACGGCCGCGATCAGCGCGGGCATCCTGTCCGAAGGCGTCCTGGACAACGACCTGGTGCGGCTGTTCACGATGCGGATGGCGACCGGCGAGTTCGACCCGCCCGCATCCAACTCCTACACCTCTATCAACAAGTCGGTCATCGAAAGCGCCGCGCACCAGCAGCTCGCGCGCACCGTCGCGGACAACTCGTTGGTACTGCTGAAGAACTCGGCGCCGTCGGGCACCAGCACGCCGCTGCTGCCGGTCAGTCCCAGTGGGCTGAACAACGTCGTGGTCCTGGGGGACATGGCGAATCAGGTGACGTTGGGCGGCTACTCCGGCAAGCCCGACTTCACCACCAACGCCGTGCAGGGCATCACGTCCGCGGTGAAGGCCGCCAGTCCCAACGCGACGGTGACCTTCGACGCGGCCGGCACCTCGTCGACGTCGACATCGGCCGCCGTGCTCAGCTCCGCGACGCAGACCGCGATCCGCAACGCGAACCTGGTGGTCATCTTCGCCGGCACCAACCTGACCAACGCCAGCGAGGGCAGGGACCGCACGACGCTGGCCATGCCGGGCAACTACAACTCGCTGGTCGATCAGGTCAGCGCGCTGGGCAACTCGAAGATCGCGCTCGTGCTGCAGGCCGACGGCCCGGTGCAGCTCAGCGATGTCCAGCCCAAGGTGTCGTCGATCGTGTTCAGCAGCTACAACGGCCAGGCGCAGGGCAGCGCCGTCGCCGACGTGCTGTTCGGCGCGCAGAACCCGTCCGGGCACCTGAACTTCACCTGGTACAAGGACGACACGCAGCTGCCGGCGATGGCCGGTTACGGCCTCAACGCGGCCAGCACCGGCGGTCTCGGCCGGACGTACCAGTACTTCACCGGCACGCCGAGCTTCCCGTTCGGCTTCGGCATGAGCTACTCGACGTTCAGCATCGCCAACGTGGCGGCCGACCAGACCTCGGTCAACGCGGACGGCACGGTCAACGTCGGCATGGACGTCAGGAACACCGGCACGCGCGCCGGCACCACCGTGGCGCAGCTCTACGTGGCGACCCCGGGCGCCGGCACCGGCAGCGTCCCGCTGAAGCGGCTGGCGGGCTTCCAGAAGACGTCGTCGCTGGCACCGGGCGCGACCCAGCACGTCGTGATCCCGGTCAGGATCAGTGACCTCGCGCTGTACAACACGCCGGCGTCCAAGATGGCCGTCACGGACGGTACGTACAACTTCATGGTCGGCACCGACTCGTCCACGACCGTGGCCACCAAGCAGGTCACGGTGACCGGAGCGATGACGCCCAAGGTGCAGTACGTGACCGTCCAGCCGACGGGCACCATCTTCCAGGCGGGCCAGACCATCGACCTGACCAGCAAGAACCCCTGGCTCGCCGACGACACCAACCCGGCGGAGCAGCCAGACCGCAACTTCGCCGTCACGGCGGACAACGTGGTGCAGGCGGTCAACAACGACCAGTCCTTCGTGAATCTCGCCGGCGCCACCGTCACCTACGGCAGCAGCAACCCGACGGTCGCCACGGTGAGCAGCGCGGGCCTGGTCAGGGCGGTCAGCGACGGCGCCGCGACGATCACCGTGACCGTCAACGGCGTATCGGGCAGCATGCCGATCCTGGTGCAGGGCACCGTGCACGCGTCGGTCCCCGCGATCACCCCGGTCGGCCAGCCGTCCACGGCGTCGGCGACGTTCACCAACGGCGGCGCCAACACCGTGCAGAACGTCGCGCTGAGCATCACCGCGCCCAGCGGCTGGACCGCCACCGCCACCACCCCGACCAGCTTCACCACGGTCAACGGCCAGTCGACGGTGACCGCGAGCTGGCAGCTGGCCCCCGCGTCGAACGCGACACCCGGTACCTATCCGGTGACGTTCGCCGCCTCGTCCAGTGAGGGATCGTTCGGCTTCGCGGGCCAGACCACGGTGCCGTTCGCGACGCTGCCGGCGGCCTACGACAATTCGGGCATCAGCAACGACGGCAGCACCGCGCCGGGCACGTTCGACGGCGGCGGCCTGAACTTCTCCGCCCAGGCGCTGTCCGCCGTCGGCTTCAACGCAGGTCAGGTGCACAACGTCAACGGCGTGAACTTCACCTGGGTCAACCCCAACCAGTCCGACAACATCGTCACCGGCGGCCAGGCGGTGCCGGTCAGCGGCACCGGCAGCACCCTGGGCTTCCTCGGAGCGAGCAACAACGGCACCGGTTCCGGCACCGGCACCATCGTCTACACCGACGGCACCACCCAGTCCTACGCGCTGGGCTTCGCGGACTGGTGGTCCGGCAGCGCGACACCGGGCACGTCCATCGCGGCGACCCTGCCCTACATCAACAACGGGACCGGGAGGCAGAACCAGACGGTGCACGTGTACTTCGCCAGTGTGCCGCTGCAATCGGGCAAGACCGTGCGGGACGTGCTGCTGCCCAACGTGACCAGCAACGGTCAGGTGGGTGGGATCACCGCCCTGCATGTCTTCGCGATCGGTGTCGCGTAGCCACCACGACATCGCGCGCAGACACGGAATGACCGCCGGCCCGGCGAGGACGCCGCCTCGCTGGGCCGGCCCCTGCTTACACTGAGGTTCGGGAGGTGATCAGATGCGGTTGACCGACGAGCCTGCTGAGCCGACGCCGCCGAACCTGCGGGAAGTCGGACGCCTGCGGGTCCTGCGGGCGTTGCACGAGACCTCGCGGGCCAGCCGGCCGGAACTGGTCCGGATGACCGGCCTGGCCAGGGCCACGGTAACCGCGCTGATCGCCGAGCTGACGGATCTCGGTCTCGTCCAGGAGTACGACGGTCCTGACCCGCTGGAGGCGCGGCGCACCGGGCGGCCCGCGCACTGGTTGTCGTTGGTGCCGTCGGCCGGCTATGCCGTTGGCGCCGATATCGGGCACCAGCACGTCGGGGTGGCGTTGTGTGACCTGTCCGGTACGCCGGTCTGGCATCACGCCGAGACCCGGGAAGTCGATCACGCGCCCGAGGAGACGCTCTCGCTGGTCGCCTCCTTCGTGGATCGCGCGTTGCAGGAGACCGGGGTTGATCGGGAGCGGGTGCTGGGGATCGGTGCCGGCATCGCGTCGCCGGTGGATCGGGTGTCCGGGACGTTGCGGGCGGAGAGCATCATGCCCGGGTGGTCCGGGGTCCGGCCCGCTGTCGAGTTGTCACGCCGGACCGGGCTGTCCACTCAGATGATCAATGATGCCAATGCCGGGGCGCTGGCCGAGCGGCTCTACGGGGCTGGTCGGGGTACGGACAACATGGTGTATGTCCGGCTGTCCGCCGGTATCGGTGCCGGCATCGTGTCCGATGGTCGGTTGTTGCTCGGTTCCGGTGGGTTGGTCGGGGAGATCGGGCATCTGCCGTCTCTTGCTTCCGGTCTGATCTGCCGGTGCGGTAATCGGGGGTGCCTCGAGACGGTGGCCAGTCCGCCCGCGGTGGCCCAGTTGTTGGCGTCCAGTTGGGCGAAGCCCGTGGTACCCGCCGATCTGCCGGGGTTGCTCGCCGCGGCCGACACGGGCACGCGGCGCGCGATCGAGGACGCCGGGCTCGCGGTCGGCCGCGCGTTGGCGTCGCTGGTCACCCTGTTCAACCCGGAACTGATCGTGGTCGGCGGCGACCTGACCGTCGCGGGCGAACTGATCCTGGAACCCATCCGCCAGGGCATCCGACAGGACGCCCTACCAGCAGCGGCCAAACAGGTCACGGTGGTCCTGGGCGCACTCGGCGACCGAGCCGAAGTCCGCGGCGCGGCCGGGATAGTCCTCACCCAGGCACCACGCAGCCTCGTCGGCTGACCGATCTATCGCCAGGCACCAACAACATCGCCCGGGCTCCACACCAGCTGGACGGCAGTGCGAACATCGTCCGTGGCCCCTGATCGTGATGCCACCACCAAGCCCGTCCCATCCGCATCGAACCCGGGAACCTGCGGCGCACAGCGAATCAAGTCAGCCAGATCGCGGTGGTCGAAGGGCGAGGACAGCCACTTGACCGAGCCGACGAACAAGATCTGCTGCGCCACCGGGGCACGGTCCGCACCAACCAGATCGAGCTCCGGGTCGAACTGCCGGTTCCACCATCCGCCCACCGCCGTCACCGAATCCCATGGCAGCACCCCGTCAGCAGCTGCCAAAGCCAACGATTCCCGCACCAACGGCTCCACGGCGCGCCCCCGCCACGACGCCCACCGACGCTCGACAAGACCGAAAGCCACCGCACTCCGACCTCGACGGACCTGTTCCTGGGCAGCCCGCAAAATCGCCAAGTACAGTCGTAGATTGCTGTCCGCGACGCGATACAACGCCGGCTTTCCCGCGCGAGTCGACAGTGGCTCATCGACAGCCAGAACCCTTTTTTCCGCTACCAGCCGCCGCAGCAACGGCGAGAGCGAACCCGAGGGCAGCGGGCCCTGCCGGCCACCTGCCGTTGCCGCGATGTTGGCGTGCGTCCGGTCACCGCCCCCGACCGCCTCCAGAACACGATGTGCCTGGTCCGGAGTTGGGAACTCGGCCAGCAACGACGACTCCGGTACGGAAAACAATGCCGATGCGGGATCCGCGCACTCCTGCTCCAGAAACGTCAATGCGGGCATCGAATGCGGCCAGGCCCTTAGGATGCCGGGCAAACCACCGGACACCAGGTGAGCATCCAAGGCGTCCACATCGCTCAGGCCCAGCGCAGCACCAGTCTCGGCCGGGTTCAACGGCCCCAGAATCAGACTGTCGGCCCGACCGTAGAAGGGACGATCATAGGCTGTCAGGCGCTCCATCATGTGCAGATCGCTGCCCAGCAGAAGCAAGAGCACGGGGTTTTGGGCAAGCAACCGATCCCACGCGGTCTGCAGTGCACCGTCAAACACCGGATCCTGCTCGGCGAGCCACGGAAGCTCATCCAACACCACGATCGACGGCCGAGCCGGCAACGAAGCGGCCAACGCACGAAAGGCATCGGGCCAACCGCCGGAACCAACGGACGGCACCAACTCCCGGTCCCGGGGCAACGTCGACTCCCGCAACCCGGAGAGGAACTCAGCGACGGCCTCCACCGAGGAAGCACCTTTGGTCGCGGTGAAGAACAAATACGGCATGCCGGCCCGGTCACAGAACTCCTGGACCAGCCGAGACTTGCCAACCTGACGACGACCACGAATAGCAACCGCGGTCCCCGCTCCCGAGTCCGCGACACGCGCCAGCCGCTTGCCCAGCAGGGCAAGCTCCCGCTCTCTCCCCACGAACACTGGCCCAGCCACGAGACTCCAATCGGTAGATCCGTTCTACATAGACCGACTCTACCTAAATCCTGATTGCTGGGCCAGCGGGCGAACTGATCCTGGAACCCGATCCGGATCGACTACGCGGAAGCGGCCGCATGACATGCGCCGAAGCCGTCGGCGCGCGCGATGATCCGGCCGGCCCGGGTGCGGACGGCGGTTTCGGTGGCGTCGCTGATGGCGGACACGCCCGCGGCGGCGGCGAGGACGCCGGATTCGTCGTGGATGATCTGGAGGCGGGGCCAGGCCGATGGCGCGACGGCGGCCCTGAGGCAATTGCGTAGGTCGGTGATGGTCAGACGGGCGAGGGGGCCGAGTTCGCCGGGGTTGCTGGTGACCAGGATCGCGGTTACCACGGCGGCGGGCGGCGCGGCGCGCAGCGCTTCTTCGATGGCGGCCAGGCGGTGCAGGCCGAGCACGGCGAGGACACCGTCGCGATCCAGCTGGGCTGGCTCATCGCGGAGCGCGTCGGTCGCGGCTGGTGGGGTCCACGGCTGGTCGACGGGTCGCGCCGGCGAGATGTGCGGCAGGTGGGCAGGCTGCCAGGCGTCACCTAGGTCGAGCTCGGCGAGCTGTTCGCAAGCGCGGACGATGGCGAAGGGATCGCCGAACCCCGGCGCGGCCGCAGTGAGCTGGCCGGCGCCGTGCAGTGTCGTCATGACGATCTCGGCCGCCTTGACCATGCGGGACGTGGCCTGTTTCGGGGATGGCAGCTGTTCCAGGCTCAGTCCGAGCAGGATCGCGGTGAGACCGGTCAACTGTGCGAACGGCCGGCTGATCCGTTCGTCGGCCACGATCTCGGGCAGGAGGTCCCGGCCCAGCCGCGTCGCGCTGCGCTGCGCGTCGGTGGTCAACGGAAGTCGGGCCAGCCAGGCACGCGCGAAGTCTCCCAGTGCGTCGGCGGCGGTCCTGGCCGTCGGCGGGTATTTCGGCTCAGGCACCTGATCGGCTTCCTGTGCCAGGACCGCGAAGTAGAGGGCCCGCTTACTCGGGAAGTTGGAGTAGACCGCGCCACGGGTCAGCTCGGCCCGTTCGGCGATCTGGTCGATCCTGGTGTCACGGAAGCCGCGTTCGGTGAACTCGTCCCGCGCGGCGGTCAGCACCTTGGCTCGGTTGTGTTCCTGCATCTGTGCCCTGCTGAGCCGGACCATCGCGCCCCTTCGGTGCCCACCGTTGCCACGCCCGCCAGCGCCAGGATACCCTCGCCATCCAGATACTCTCAACATCTGATCTAACCATCTGGAGTGATCGTGGAGATCCCCGAAATCGACCTGTCCGATTCCGCCGTCCTACGGAACCCTTTCACCGCGTACGGAGCGGCGCGCGAACGCAGCCCACTCGCGCGACTGGTGACACCGGGGTTCGGCGCGATGTGGGCGGTCACCCGGTACGAGGATGCGAAGGCGATGCTGGCCGATCCCCGGTTCGAGCTCAGCGCGGAGAGCTACCTGCGTCCGGAGGTGCCCGAGCATTGCCAGAAGTACATGCGGACCATGCAGGAGATGGACGGGCCCGAGCACACCCGGCTGCGCCGGCTCGTCTCGCCCTCGTTCACCGCCCGTCGCGCCGCGGAGTGCCGGCCGCGTATCACGCGCATCGTGGCGACCCTGCTCGACGAACTGGTCCAGCAGGCCCACGGGGGCACGATCGACCTGCTGGCACACTTCGCGCGGCCGCTGCCCATCAACGTGATCTGCGAGCTGGTCGGCATCCCGCCCGAGGACCGAGGCGCCTGGCGCACCTACGGAGCCGCCATCGCCACCGGACACGGCCCCGCGTTCGCCGAGGCCATCCCGGCCATCATGCGCGACGCGGTGACGGCGGTCGCCCGCCGCGCCCAGCAGCCGGGCGCGGACCTGCTCTCCGAACTGATCGGTATCCACGCCGACGATCAGGACCGGCTCAGTGAGACCGAGCTGGTCACCTTGGTCTGGCACCTCGTCCTGGCCGGGCAGACCCCGACCAACCTGGTCGCCAACGCCGTCGAGGCCCTGCTCGGTCACCCTGAGCAGCTCGCCGCGCTCCGCGCCGACGAAAGCCGCATGCCCGGCGCCGTCGAGGAACTGACCCGCTGGTGCGGACCTCAACTACTGAGCCTGCCCCGTTACGCCCGCGAGGACACCGACGTCGCCGGACGTCCCGTCGGCAAGGGAGAACCCGTCACCGCCGCGCTTGCCTGCGCCAATCGCGACCCTCGCGTGTTCACCAACTCCGAGCAACTCGACATACACCGCCCGGCGGGACGGCCAGCACACCTGGGATACGCACATGGGCCGCATTTCTGTCTCGGCGCGGCGCTGGCACGCGTCCAGACCGAGGTCGCACTCGCGGTACTACTACGACGCTTCCCCGCCCTCGCGCTGGCCGACGGCGGCGCTCGGCGCGTCCCAGATCCCGGAACCTGGCGCCTCACCACACTGTTCGTGACCGTCTGACCTTGGCTGAATCGCTATATGCTATAGACTGTACGACATAGCATATATTCTATAGCCTGGTGATCCCAGAGCTGGCTTGGCCACATCGACGCCCAGGACCGACAAGCCCAGCGAGGCGATGTGCGGCGCGTTCTCGCCGGTGCCGCAGCCGGCATCGACCACCGCTCCGGCGAATCCGCCTTCTGCTCACATCCGTACCATCAACCGATCTCGGGCTGTCTCCAAATGGTGGGTCATTGTCTTGCGGGCCACCGCCGGTTTGCCTGATACGAGCGCGTCGACAATGGCGCGGTGCTCGTCGATTGTCTGCTCGCCGGTGGGCTGGTTGTACCACAGGCGGAACAGGTGCAGGTGGCAGTGCGTTCGGGCGAATGCCTGCGCGACTGCCTCATTTCCGGCAATACGCAGGATCAGCTCGTGCAGTCGCGCATCGTGCGCGGTCAGTGCCTTGTAGTCATCGTAGAGCGGGGCGGCGGGGGCAGCGGGGCAGGTCGCCAGTTCGCGTAGGAGTTCTGCGGCGTGGGCGTCCGTCATCACCGCGGCGGCCTTGGCCGCGCTGGGGGGTTCCAGGAGCAGCCGCAGGCCGTACATGTCCTCGACTTCGTCCCTCGTCAACAGCTCCGTTACTCGGTAGCCGCGTAGTGGCAGGCGGCTGACCAGGCCCTCGGACTCCAGTCGGGCCAGTGCCTCGCGTACGGGGGTGCCGGACACGTCCAGTTCGCGGGCTATCTCGTCGATGTTGATTCTGTCGCCGGGGGCTATTCCGTCGTTCATGATCAGCGCTCGGATGCGCTCGTAGACGCCGTCCGCGAGTACCTGCCTGTTTCCCAACGCCGACAGGCGTTGGACGCCCTGTCTCACCTGCACGTCTGCCTCCCACCCCAGCATATCCCGACTGTGCCGGGTCGACGTCGCGACGCCGACCCGGCGTCGAGCCTTATTTCTTCGCCAGAATCTGTTCGCTCTTCTGGGTCATCTCCGCGAACACGTCATCGTTACGCGCGTGGCTGAAGTAGGCCTCGAACAGCGGCTCCAGGGTCTGCTGTATGTCGGCGCCGTTGCCGTACACCGGCGCCGGGTAGAGCACGCCGGTGTGCAGTGCGCTGGTGAACACCGACAGGTCGACACCCTGCTTGGCCAGGGCCGCGGCGCTCGCGTCCATCGATGCCGGGATCGACGGGAAGAACGTGCCGCTGGCGCCGGCCGCGCTCTGACAGGCCTGCGAACCCATGTACGACACCCACTTCCAGGCCAGGTCGGGGTTCTTGGTGCCGGCCCAGATGTTGTTTCCATTCGAATTGCTCATCATGGACCTGGTCCTGCCGTCGGGGCCGAGCACGGTCGGCGCGATGCCCACGTGGACGCCGGGCAGCTTGGCGAAACTGGCGACCTCCCAGGAACCGGCGGTCTCCATCGCGACCTTGCCCGAACCCATCAGGTCGATGTCACTGACCGTGGTCTGGCCGCCACCCGCATCGAAGACGCCGATCTTGGGCGCGAAGCCGCGGTCGGTCAGTGACCGGACGTAGTCCATGGTCCTGATGAAGTTCGGGTCGTCGTAGTTGAATTTCGTCGGCCAGCTCGACTTGTCGCCCTCCCGCCAGCCCATCGTGGACACGAACGGATTCCAGGTGAACTGCCCGGAGAAGTCCTTGGCGGCCAGTTCGCCGAAACCGTACGTGGCGATGTGGTTCTTGTCGAAGCCCGGCTGGTCACCGCGCACGCCCTTGGTGTCCACGGTCAGGTGGGCCACCATCTTGTCGAAAGTGCCGCCGTTGTTCGGATTCCACGTGAGGTTGTCCACCTCCTGCGCGGTGTAACCGGCCTGGGCCAGCTTGTCGGCGTTGAAGTAGACCCCGGTGGCGGCCCAGTCCAGCGGCAGGCCGTACTGCTTGCCGTCGGTGAACTCCCATGCGCTCGTGCCGACGGAGAACTGGGACAGGTTGAACTTCGTCCTGGCGATCTCGTCGTCCAGCGGCAACAACTGGTGCTGCGACGCGAACGGCTGGAAATACTGCACGCTGTCCTGGAAGGCGTCCGGCGCGGTGCCGGCGACGAAATCCGCGGTCAGCTTGGTGAAATAGTCAGCGACGTCGTACTGGGAGATCTTCACCGTGACGCCCGGATTGGCCTTCTCGAACGCGGTCGCGCAGGTGGCGTAGGCGGCTGCCTGTTTGTCGTCCCAGGTCCACCAGTTGATGGTGGACGAGCCGGCGCCCGAGGAACTGTTGCCACATGCCGCCGCCATGGCCACTACCGCGGCCGAGGACAGGGATATCGCCAGGAACTTTCTGATCACCTGGGCGGGATGGTTGGGGAAGAACATTGCTGTGCCTCATTTCGATGGAGAAAGGTGCGAAACGCGGCCAGGGCGGTCGCGAGGTCGTCGGCGCCACCCGCCTCGTGGCCGTTGTGCTGCCACACTTGGATTTGTTTCGGTCCGCGATACTCATGGAACGCGCCGAACACGGCGACGGACGGGACCACGTCGTCCAGCAGGCCGGTGGAGAACCAGGCCGGCGCATCGGCCCGCCGGGCGAACGCGATCCCGTCGAAGTAGGCCAGCGTGCCGAAGACCTGCTCCGCCATGTCCCGGTGCACGGCCAGGTACCCGGTGATCTCCGAATACGGCGCTGTACACACCAGTCGGGTCGCCTGTCTAATGTCGGAAAGGAACGGCGCCTGGAAATGCGCCGCGCACACCTCCGGCACCAGGCCCGCGACCGCCAGAGCTATGCCGGCGCCCTGGCTGTTGCCGATCACCGCGACCCGGTCGGCGGCCACGAAGTCCAAGGCGCGCACGGCATCGACGGCTCGGACCGCGTCGGCGTAGACGCGGCGGTAGAAGTAGCCGTCCCGGTGCTCGATGCCCCTGGTGACGCAGCCACGCACGTCCATCACCAGGTGCGCGTAGCCGGCCGATGACCACAGCAGGTCGTCGATGGGAGCACCTCGACCACCCGCGTAGCCGTGGAATTCGACCACGGCGGGCAGTTGACCGGTCCGATGTCGTGGCAGTCGGAGCCAGGAGCGGATCGGGTGACCGCCGAAGCCGGCGAACGTCAGGTCGTGGACTTCGATCGTGCTCAGGTCGGTCTCGATCGGTGTCGTGCTGACCGCGATGTCGTGGTCGCGGGTCAGTTCGATGGTGCGCGACCAGAAGTCGTCGAAGTCGTCGGGTTCCCGGTAGGAGCTGCGGTAGTCGGTCAGCACGGCAGGCTCCGGTGTTCGCCGACGGCCAGCTTCAGTTCGGCCCGGTGCCCCGGCCACTCGACCCGGACCGGCGCCGACTCGTCGCCGCCCAGCCGCCGCACGACCAGCCGGCACACCCGGTTGTCCCGCCAGTCGCAGTCGACCGCGAGTCCGCCGCGAGCTCGGATGCCGGTGACCTCGCCCGCCGGCCACGCATCCGGCAGTGCGGGTAGCAGGCGAATCACGCCGTTATGGCTGTGCACCAACAACTCCGTGATCGCGGCGGTGAAGCCGTAGTTGCCGTCGATCTGGAACGGCGGGTGCGCGCTGAACAGGTTGGGCAGCAGGCCGCCCCACCGCGAGCCGTCCGGCGGGGCGTCGACGCCGAGGTCGCCCGCCACCGGTCGGGTCGCCTCGCGCAGCAGTGCGCGTGCGGTCTCGCCGTCCCGCAGCCGGCCGCGCAGCGCGATCTTCCACGCCCACGACCAGCCCATCGCGCCGTTGCCCCGCCGGTCCATCAGTTTCGCCGCGGCCGCCTCGATCTCGGCGTCGGCCCGGCCCAACGGGTACACGGTGACGAGCTGCGACATGTGCCGGTGGGTCGGATCCTGCTCCGGCAGGTCGTCGACCCACTCCTGGAGCCAGCCGCCCGGCGTGACGGCGGGCGGGCGCAGGCGCGGCAGGGCGGCCGCGATGTCCGTGCGGATCGGGTCGTCGATGCCGAGCAGGGCCGCGGCGGCCAGGCAGCGTTCGAACAGGGCCCTGATCAGCGCAATGTCCATTGTAGACGACCAGGACAGCGACTCGGCGCTGCCGGTCTCGGACACGAACTTGTTCTCCGGTGACGTGGACGGGATGGTGTCCAGCCAGCCGTCCGGGCCATCGACCAGCCAGTCCAGGCAGAACAGCGCGCAGCCGCGCAACAGCGGCCAGCCGCGTGTCCGTAGGAAGTCCGTGTCGCCGGTGAACTCGTAGTGGTCCCAGACGTGCTGCACCAGCCAGGTGCCGCCCATCATCCAGATCGCCCAGCTGGGGTCGCCGTGGCCCATGCCGACCGGCAGCGCCCAGCCCCAGATGTCGGTGTTGTGGTGGGTGACCCAGCCGCGCGCGCCGTAGAGTTCGCGCGCCACCCGGCCGCCGGTGACCGCCAGCAGGTCCAGCAGGTCGAACAGCGGCAGGTGGCACTCCGGCAGGCCCGCGGGCTCGGCGAGCCAGTAGTTCATCTCGGTGTTGATGTTGACGGTGTAGTTGGACGACCACGCCGGGCGCGGGTCGCCGTTCCACAGTCCCTGGAGGTTCGCCGGTGGGCCGCCGGGCCGGGACGCCGATGCCAGCAGGTAGCGACCGAGTTGGAACATCACGGTCGCCGTGAGCTGCTCGTCCGCGCCGGACAGCACATCCTCGACGTCGACTACTTCTGTGGGCTCGCCGATCCGCAGCGAGGTCGAACCGAGCAGCCGGCGCAGATCGTGGTCGTGCTCGCGCAGGAGTTGGTCGGCGCCACGGGCTGCCGCCGTGGTCGCGGTTGCGGCGGCGCGCGCCAGGTGGTCGGTCCGCGACCGGGCCGGCGCGCCGGCCCAGGCGTCCGCGGCACTTGTCGAGCTGGCCAACGTCACGAGTGCCCGGCTCATGCCGCGCACGATGAGCTCGCCGTCCACAGTGGATACCGTGCCGTCGGTGTCGACCCGGACCGAGACCGCGCCGAACGGGTCGTAGCCGACGACGGAGCCGTAGCGAAGCGGCTGCGCCACCTGTGGCTCGTGGCCGGGTGCGCCGTCGATCGGGATCTCGACGCCGAGCTGGAAACCTTCGTGGCTCAGGGCTTTGTGCACGACCCGCAGCGGTGAGTCCAGTGCCAGCCGAAAGCCGTCGATGCCGGTCACCGCGATGCAGAGCACGCCGGCCGGGTTGCTGGCCCAGGTGGTGCGCTCGCCACCCTCCGTGAACCGTTCCCGCACCACTCCGTTGTCCAGGTTGAGGGTCCGGCCGTGGAACTCGGCGTCCAGCGTCATCCACAGGTCCACGTAGGGCAGGTACTCCTGGCTGTAGGGACCTTCAAAGGACATGAGCAGCGATTCGGCGCGGCGGAGGTCACCGGCACGGATCGCGGCGCGGACCTGCGCCAGCCGCTCGGGACCGGCGCCCGCGGCGACCACGTCAGCGAGCCCGGTCGGCGGGCCGTGTGGCGTGCCGGACCACACGGTCGAGTCGTTGACCTGGAACCGGGCGCGGCCGGGGCCGCAGAAGACCATGGCGCCGAGACGGCCGTTGCCGACCGGTGCCGCTTCGACCCAGGTCGCGGCCGGTCGCGGCCAGGAAAGTTCCATCACTTGATCCCGGTGAAGCCGATGGAGTTGACGATCCGGCGGCCGAACACGATGAACAGCAGCAACATCGGCAGTGCGGCGATCAGCGTGGCCGCCATCAGGCCGGGCCAGTCCGTCGCCGTCTGCGGCGACGACTGTTTGAACACCGCCAACGCCAGGGTCAGCGGCCGCACGCTGTCGTCGCTGGTGACCAGCAGTGGCCAGAAGTAGTCGTTCCACGTGTTGATGAACGTCAGCAACGCCAACGTGGCGATCGGCGCGGCGCTCATCGGCAGCACGATCCGGTAGAAGACGCGCAGTGGACCCGCACCGTCGATGGTGGCGGCCTCCTCGATCTCGGTGCTCAGGTTGAGCATGAACTGGCGCAGGAAGAAGATGTTGAACGCGGAGAACAGCGCGCCGGGCAGGATCATGCCGGCGAACGTGTTGGTCAGGCCGAGGTCCTTGATCAGCACGAAGTTGGGCAGCAGGGTGAAGATGGTCGGCACCATCAGCGCGGTGAGCAGGATCGAGAACATCGCCTCCCGCCCACGCCAGCGCAGCCGGGCGAACGCGTAGGCGGCGGTCGCCGAGCAGAACACCACGCACGCGGTCAGCACGGTCGCGTAGATCACCGAGTTGCGTAGGAACAGCGCCACGTCCAGGGACGCGCCGGAACCGCCCTGCGCCTGCGCCTGGGCGGTGGTGGCCAGGCCCAGTGCCCGCTTGAACGCGCCGAACGTGAAGCCGACCGGCAGCAGCGACGACGGGTTCGTGGCCAGCGCGTAGTTGTTGGACAGCGAGGTGCGCACGATCCAGTAGAACGGGAACAACGTCACCACGATGACGGCCGCGATGTAGACCCAGGCCACGATCCGGCCCACCGAGGGCCTGTTCGCTGTGCGCACGACGCGCCTCCTCAGTTCAGGTCGGATTCGTTGGCCCTGGTCATCTTGAGCTGGGCGAAGGTGATGCCGATCAGCATCACGAACAGGGCCAGCGACATCGTTGCCGCGTAGCCGAAGTCGAACTGGGTGAAGGCCTTGTTGTAGATGTACATCTGGAGCACCAGCGACGCGTTGGCCGGGCCGCCCTTGGTGGTCACCTGGACGATGTCGAACACCTGGAACGACCCGATCACGGTGAGGATCACCACCATCACCAGGATGTTGCGCAGCAGCGGCACGGTGAGCGACCGGAACATCTGGATCTCGCTTGCGCCGTCCATCCGGCCCGCCTCGTAGATCGTGCCCGGGATGGTCTGGAGGCCCGCGAAGATGAGCACCGCGTTGTAGCCCATGGACTTCCACACGCTGATCGCCGCGAGCGACGGGATGGCAAGGCTGCTGTCCCCGAAGAACAGCAGCGGGTGCCCGATCAGCTTGGTCAGCAACTCGTTGAGGATGCCGAGTTCCGGATCCATCATCCAGGACCAGGTCATCGCCGCGACCACGCCGGAGATCAGGAACGGCAACAGGATCACGCCGCGGATCACCCGCGACGACGTGAGCCGGTGCATGATCACCGCGGTGACCAGCGAGATGAGTATGCCGAACACGACAGACAAACCGACGAAGTAGGCCGTCACCCACAACGAGTGCCAGAACACGTCGTCGGACAGCAGTTCGCGGAAGTTGGCCAGTCCCACCCAGACCGGCGGGCTCAGCACGTGGAAGTCCGTGAAGCTCAGGTAGAGCCCCCGGATCGTCGGGTACGCGTAGAACACCGCGAACCCGAGGATCGCGGGCGAGATCAGCAGCCAGGCCAGCGGGGCCTCGCCACGCCGGGACCTGCGGCCGCGTTTCGGGGAGCGTGCCGTGGTAGCCGGTCGTACCGGCGCTGGCACTGTCGCTACCACGGCATGCCCCTCCTTTCGGATCAGAGGATGATCTTGTCGATGTCGGCCACGAAACCGGTCGGGTTGCCGAACGAGATCGAGTTCGTGCCCGCGTTCAGTGGCACAGGGATGGTGACCGTCTGGGTGGAGTTCCAGTCGTTGTCGTTGCTGCCCCACGTGTTGAGCTGGATCGGACTGCCGTTGACGGTCACTATCGCGTCGCGGCTGGAGTCACCGTCCACATAGGCCACCGTCATCAGGTAGGTGCCGGTCCTGGCCACCGTGATGTTCGGGAACGTCAGCACGCCGCTGCCGCCGATGTCACCGATCTTCTGACCGCCGGAGCAGCCCGAGCAGCCGGCGATCTGCGCGCCGCCGGTCAGCACGTTCGTGGACGCTTCGGCCTCATAGGTCCTCGCGCCGGGCGATCCGGGTGTGGTGAAGGCGAACGCCTTGCTGGGCGGTGACTGCTGGCCGTTCTTCGCGACCCCGACGACGGTGAACTGGTAGTCGGTCGACGGCGCGAGGCCGGTCACCGTCGCCGAGGTGCCGCTGGTGACCACGACCGTGTTGCCGTTGCTCTGGACCTGGTAACTGGTCACGGGCTTGCCGCCGCTGAACGACGGGTCCCAGGCCAGCGACACGCTGTTGCCGGCCGCCGACAGCACACGCGGTGTGGCGGGCGGGTTCGGCGCGCTGCTCGGCGTGATGCGGAACAGGCGTGAGCCGTGGCTGGCCAACGTCGCCTGGATGCTGCCGGTGGCGTTGGCCAGGTTCTGGTGGCTCCACAGGTCGTGCACGGTGGCCGTGCCGCTGATGCCGAGGTCGGCGAAGTCGGCCGTGACGTTCGCCTGGCCGGCGCCCAGGTTGAACAGCGCGACCGTGTAGCTGCCGTCGGTGTTGCGTGCGTACCAGACCTGCTGGTCGGTGGCCTGGCTGACCGGTTTTGCCGCGATGGCGGCCTGGTCGACCGCGATGACCTCGTCGTTGGTCAGCAGGGAGAGTCCGTAACTGTCCAGTTTGGTCAGATCGTCGCCCGCGTAGAGCGGTGCGGCCTCGATCGCCCACAGCGTCATGTAGGTCTGGCGCTCGGTGTCGCTGACGCCGTCCATGGCGCCGACGCCCACGTCCAGCGAGTCCAGGTTGTTGAAGTGGCCCGAGCCTGCGTCCGGGATCCACTGGACGACGTCGTTGAAGCGTGCCTTGACCGAGTTGTTCCAGGTTACGATCGTGCCGCAGTAGCACTCTACGTCGGTGTCGACGCGCCAGCCGTTGGTGTTGGCCGTCCAGACGGCGTCCTGCCGGTGGCTCAGCGACCAGGAGATCACGAACTGGATCGCGCGGTGGGTCTGGGTGAGCGCGCTGTGCCACGCGGCGACGTCGGCGGTGTTGTCGTAGTTCGCGCCGCCCTGGAAGGAGCCGGGGCCGACGCCGTCCAGCTTCAGGAAGTCAACACCCCAGCTGGCCAGTTCGTTGGCGATGGAGTTGAGGTACGCCTGGGCGCACGGCTTGCTGAAGTCCATCTTGTAGGAGGAGTTCCAGCCGTTCGTCGTGCGCAGGTCCGCGAAGACGATGTCCCTGGTGAAGCAGTTCGGTGCGCCGAAGATGGGGGTGTTGCCGTTGTTGTAGGCGCGGATGTCCAGGCCGACGGCCAGGTAGGCGCCGAACTTGAGGCCCTTGTTGTGGATGTAGTTGCCGACGAATTTCATGCCGTCGGGGAAGGTCGTCGCGTTGGACAGTGGGCGGGCGAAGCCGTCGAAGCCGCCCAGCCAGCCCGCGTCCACGTTGATGTACTGGTAGCCGTGTGACTTCAGTGTCGTCGCTACCACGTCGGTTTGCTTGAGTACGTTGGCCTCGTTGAGGAAGCTGGCCGGGCCTGTCGGGTTCACGCCCGGGAAGTTCGTTGATTCGAGGCTCCAGCTGCTCCAGCCCATGTAGGGCGTTGTCACGCTGGTTGTTTTCTTTGTTATCTGGGTTGGCGTTGTTTGGGTTGGCGTTGCTGCCGGGGCCGGGGCGGCCACGGTCGCCGACAGCACGGCGGCTGCGAGCGCAGCGCCAAGTAACCGCAATGCTGTTCTGCCGGGATGCGTCATCGCGACTCCGTCTCAGTAGCGTCGTTGCTCACTGTTTGTTGCTTTTCGTTCAGGCAACCCTGCGGTCGTCCATTGCGTCGCGGTCCCATGCGATGCCGATGCCCGGTGTGTTCGGGACGACGGCGTGGCCGTCCGTGACTGCCATCTCGGTCGTGGTGATCGCC
>DASXXM010000465.1:0-7566 GCA_036503065.1 Pseudonocardiaceae bacterium | reverse complement strand
CGCGGGCAGGCCGCCCGCGCTGACCAGCAGCCACACCAGGAACGTGGCTTCGGACAGGCCGGCCGGGATGATCAGGACATCGCCGAGCACACCCAGGTCGAGCAGGACGGCGAACGTCTCGGCGACATAGCAGCAGCTGCCAACGATACGGCTTACGGCCTGCATGCCTATGTCTTCTCGTCCGATCCCGCGCGAGCGGGTCGCGTCGCGTCGCGGCTTGCGGCGGGTCGGGTGTCGATCAACGGCGGTTACGAGCCGCGGTCCCCGTTCGGGGGGTTCAAACAGTCGGGCATCGGGCGGGAATACGGCACCTACGGCCTTGAGGGCTTTCTCGAACCGCGCTCTGTCATGGCCTGACCGGCATGGCCGTCAGAGGTCCAGTACCAGGCGTGCGGAGCGGGAGCGGGACACGCAGATCATCATGATGTCGCCGGCCTCCCGCTCCTGCCTGGTGAGCACGGAATCGCGATGGTCCGGTTCGCCGGACAGCACGGGCGTCTCGCAGGTGCCGCAGGTGCCTTCCTGGCAGGACGACAGCACGGGCACACCGGATTCCGTGACGACGTCCAGGATCGACCGGTCCGGCGGCACCGTGCGGACCGTGCCGGTGCGCCGCATTTCGACCTCGAACGTCCGGTGTGGACCGTCGGCCGCCCCGGCCTTCGGCGCGAACCGTTCCACGTGCGGGGCGTTGGTCGGCCAGTCCGCGCACCGCTGTTCCACCGCCGCCAGCAGGGCTTCCGGCCCGCAGCAGTAGACGGCGGTGTCCGCGTCCGGCTCGGCGAGCAGCGTCGGGAGGTCCAGCAGTCCGTGCTCGTCCCGGGGTCGGATGTCGACGTGCTCGGGATGGCGGCACCCGAGTTCGTCCCGGAACGCCATGGACGACCGCGTCCGGCCGCCGTAGACCAACCGCCAGTCCCGTCCCGACGCCGCGACCTCGGCGATCATGGGCCGGATCGGCGTGATGCCGATGCCGCCCGCGATGAACAGGTAGCGCTTGGCCGCGACGAGCGGGAAGTGGTTGCGGGGACCGCGGACGCGCACCGACCGCCCTGCCGCGAGCACGTCGTGCACGTACGCCGAGCCACCCCGGCCCGCCTGCTCCCGCTGCACGGCGACCCGCAGGATCGAGGTCTCCCACGGGTCGCCGCACAGCGAGTACTGCCGGACAAGGCCGTCGGCGAGCACCAGGTCGACGTGCGCGCCGGGCTGCCAGGCGGGCAGGTCTCGCCCGTCCGGCCGCCGCAGCGTGAGCAGGACGACGCCGTCGGCGACGGTGTCCTTGCGTGCCAGCACGAGGTCGAGTTCGTGCTCGACGTGCGGTTCGGTCGGCTTGGCGTCGCTCATGACACAGCTGCGCCCGCAGGCTCCGGCCTGCGCATGCGTTGGAGCATCCGCCGGGCGGCGAGCCCACCGGCGTCGATGTTGACCGACAGTTCCTGACAGCCGTCCGGCTCGGCCGAGATGATCTGTTCGAGCACGTTGAGCGCGTCGACGTCCTGCAGCACGACCGTCCGGTTGCTGTCCGCCAGGAACGCCGAGACCTCCTCGTCGGCGAGGGCGAAGTCGCGGGCCACCGCCCAGAAATCGTGCGTCGAGTGCTCGGTTTCCGGCGTGATCGCGTACACCACCTCGACGTGGCACCCGTCCGGATCCGTGCCGTCCCGGTGGGGCACCGAGCCGACCGCGGCGATGCGACTGTGCAGCTTGTACAGGCACGGCGGCAGGTACTCGATATCTTGCCAGCGTGTGATCCGGCCGCGCAGGCCGGTGGATTTCGCGTAGAACGGCGGGCATTCCGTGTCGTCCATGTGCCGCGAGACGTGGACGATGCCGGCCCGGTCGTCGACCTCGGTGGTGATCGGGGTGGCGGCGACCTCCGGCGTGCCGATGTAGCCGGCATGCAGGTAGGTCTCGTGCGACAGGTCCAGCAGGTTGTCGACGAGCAGCGAGTACCTGGCCCGCAGCGGCTCCATCCCGGCGACCGTCGTGTAGTCGGGGGAGTCGAGGTAGGGCGCCCGCGGAATCCGCGTCGGATCGGCGTTCGCCGGGTCGCCGATGAAGACCCACACGAACGAGTCCTGCTCCACGAGCGGGTAGGTCAGCAGCCGGGCGGTCCGGGGGACACGGCTCTGTCCCGGCACGGCGACGCACCGGCCGTCGGCGGCGTAGGTGAAACCGTGGTAGCCACAGACCACCTGGTCGTCCACGAGCCGGGACGGCGGCCGGGACAGCGGGAACCGCCGATGCACGCATCGGTCGGGCATGGCGGTCACCTGGCCGCCTCTGGTGCGCCAGAACAGGATCGGCTCGCCGCAGATGGTGCGGGCGAACAACTGCGGCCCGATCTCGCGGCCGTACGCGGCCACATACCACTGGTCACGCGGAATGCTCGTCATGCACCACAGCCTGACGCCAGGCACCCGGCGGGCGAAGCAGCGTTTCCGGAAAATGGAAGACTTCGCGGCTATGGGCTGCTCAGCGCGCGGGAGATGGCGCGGGCGCTGGTCCGCACCAGCCGGGCCAGCGCCCGAGGTGTGCTGCTGCCGTGGCGGACCACCAGGGACACGGCCGCCACCACGTGGCCGTGCCGGTCGTGGATCGGCGCCGCGACCGACAGTGCGTCCATCGTGACCTGTCGGTCGCTGACGGCGAACCCGCTCGACCGGACATCGGCGAGCATCCGGCGCAATCGGGCCCGCTCGGTCACCGTCTTGGCGGTGAAGCGCTGGATCCGGCCGCCCAACACCTCCTCCTGCACGTCAGCGGGCGCGTGCGCGAGCAGGACGAGACCGACACCGGTGGCGGTGAGCGCGAACCGGCCACCAACCCGGGTCAGCACCGGCACCGCCCCGGAACCGGCGATCCGCTCGACGAACACGACTTCCGTGCCCTCGCGCACCGCGAGCTGCACGTTCTCCCGCGTGATCTGGGAGAGGTCCTCGAGGAACGGCAGGGCCGCCTCGCGCAGCACGGGACCGCGCGGCGCGAGCGAGCCGAGTTCCCACAGCCGCAACCCGATCCGGTACAGCCCGTCGGCACCGCGCTCGACCATGCCCCCCTCGCACAGCTCGTGGGTCAGCCGGTGCGCGGTCGACAGCGGTAGGTCGGCGCGCCGGGCGATCTCACTGAGGCTCAGCTCCCGGTGCCCTGGCCCGAATGCGTCCAGCAGCCGCAGGGCACGACCGATCACCGGACCGGTGGGACCGGCCGGCCGACCTCTCCGGGACATGGCTGCTCGTCCTCCCTCGAACGGTGGGCCACGTCGTATCCCGCCACCAACAGCTTGGGCCTATTCGATGACGCGGGCGAGGTAGTCGGGCCCGGTCCGGTCCGCGTGGATCTGTGGGTACGGTTCGCCGTTGGCGTAGGGCAGGCAGCGGTCGGCCAGGTCGGGTGGGGTGGCGTTGCGTGCGGCCAGCCAGCGGGTCCAGTCGGGCAGCAGGGCCAGCAGTTGGTCGGCGAAGTCGTCGCGGTAGAAGTCCCTCATGTGCAGCACGGACAGGGCGACCCGGTGTGGGGAACAGGTCGCGAACACCGGGCCGATGTCGTTGATGCTCCAGGAGTCGGCCAGTTCGGTGGCAAGTTCGTCCAGATCCGCGGGCAGTTCCTGCCGGTCGGTGTCACGGGCGCGCAGCCAGGTCGTGAACTCGGCCACGGCGGCGACCGCGTCCAGACCGTCGTCGGAGTCGGTTCCCGGCGATGACATCGCCTGCTGCACGGTTTCTGCCAACCGCCTGCTGCGGTGGTACTCGGCCAACTGCGCCTCGTTCTCCCCGCCGACCCGCATGAATCCCAGCTCGGCGGGCAGCAACTGCGCCAGCAGCGACGGGTCGTCCACCGCGGTCAGTTCGGTGCCCGCCGCGGCGATCGGGCCGACCCCGGCCTGCCACCTGGCCAACGCCGCCGCCGACGTGCCGTGGAAGCCACTGTCCACAGTGAACGCCTGGTGCCCGCAGGCATCGATGTCCCACAGGTACCAGCGCATCGGCGCTTCCGCCGTGGTGATCGGCGCGGTGACGGCGAACCGGCTGCCGTACCGGTCGCGGGTCCACAACACCGGCCCGGTCAACACCGGACCTGGCGACGTGGGCGACGCGTGCCCGCCCGCCGTGTTCCGCAGCCGCGCGATCGCGTCGTCCGCGGCCTCGCTGTTCGGATACGGCAGAATCCCGGCCACCGCGGTGAGCACCCGCCATGGGGCGGTCTTGTCAACAGCCGCCGCCACGGCTGCCGCGGCGGCCGTCACCAGGGCCTCGGCCAGGTCGTGCGGGCCTGGCCGGTCATTCAGCGGGGACTGTTCGGCCTCGGCCAACACGGTTCCCAGCCGCAGGCACAGCGCGTCCTCGACGATCATGTCCGGCTGATTCGTCACGGCCGCCACGAGATCCGCGACCAGATCCGTTGCCGCCGCGCCGGCCAGCGTCGTCCGCTGTGCGTCCGTCCGGTCTCGGTGGGCAGTCAGGCCCCGCAGGGCAGCCGCGAGTTCCCGGCCATCATGCTCTCCCGGACTCGCGCCGGATGTGGGCCGATCCACCCGGGACCGACCGGACTTGCCGGGCTTCTTCTTCCGTTTCCGCGATACAGGCACCGCGGCAGCATAGGCAACGCGCCCCCACTCCCCGCTGCCGGTCGGCCAGATCGATGCCAGCGGCTTACCGGGACGTTTCCGCTGCGCTACAACGAAACGGGGCCGCCTGAGGGCTCAGGCGGCCCCGTTCGGGAAGTTCTCGGTTCACCAACCGCGCTCGCGCCACTCGCCGAGCTTCGGCCGCTCCGCCCCGATCGTGGAGTCGTCCCCGTGTCCTGGGTAGAACCACGTATCGTCGGGCAGGTCGCCGAAGACCCTGGTCTCCAGGTCACCGAGCAGGCTGGTGAAGTTCTCCTGGCTTGTCGTCCGCCCAGGACCCCCCGGGAACAGGCTGTCGCCGGTGAACAGGTGCGGGTGGCCGGCCGGGTCGCGGTACAGCAGGGCGATCGAGCCGGGTGTGTGGCCGCGCAGGTGGATGATCTCCAGTGCGCACTCGCCGACGTGGATCACGTCGCCCTGGTCGACGAGTACGTCCGGCGGCACCGGCAGCGGGGCGGCGTCGGCCGCGTGGGCCACCGTGTTCGCGCCGAACGCGCCGGCCGTGGCGCCCAGCGCCTGCCAGTGGTCGGCGTGCTGGTGGGTGGTCACGATGGTGCGCAGCGTCGGCCGGCCGGGGCCTGCGCCGATCAGGTCCGACAGGCGCTCCGCGTCGTTGGCCGCGTCGATGAGCAGCGCCTCGTTGGTCATCGCGCAGACCAGCAGGTAGGCGTTGTTGTCCATCGGGCCGACGGACATCTTGGTGATGCTCAGCGCGTCCAGCGTGCGGCGGGCGGGCTTGCCGGCGGGCTCGACATGGCCGGTGTACTCCTCGACGACGTCCACGAGCACCGAGCCTACTGCGACGGCCCTACAGCCACGGCGGCAACCTCGGCACGTCCCCGACCAGTCCGCCCGCGGGCACGTCCCGGCCGGTCAGCCACGCCGACGCGGCCGCGACCGGTCCGTGCACGTCACTGGCATCGTCGCCGTGGCCGAGCGTCCAGATCCGCTCGTCGCCGCCCGGCAACTCGACGGACAGCCGGACGGCCGGCACGTCCACGCGATCGTCGTACCGGGTGACCACGTAGTCGATGAAGGGCTCCGCCTGCGGGCCGACCAACTCGGCGACCCGCTCGAAGTCGGCGCCGAGGTCGAGGTCCACCAGGTGCACGAGCACCTCCGTCAGCCGCATCCACGGCACCAGCGACGCCGCGAGTGGCCTGCCCTGCCGGTCGGTCACGTTGGCCGCCCAGTCGGCCGTCGACAGCCTGTCGGCAGCCTGGCAGAACCGCTGGTGCGCGGCCCACAGGTCCTCCTGCTGGACCCGCGCCAACCGGTGCGCGCCCTCCTCGATGTCCGCGTCCCGGTCCGCGTGACTCGCGTACATCGGGTGCTCGATGCCGGTGCGTGCCCAGATCAGCAGGTTCAGCAGCCCGTCGGCGTTGCGGGCGAGATGGCTGACCACGTGTCCTCTGGTCCAACCGGTCAGCCCGCTCGGTCCGTGCATGGTCGCCTCGGTCATCGTGCCGACGATCTCGTGCAGCGCGGCGCTGGCCCGTCTGACCGCGACGAGTCCGTCGCGCGCGAAGCGCGCATCGGACTGTTCGAAACGTTCGGACTGCTGCTGCAACGGCTCGGATCGCAAGGCTGGCACTGCGGCTCCCATGAGCGGTGGTGTGGACTGGCACAAAAGCGAAGGCCGCCGGGACGGCGGCATGATCAGGCGGTAAACCCAGCGTAGGCTCGTTGGGTACCCCCCGGTAGGGCCGAATAAGCGAAACCGGGCCGCGGGCCGGTTCAGGCGGCCCCGAGATTTTGTCGGTGGGTGCACCTAGCATGGATGTCGGCCGGGTCGCGCGATCGCGCGACGCCCGTTGGGGACGGCCGACCACCCCGCAGTCGAAGGGACCACTGTGGCCGACCGACTCGTCGTGCACGGCGCTCGCGAGCACAACCTGCGCGGCGTCAGCATCGACCTGCCAAGGGACAGCCTGATCGTGTTCACCGGCCTGTCCGGTTCCGGCAAGTCCAGCCTGGCGTTCGACACGATCTTCGCCGAGGGCCAGCGCCGTTACGTCGAGTCGCTGTCCGCGTATGCCCGGCAGTTTCTCGGCCAGATGGACAAGCCGGACGTCGACTTCATCGAGGGCCTGTCGCCCGCCGTGTCCATCGACCAGAAGTCGACCAACCGCAACCCGCGGTCCACGGTCGGCACCATCACCGAGGTCTACGACTACCTGCGGCTGCTCTACGCCCGCGCCGGCAAGCCACACTGCCCGACCTGCGGCGAGCTGATCAGCAAGCAGACTCCGCAGCAGATCGTGGACCAGGTGCTCGCCATGGGCGAAGGCACCCGGTTCCAGGTACTCGCGCCGGTCGTGCGCGGCCGCAAGGGTGAGTACGTCGACCTGTTCGAGCAGCTCCAGTCCCAGGGCTACGCGCGGGCACGGATAGACGGCACGGTGCACCAGCTCACCGACCCGCCGAAGCTGAAGAAGCAGGAGAAGCACGACATCGACGTCGTGATCGACCGGCTCGCGGTGAAGAAGTCCGCGAAGCAGCGCCTCACCGACTCGGTGGAGACCGCGCTGCGGCTGGCCGACGGCCTGCTGACGATCGAGTTCGTGGACGAGCCGGAGGGGTCCGCGGAACGCGAACGCACCTTCTCCGAGAACCTGGCCTGCCCGAACGGCGATCCGCTGACCATCACCGACCTGGAGCCCAGGTCGTTCTCGTTCAACTCGCCCTACGGCGCGTGCCCGGAGTGCACCGGCATCGGCGTGCGGATGGAGGTCGACCCGGACCTGATCGTCCCGGACGACGAGCTGTCCCTGGCCGACGGCGCGATCGCACCCTGGAACGGCGGCCAGACCGCCGAGTACTTCCAACGGCTGTTGGCCTCGCTCGCCGAGACCATCGGCTTCCGGATGGACACGCCGTGGCGCCGGCTGCCGGCGAAGGTGCAGAAGGCCGTGCTGTACGGCGTGAGCGAGCAG
>DASXXM010000464.1:0-1799 GCA_036503065.1 Pseudonocardiaceae bacterium | reverse complement strand
GCGGCCGATGTCGGCCTGCACTGAGCGCTGCTCGGGGTCCAGCAGCCGGTTGCCGACCGCGAAACTGCCGGTCTGGTAGAACTTGATCGGCTGGACGGGCATCGTCATCCACTCCCTTCAGCGCACGCGCGCCGCGACGGCACCGACATCCCGCAGGATGTTCTCGGCGGCCGGACCGGAGCGGCGACGCTCCCGCATCCGGGCCAATTCACGGTCCACCAGGGACCGGTTGAGGTCGAGGAAGGTCAACGGCTCCAGCGCGTCGGCCATGGCGTCGGCGAACAGCCCACGCAGGGAGGCCGACGTGATCGCCCGGCCGCCCAGCCCGGCGATCACGGTGTAGCCGTGCATCTGGATGCCCGAGAGCGCCATCCGGACGTTCGCCGACACCATGCCGCCGATCCCGACCGCCAGCGCCCGCTCAATGACCACGACCCGCTTCGCGCCGGCCAGTGCCGCGCGGACCGCGTCCAGCGGGAACGGACGGAAGCTCGTGATACCCAGCGCGCCGATCGACACGTCCTCGTCACGCAGCTCGTCGACAACGTCGGCGACGGTGCCTAGCACCGAACCCAGTGCCACCACGACCGTGTCGGCGCCCTCGGTCCGATACGAATGGATCAGTCCACCGGACGACCGGCCGAAGACTTGCGCGAACTCGGCGGACACGGCCGGGATCAACTCCAGAGCCTGCATCTGCTTTTCGTGCGCGAGATAGCGGACCTCGGTGAACGCCTCCGGGCCGACCATCGCGCCGATGGACACCGGATCGGCCGGATCAAGCACCTGGCGCGGCTGGTAGCCGGGCAGGAACGCGTCCACCTGTGCCTGGGTGGGCAGGTCGACCCGCTCGACAGCGTGCGTGAGCACGAAGCCGTCCATGCACACCATCACCGGCAGCGAGAGTTCCTCGGCGATCCGGAACGCCTGGATGTGCAGGTCGGCGGCTTCCTGGTTGGTGCGGGCGTAGAGCTGGATCCAGCCGCAGTCGCGCTGCGACATCGCGTCGCTGTGGTCGTTCCAGATGTTGATCGGCGCGCCGATCGCCCGGTTGGCGACCGTCATCACGATCGGCAGGCCCAGCCCGGCCGCGTTGTAGACCGCCTCGGTCATGTAGAGCAGGCCCTGGCTCGCGGTCGCGGTGTACGCGCGGGCCCCGGCTGCCGAGGCACCGATCGCGACCGACATCGCCGCGAACTCCGACTCCACGTTCACGAACTCGCACGGCGCGAGCGTGGCGGCCTTCACCAAACCAGACAGCGCCTCGACGATGTGGGTCTGCGGGGAAATCGGGTAGGCGCAGATCACCTCCGGCCGGCATAGCGCGACCGTCTCGGCGACCGCTCGCGATCCCTCAATCTGTCGCAACATCGGCCAGCTCCCTCATTTCGGCCTGGACGAACTCGAACGCGTCGTGTGCCGCGGCGGCGTTGCCGTCCGCGACCGCACCGGTGAACCGCTCGCGGATCGCCGCGATCACCGAGACCAGCGAGACCACGCCGCTGATCGCGGCGAAGCCGCCCAGCAGTGCGGCGTTGGGCACCGTCCGGCCCAGTCGCGTCATGGCGAATCGGCTGGCTGGTACCACGAGCATCCGGTCGCGCCGCAGGCCGGCGACGAACTCGCCGAGGCCCAGTCGGTCGAATCCGTGCGCCGAGTTGATCAGCAGGTAGCCCTGGGCTGACAGGCCCTCGAAGACGCTCACCTGGTGTAGCAGCGTGGGGTCCTGCACGATCAGGGCGTCCGGTCGCATCACCGGTTCCCTGGTTCGGATCTCCCTGTCGTCGATCCGGCAGAAC
>DASXXM010000463.1:0-6000 GCA_036503065.1 Pseudonocardiaceae bacterium | reverse complement strand
GGTCGCACCGAGCCAGCCGAGCAGGCCACCGTCGTCCAGGTAGGCCCACAGGATGCCGAGCAGCGGAGCCGGCACCAGCAGCGCCGCGTCGATCCGCAACTGATGGCGCCACCGACCGACCGCCGTTGCCCTGGCGGCCGTGTGGGCGTCCGGTGCTGTCGGGCTGTCCGTGCGGCGGCCCGGCGGTTCGACCCGTCTGGCCCGGCCGGACGGGTACAGCATCAGCCCCGGCAGTTCCACCGCGATCAGGCGATCGCCGTGGGCCAGGACACTTGTCGGCGCCGGGAGTGTCACGACGGCCGGGTCGAAATAGACCGGGATCCACCGGGAGTCCTCGGTTTCCAGCCACGTCCTGGCCATCAGCCCACGCCGCATGGTGACGCGCCGGACCACCAGGTCGTAGCCCGGCCGCCGCGCGGCCCGCAGGCGGCTCAACAACAGCCAGCCGTCCACCAGCAGGACCAGTACCAGCAGAAACCCGGCGAACAGCACGCCGTCCCGAGACCGGTCCGCGTCGGTCAGCACGGCCGCGCCCGGGATGATCGCGGTCGCCGGATCGGCCGGGTCGTAGGCGATCTGTGTTCTGGTGCCGGTCGGCGGCACGCTGCCGCTCATCGCCACCGTGAACGACGGCCCGGCCCAGCGCACCACGGCACCGCCGGTCGACTCGCCGACGACGGTGCCGGTGGCGCGGGCGGTCAACACCCGGAGGATGCCGTCGGCCTCGCGATACGAGGCCAGCGACACACCACCGATCACCGTGCCGACCGCCAGCACCAACACCGTGGCCAGCGCGATATGCCGAACCGGCCGGGCGGCGATGCGTGGCACCACTTGCTGTGTCACTACTTGATGAAGCCGATCCTGGTGTAGTTGACGTCGCCGAAGCCGAAGGCGCCGAAGTTGGCCACCTTCTTGCTCACCACGGCCACGCCGGGTGACTGGAACAGCGGCACGTCCACGGCCTCCTGCCACAGCAGCGTGTCGATCTGGTTGCCCAGGTTGGCCCGCGCCACCGGGTCCAGCGTGGTGTTCGCCTGCTGGTAAAGGGCGTTGATGGTGCTGGTGCCGATCTGCTCGTAGTTCGAGGCCATGGCGTTGGGGTTCAGCACGTAGTGCGACGACGTGCGGCTCACCGGGAACGGGGAGACCAGCCAGCCGTTGCTCTGGATGTCCCACTCGCCCTTGTCGGTCAGCTCGCTGGTCTGCGCGTCCGGCACGGCGTTCACGGTGGCCTTGACGCCGATCGCGGCCAACTGGCCGATCAGCAGCTTGTTCTCCTGCAGGCCGACCTGGTCGTCGCTGGTCGAGTCCAGAATGGACGCGTCCAGTTCCTTGCCGTTCTTGGTGCGGTAAGGCTGGCCGGCCGCCTGCTGCCAGCCGTCGGCGGCGAGTTCCTTCTTGGCCTCGGCCGGGTCGTAGGACAGCAGGCCGGTGTGGTCCATGTGGTACTTGGTGCCGGGCGTGTAGAGGTGGTCGCCGATCGGGACCGGATTCGGCTCGATGGTGCCGATGGCGGCCTTGGTGATCGCGTTGGCGTTGATGCCCCTGGCGACGGCGGCGCGCAGCTTCACGTCCGAGAACAGCGCGCCCGGCCTGCCGTTGAACCACACGTCGTTGAAGTTGGCCGCGACCGCCTCACGGATCACCACGTTCGGCATCTGCTGCGCCTGGCGGTACAGGTCGGCGCTGGCGAACAGCGGGGTCCAGGTGATCTCGTTGTTGCCGATCGCGTCGGCCCGGTTGTCCCTGGCCACCACCTGGAAGACCAGCTTGGACAGGACCGGTTTCGTGCCCCACCAGTCGGGGTTGCGCACCATCACGATGGTGTTCTTGTTCTTGTCGAACGACTGCACCTTGAACGGGCCCGCGCCGACCAGCGGCGGGCCTTGGGCGAGCGACGTGTTGAACGACGCCGGCGTGGCGTTCACCGAGCGCGGGTAGAGCGGGGAAAGGCGGGTGAACAGGCTCTGCCATTCCGCGAACTGCTTGCTGAACGTGATGACCACCTCGTTGGGCGTCGCGCCCTGCGTCACCGAGGAGATGTCCACGTAGCCCTGGTTGGTGACCGCCTGGAAGTCGGGGTTGCTGCCGTTGAGCGCCTGCCACTGCGCCTTGATGTCCTGCCAGGACAGCGGGCTGCCGTCGGTCCAGTGCGCCTTGGGGTTGAAGTCGAGCGTGACGACCTGCGGGTTGGCCGAGGTCACCTTCGCCGAGCTCAGGTAGTCCGGGTTGGGCTGCGTGGTGCCGTCCGACTCGATGGTGAACAGCTCCGGCTCGATCGCGCTGTAGACCGGGACGTCGTTCTCGTCGTTGCCGTCGACCTCGTTGCCGTTCCAGTTCGGCAGCCAGGTGTCCAGCGGCCAGACGAAGTTGCCGTCCACCAGGGTCGACGGGTCCTTCGGGTTGATGTCGGACCGCTTGCCGGCCAACTGTTGGACGTTGTGCAGATTCGGCGCGCTCGAACCGCTCGTACCGCACGCGGCCAGTGTGACCACGCCCGCCAGTGCGACCCCCAGCAACGCTGTGCTTCCCCGATTCACCGTGTGGTCCCTCCTGTCCTTCAACCGTTTGTTCAGCGTATGGAGCGGCTGTAACAGTCGAAACCGTTCCCAGATGACGGAATTCACGAATAGTGTGATGAGCGTCAATCCGCCCCTCTGACCTGCGGGTAGTGGCAGGCGATCCGGTGGTCGGCAGCCGCTCGCGGGGTGAGCGCTGGATCGATTTCGAGACAGGGCTTTCTGCCACGTTCGTCCAGGCCGGCGAACACGAAGCACCGGGTGTGGAAACGACAGCCCGCCGGTGGGTTCGTCGGGTCCGGTCGGTCGCCGACCAGCACGATCCGCTCGCGTCGTCGTTCCACGACCGGATCGGGAATCGGCACCGCCGACAGCAATGCCCTGGTATAGGGATGCCCTGGCGCGGTGAGCACCTCGTCGGCCGGGCCGATCTCCACGATCCGGCCCAGGTACATCACGGCGACGCGGTCCGCGACGTGCTGGATCACCGACAGGTCGTGCGACACGAACAGGTACGACAGGCCCAGCCGCGCCCGCAGGTCGGCCAGCAGGTTCAACACACCGGCCTGAACCGACACGTCGAGCGCGGACACCGGCTCGTCCAGCACGACGAGCTTGGGCTCCAGCGCCAACGCCCTGGCGATGCCGACGCGCTGCCGCTGGCCGCCGGAGAACTCGGCCGGATAGCGGCTCGCGTGCTCCGGACTCATGTCGACGAGGCGCAGCAGTTCGGCCACCCTGGCCCTGGCCCGGTCGGCCGGCATCCCGTACAGGCGCAACGGTTCGGCGATGATGTCGCTGATCGGCATGCGCGGGTCCAGCGACGCGACCGGATCCTGGAACACCACCTGGATGTCCCTGCGCAGCCTGCGGCGGTCGGCCTTGTTGGCGGTCGCCACGTTCTGCCCGAACAGCCGGACCCGGCCGGCCTGCGGCGGCGCCAGTTCCAGGATCTGCATCAGCGTCGTGGTCTTGCCGCAGCCGGATTCGCCCACCAGGCCGAGGGTTTCGTGCTCGGCGATGTCGAAGCTGATCCCGTCGACCGCGTGCACCGTGCCGACCGTGCGGCGGAAGATCGCGCCCTTGGTGACGGGGTAGTGCTTGACCAGGTCGACGACCTCCAGCACCGCTTCCCGCCTGCGATGCCGGGCCGGTGCGGGCGCTGCCACCGGTTCGGTGTCGTGGTGGTAGATCCGGGCGGCCAGGTCCACAGTGGACTCGGTACTGCCGGCGGGCACCAGCTCCGCCACCCGGATGCAGGCCGCGTCGTGGCCGTCACCCGGCACCGGCGACAGCGGTGGTTCCTCGGTCCGGCAGGCGTCGATCGCCACCGGACAGCGCGGTGCGAACGGACAGCCCGGCGGCAGGTCCACCAGCGACGGCGGCCGCCCGGTGATCGGCACCAGCGGCCGCCCGCGCTCGCCGACCCGCGGAATCGCGCCGAGCAGCCCGAGCGTGTACGGCATCCGCGGCCGGTGATAAACGGTGTCGACGTCGCCACTCTCCACGACCCGCCCGGCATACATCACCAACAGCCTGTCGGCGAACCCGGCGACGACACCGAGATCGTGCGTGATCAACACGATGCCGGCGCCGGTCACCTCGCGCGCGGTGGCGAGCACGTCCAGCACCTGGGCCTGCACGGTGACGTCCAGCGCGGTGGTCGGCTCGTCCGCGATGATCAGATCCGGATCACTGGCGATCGCGATGGCGATCACCACCCGCTGCCGCATGCCACCGGAGAACTCGTGCGGAAACGCCCGCGCCGCGGCGGCCGGATTCGGAATGCCCACCAGATCCAGCAGTTCCACGGCCCGACGAGCCGCACCGGCCCTGCCGATCCGCCGGTCGTGCGCGCGCACCGCCTCGGCCACCTGGTCGCCAACGGTGTAGACCGGGGTGAGCGCGGACATCGGATCCTGGAACACGATCGCGATCCGCCTGCCCCGGATGGCCGACATCTCCCGGTCGGACAGCCCGATCAGCTCCCGGTCCCGCAACCGGATCGAGCCGGACACGTGCGCCCGATCCGGCAGCAGCCCCATGATCGCCAGCGACGACACGGACTTCCCGGACCCGGACTCCCCGACGATGCCCAGCACCTCGCCCGGCCGCAGCTCCCAGTCCACCCCGCGCACGGCACGGACCGGCCCGGCCTCACTGGGAAACGTGACGTGCAGGTCCCGCACCGACAGCAGCGGCCCGCTGTCGACGTCCCGCTCCCGCGCCTGGGCCGTCACCCGCCCGGACCCGGTCATGCCCGCAACGTCTTCCGGAACGCCCGCAGCTGCCGCCGCCTGCCACGGCCCGAGTTCGGGTCCAGCGCGTCGCGCAGGCCGTCGCCTGCCAGGTTCACGGCGAGCACCGTGAGCACCAGCAGGCCGCCGGGGATGAAGAAGAGCCACGGGAACGTCACCGCCGACGTGGTGCCGGCGGCGATCAGCGTGCCCAGCGACACGTCCGGCGGCTGCACGCCGAAACCGAAGTAGCTCAACGACGTCTCGGTGAGGATGGCGCTGCCCACGTTGATCGTCGCGTCCGCGATCAGCAGCGACGACATCTGCGGCAGGATGTGCCTGGTGATCACCCGCAGCGGCGGCACCCCCATCAGCCGGGCGGCGCGGACGAAGTCCTGTTCCTTCAACGACAACGTCATGCCGCGCACGATCCGCGCGGTGATCATCCAGCTGAACGCGGCCAGCAGCAGCACGAACAGCAGCCACGTGCGGCCGCGGAACGCCGGGCTGAGCACCGCGATGATGAGAAAGTTGGGCAGCGTCAACAGCAGGTCCACCAGCCACATCAGCGCACGGTCGCTGATGCCGCGGAAGTAGCCGGCCACCGAGCCGACCAGCGCGGCCGTGCCGGTGGACAGCACGGCCACCAGCAGGCCGATCGTCAGTGACTTCTGGAGGCCGCGCATGACCTCCGCGTACATGTCGAAGCCGTCCTTGTCGGTGCCGAACACGTGGGCGGCAACGGGCGGCGACAGGTACGCGTTCGGGTCCGACACCTGGTAGCTCCACGGCCAGTACCAGGTGTAGGTGAACGCGGCGGCGTACAGCAACACGATGATCAGAACCCCGAACAGGGCCAGTCGGTTGCGGCGGAAGCGCCGCAGCACCAACCTGCCCCGGCTCGACCGGGGAGTCGGCGCGGAATCGGGCGGGTGGGCGGACGCGTCGTCCCGCAGGATGATCGACATCGGCTAGATCCTGACTCGCGGGTCGAGGGCGGCGTAGGCGAGATCGGCCAGCAGGCCCGACAGCAGCACGCACACCGCGACGAACAGGGTGACCGTGGTGGTCAGGTTGGCGTCCTGGGAGCCGATGCCGGTGATCAGCCACTCACCCATGCCGTGCCAGTCGAAGATGTGCTCGGTGAACGGGCCGCCCACGATCAGCGTGCCGAAGCCGTACGCGAACAGCGTGGCCATCGGGATCAGTGCGGTCCGCAGGCCGTGCCGGTACAGCGCGCG
>DASXXM010000462.1:0-12558 GCA_036503065.1 Pseudonocardiaceae bacterium | reverse complement strand
GCTGGACGTGCCGAACACCGCGACGAAGTAGCCCTGGTACTTGGCCCGCTGACGCGGCGGCACGATGTCGCCGATGATGGTGAACGCCAACGACATCAGGCCACCGGCGCCAAGGCCCTGGAAGGCACGGAACGCGGCCAGCTCGTACATCGAGGTGGCGAACGACGATGCCGCCGAACCGACGATGAAGATCGAGATCGCCGTCAGGTAGAACGGCTTGCGGCCGTAGATGTCCGACAGCTTGCCGAACAGCGGCGTGGTGATCGTGGACGTGATCAGGTAGGCGGTGGTGACCCAGGCCTGGATGCTCAGGCCGTGCAGGTCGTTCGCGATCTTCGGCATCGCGGTGCCGACGATGGTCTGGTCCAGTGCGGCCAGGAACATCCCCATCATCAGGCCGGCCAGGATGGTCATGATCTGCCGGTGGGTCAGGCCCCCCGCTTCCGACGCGCCGGACCGCGTCGGCGCCTGCACTGCATTGCCCGGCGCCTCGACTGTGTCCCTGGTGGTCATTGGGTTCCCCCCTTTGGTGCGAAGGCGCTTGTGGCGCCGGTGTGCGTCTCGTCGAACTTCTCGAAATCCGTGTTCAGCCGTTCCAGCAGTGCCGCGACTGTATGGAGGTCCTCTGACGTCCAGTGCCGCAGCACGTCGGCGATCTGCGCGGTGCGCGCCTGATGCTGGTGGTCGAAGGTCTTGCGGCCCAGTGGCGTCGCGGCAAGCAGGCAGGCCCGGCCGTCGGCCGGATCGGCCTGTCGTTCGACCAGTCCGTGCCGTACCAGCGCGCCGACCTGCCGGCTCACCGTGGACGTGTCCGAATGGACCGTCTCGGCGAGCGTCGTCGTCCGCTGCGGGCCCTCGGTGACCAGGCACGCGAGCAGGAAGTACGCGGCCTGCTCGACGCCGTCCCGGTGCTGCGCCTGGAACTTCGCGCTGGCACGCTTGGTCAGCCGGAAGAACCGGATGATCTGGCTGACGACTGCCTCGGCGTCCCGGTGTTGATCGTGGCTGGCAACGGGCGCTGCTGTCGACTGAGTTTCTGTCACGCCCACTCCTCTGCTTGGTTTCCGCATACAAGTAGTTGCCGAGTACAAGCATGTACTTGGGTGGGGTATTCCCGCAACGGAGTTTCGGTGTGACGCTCATCAACCGCACGCACCGAGAACCACCGTTCGTAGGTGGCTGAACGCGGTCCGTGTTCCTAGTGTTGACAGGCGGTGGGGTAGATCACTTTCGCCAAACTGGAGGCCGCGTGTCCAGAACCCGTCCTACCGCGCGCCGCTGGGCGCGCCGCGCCGCGCTCATCGGCACGACCGCAGCGCTGGCGCTGCTGGGTGTCACCGCGGTGGCACCCGCGAGTGCCACGACCGTCGCGCCGAAGGCCGCCGTCATCCGGCCGCACTTCGGCGCCGCCGCACACCGGGTCGGTACCGCGCCGACCGTGGCCGCCCGGGTCGCCGCGATCGACGCGGCCACCGCCACGCTGCCGTCGGTGACGACCGCCTACGGCGTGCAGGCCCTGTGGAACCAGGGCATCACCGGCGCCGGCACCACGATCGCCGTCGTCGAGTCGTTCGGCGACCCGAACGCGGCCGCCGTGCTCAACGCCTACAGCCTCCAGCACGGCCTGCCGCCGGGCCAGCTCTCCGTGATCAGCCCGGCAGGCCCGATCCCGACCTGCACCCCGGCACTGGACGCGCAGATCCAGTGCACGTCCTGGATCGGCGAGACCGACCTGGACATCGTGATGATCCACTCGATGGCGCCGCAGGCGCAGATCGTGATCGCCGCGACCCCGGTCAACGAGACCCAGGGCTTCACCGGGCTCCCCGAGATGATGGAGGCCATCGACTTCATCGCCCAGCACCATCTCGCGGATGCCATGTCGCTGTCGTTCGGCACGTCGGAGGACGACTTCCCGAAGCTGTCCGACCCCGCCACGCTGGACTTCGCGTTCAAGGACGCCAAGAAGGCCGGCATCCCGGTCGTCGCCTCCTCCGGTGACTGCGGCGCCACCGGCAACACCCTGTTCTCGTTCACCCAGTGCGGCGACGTGTTCCCGTTCCGCGTGGTGAGCTGGCCGGCGTCCAGCCCGTTCGTGACCGCGGCCGGCGGCACCGTGCTGCACCTGGACGCGACCAACCACCGGATCTCGCCGGACACGCTGTGGCCTGCGTCCGGCGCGGGCCTTTCCAAGACCTACCCCCGCCCGTCCTGGCAGAACGGCGTCGCCGGCAGCACGCAGAGCACCCGGCGGTCGCTGCCGGACATCACGATGCTGGGCATCGACGGCACCTCCCAGTCGGCGCCGCTGTTCGCGGGCGTGCTGGCCATGGCCACCCAGTTGCACGGCGGCCCGCTGGGCTTCCTGAACCCGATCCTGTACCGGATGGGCCCCAAGGGAACCAAGGCCGGGATCGTCGACGTCACCACGGGCGGCGACACCATCGCCGGCGTGCCGGGCTTCACCGCGGCACCCGGCTTCGACATCGCGTCCGGCTGGGGCACCGTCGATCCGGCCACGTTCGTGCCGGCGCTGGCGAAGGCGGCCGGCTGATCAGCCCGCGAACCGGCCGGCCGACATCGGGGCGGCCGGCCGGTTCGTGTGCTTGTCTTGCGTCATGAGCGAGCTCGCGGCGGCACTGCGCGCGGCCGGTGTGTCCGAAGTGGACGCCTCGACCCGGCGGCGGGCCGAGTACAGCACGGACGCCTCGCTTTACCGGGTGGTGCCGGCGGCCGTGGTGTTCCCTCGATCCACCGACGAGGTCGAGGCGACGCTCGCGGTGTGCCGGTCGCTCGGCGTGCCGCTGACCGCGCGCGGCGGCGGCACGTCGATCGCCGGGAACGCCGTCGGCACCGGCGTGGTGCTGGACTTCTCCCGCCACCTCAACAAGATCGAGCACATCGACCCGGCGGCCGCGACGGCCGTGGTGCAGCCCGGCGTCGTACTGGACGACCTGCAACGCGCGGCAGGGCGGCACGGCCTGCGGTTCGGGCCGGACCCGTCATCGCACAGCCGCTGCACGCTCGGCGGCATGATCGGCAACAACGCCTGCGGCACCCGCGCACTGACCTACGGCCGCACCGCGGACAACGTGCGCGAGCTGGACCTGCTCACCGGCACCGGCGAACGACTGGGCCCGTCGACCATCGCCCGGCTGCGTGACGTGGTGACCGCGAACCTGGCGGTGATCCGCACCGAACTGGGCCGGTTCGGGCGGCAGGTGTCGGGCTACTCGCTGGAACACCTGTTGCCGAAGAACGGTTTCCGCCTGCCGGCGGCACTCGTCGGGTCCGAGGGCACGCTCGGCGTCGTGCTGCGCGCCACGGTCGACCTGGTCCGACCGCCGGCCAACACGGTCCTGGTGGTGCTGGGCTATCCCGACATGGCCGCGGCCGCCGACGCCGTTCCGGCGTTACTGCCGTTGCGGCCGATCACGTTGGAGGGCATGGACGCGCGGCTGGTCTCCCCGGTCCGCCCGGCGCCGGACCTGCCGGCCGGCACCGGCTGGCTGTTCGCCGAGACGGCCGGGTCCGCGACCGAGCTGATCGGCGCAGCGGGCACGCTGGCCCACCGGGTGGTCACGGATCCGGCCGAGACGGCCGCGCTGTGGCGGATTCGCGAGGACGGTGCCGGGGCCGCAGGCCGGCAGGGCGCGCACGCCGGCTGGGAGGACGCCGCGGTGCCGCCCGAGCAGCTCGGCGCCTACCTGCGGGAGTTCGAGGCGCTGCTGGCCGATCGTGGCCTCGGGGGCGTCCCGTACGGCCACTTCGGGGACGGCTGCCTGCATGTCCGGATCACGTTTCCGTTGCGCAGTCCCGATGGCGTGGCCGTGTTCCGCGAGTTCCTGACCGACGCGGCTCGGCTTGTCGCGTCCTACGGCGGCTCGCTGTCCGGCGAACACGGCGACGGCCGGGCGCGCAGCGCGCTGTTGCCGCTGATGTACTCGCCCGCCGTGCTACGGGCGTTCGAAGCTGTCAAGGCCGTGTTCGATCCGGACGACGTGCTGAATCCGGGCGTGCTGGTCCGGCCTCGCCCGTTGGACGCGGACCTGCGCATGCCAGCTGCCAGGCCGTTGGTCGACCTGGGTTTCCGCCATGCGGAGGACTTCACCGACGCCGTGCACCGCTGCACCGGCATGGGCCGCTGCCGGGCGGACGCGCCCGCGGCCGTGATGTGCCCGTCGTTCCTGGCCACCCGCGACGAGAAGGACAGCACCCGCGGCCGGGCCAGGGTGCTCCAGGAACTGGCCAACGGCCGCCTCGTGCACAGCTGGCGATCGCCGGAGGTACGCGAGTCGCTCGATCTCTGCCTGTCCTGCAAGGGCTGCGCGAGCGACTGCCCGACCGGCGTGGACATGGCCACCTACAAGGCAGAAGTCCTCCACCAGGCCTACCGCCATCGCCCGCGTCCCGTCTCCCACTACGCCCTTGGCTGGCTGCCCACCTGGGCACGACTGGCCGCCCGCGCGCCGCGCCTTGCCAACGCGGTGCTGCCGGCCGGCAGGCGGCTGGCCGGCGTCGACCCACGGCGACAACTGCCTCGGCTGGCCGCCCGCACGTTTCGGTCCTGGTTCACCGCGCAACCGGCGATGACCGGCGATCCCGTGCTGCTGTGGGTGGACACGTTCACCGACCTGTTCACGCCGCAGGTGGGCATCGCGGCCGTCCGGGTGCTCGGCAGTGCCGGCTTCGCCGTGACCATCCCGCAACGGCCGTTGTGTTGCGGTCTGACCTGGATCTCCACCGGTCAGCTCGACCACGCCAGGAAGGTACTGGCCCGCAGCGTGGCCGCGTTGCCACCGGGACTGCCGGTGGTCGGCCTCGAACCGTCGTGCACGGCCGTGTTCCGTGACGAGGCACCCAAACTCCTCGGCGTGCGGCCGGACGTCCGCACGCTGGCCGAACTGCTCGGTCCGGTGTGGACACCGCCGTCCCTTGACGGCGTGCGGGTACTGGCACAGCCGCACTGCCACCAGCACGCCGTGCTCGGCTGGCAGGCCGACCGGGACCTGCTGACCAGGGCTGGTGCCGAAGTCACGTCGGTCGGCGGCTGCTGTGGCCTGGCCGGCAACTTCGGCGTCGAGCGCGGGCACTACGACGTGTCGGTCGCGGTGGCCGAGACCAGGTTGCTGCCGGCCGTGCGCGCGGCGGGCCAGGACGTGACACTGCTGGCCGACGGATTCTCCTGCCGCACCCAGCTCGATCACCTGGCCGGCCGGTCCGCGCTACACATCGCGGAGCTGCTCGCGTCCCGCATGAACGCGGACTAGCGTCGGTGCAATGACTGCACTGGTCGAACGTTTGCGCGCGGAGTTGGGTGCGGCGGCGGTGATCACCGATCCCGACGTGACCGTCAGCTACAGCAGGGACATGATGCCGCTGGCCGCGAACGGCCGCCCGCTGGCCGTGGTGCTGCCTGCGGACCGCGGCGATGTCCAGACCGTGGTGCGGGCCTGCGCGGCGGCGCACGTGCCGATCGTGCCGCGCGGCGCGGGCAGCGGCCTGACCGGCGCGGCGAACGCCGTCGACGGGTGTGTGGTGCTCACGATGACCAGGATGAACGAGATCCTGGAGATCGACCCGGACAATCGGCTGGCTGTGGTGCAGCCGGGCGTTGTCAACCTGGATTTCCGTACCGCCGTTGAGAAGCACGGCCTGTTCTATCCGCCGGACCCGTCCAGCTACGACTGGTGCACGATCGGCGGCAACCTGTCCACCAACGCGGGCGGGCTGTGCTGCGTGAAGTACGGCGTCACCACCGATTCGGTGCTCGGCCTCGACGTGGTGCTGGCCGACGGGGAACTGCTGCGCACCGGCAGGCGGACCGTGAAGGGCGTCGCGGGCTACGACCTGACGAAGCTGTTCATCGGCAGCGAGGGCACGCTCGGCGTGATCACGTCGGCCACCCTGGCGCTGCGCCCGCTGCCGCAGGCGCCGTCCACGCTGGTCGCCGCGTTCGACGACACCGAGGACGCGGGCGACGCGGTCAGCCGGGTGGTGCGCGAGGGTCTCGTCCCGTCGTTGATGGAGATCATGGACGCCAACTCGATCAAGGCGTCCGAGGCGTACCTGAAGACCGAGGTCGGGCCGGCGGGCGGCTGCAAGGCGCTGCTGCTGTGCCAGTCCGACGCGGGCGGCGAGGTCGCGGCGCGCGAACTGACCGCGATCGAGCGGATCTGCGCCGATGCCGGCGCCACCATGACGTACGTGACCGACGACCTGGCCGAGGGCCGGATGTTGTTGCAGGCCAGGCGAGTGGTGCTGGTGGCGTTGGAGATGTACGGCACGTGGCTCACCGACGACGTGTGCGTGCCACGCACCAGAATCGCCGAGCTGATCGCCGGCTGCGAACGGATCAGCTCGTCCGTCGGCCTGATGATCGCCGTGGTCGGGCATGCCGGCGACGGGAACATGCACCCGACGATCGTCTACGACCCGACGTCACCGGACGAGTCCGCGCGCGCCAGGCGGGCATTCGACGAGATCCTCGCGGTGGGCCTGCGCCTTGGCGGCACGGTCACCGGTGAACACGGCATCGGCAGGATCAAACAGGAGTGGCTGGCCACCGAGATCGGCCCGGTCGGCATGCGCGTGCACCGGACGCTGAAGGCGGCCCTGGATCCGTCGAACCTGTTCAATCCCGGCTCGATGTTCGCGATGTCAGCGGTATAGCTCGGCCCTGCGCTCACGGCGGTGGCGGGCCCACTCGATCACCATCGGGATGATCGAGATCACCACGATCAGCACCAGGATCAGGTCGATGTTCTTGCTGACGAACGTGATCTGGCCGAGGAAATAGCCGGCGACCAGCACGGCGGACGCCCACACCACACCGCTGATCGCACTGATGCTGAAGTAGCGGCCGCGTTCCATCCGGCCGACCCCGGCCACGGCCGTGATGAACGTGCGGATGATCGGGACAAACCGGGCCAGGAAGATCGCCCGGTTGCCGTAGCGCTCGAAGAACATGTGCGTGCGGTCCACGTACTCACGGCGGAACAGCTTGGAATCGGGCTTGTTGAACAGTTTCGGCCCGGCCGCGTAGCCGATGAAGTAGCCAACGATGTTGCCGAGAATCGCGCACGCGCTCATCACCAGACACGCGATCCACAGCGGCGTCTGCACACTGCCGTGCGCGATGAACAGCCCGAGCGGAAAGAGCAACGAGTCGCCGGGCAGGAAGAACCCGATCAGAATCCCGCATTCGGCGAAGATGATGAGCGCGACGATCGGCACCACCAGGCCGCCAAGGGAACTCACCAGGTAGTTCGGATCCAGCCACTGCGGACCGAGCGCGACAGTGGTGGTAAGCGCGTGCGACATCACGGCGACCACGGTACAGGGGCACGTCTTGGCGTTGCCTGAGAGTGGCCGCCCGGTCAGACGATGCTGAGCAGACCCACCACGGCCCCCGCCGCCAGACCGAGCAGCACGGCCAGCAACACGATCCACCACGCCGACACCTGGCGCGGCGCGACCGGCAGCCGGGTGGTGGTGGGCGCCGCGACCGGGCCGGTCGGCAGGCCGACGGTGTCCGACACTCGGCCGGACAGCAGGTAGTCGGTGCCGGACAGCAGCTCGAGCGGCGGATCCGGCGTGACGGGCCCGGTCGACTGCACGGGCGCCCGCACGGCCTGCGCGCGCAACGCCTCGGCGAGCAGCCGCTCCGGGTCGGGCGGTTCGGTCACACCACTGACGGTAACCCAGCCCGCCGCCGGCCGTGACTCGAGAGTTGGTTCACTCGGCGATGCCGGGGCGGGCCAGGAAGTCCAGGGCTCGGGCGAACATCAGTTCGGCGGCTGCCTCGTCGTACTCGTCGGATAGGTCGGGGTCACCGAAGAGGTGGCCGGCCACCGGGTACTCGAAGTATTCGAACGGGGCGCCCGCGCTGGTGACGTCGCCGCTGAAGCTGACCACGCCGGATTCGGGGCGGAACGGGTCGTCTCGGCCGTAGTGCAACTGCGTCGGGACCGAGTCGGGCCAGGCCGCCGGCTCGCCGGTCACCTGCTCGATCACCGACAGCGGCAGCATTCCGTGCATCAGTAGGGCGCCGCGGGCTCCTGGTCGCGTTGTGCACAGGTACGTCGCGCCGCCCGCGCCGTTGGAGAAGCCCGCGTAGACGAGGTCTTTGCGCAGGTCGGCCACTGCCGCCTCGGTGCGTCTCAGTAGTTCCGGGTAGCCGCCGAACGACTGTACGAAGTCGTCGCCGTCCTGGTAGCTGTCGAACACCTCGCCGCCGTACAGATCCGGTACGTGGACAATGTGGCCTGCCCCGCGTAGGCGTTCCGCCCACGATGAAACCGCGGGTCGTAGGCCCAGGACCGAATGAAACAGCACCAGCTCCGTCATGGTTCCCCCTTGGTTGCTCAACCCAACTGTGCCACGGGTCGGGTGCCCCACGCCGCCCACAGCGCCGGGCCGTCGATGGCGACCGCCGGATCGGACAGCAGTGCCTGGACGTGATCGAACTCGTCCGGTGTGACGCCGCAATCGATCACCAGCGGGCGTAGGCGTTGATAGGTCATGGCCAGGATGGCCGGCGCGGCCGACCTGCCGCGTTGGTAGTTGCGCACCATCTCCGCCGCCACCCCGGTCAGGCCCTGGCGCTCCAGCATCGACGGGAGTTGGGGGCCGCAGGCGGGATCCCAGCCTGCCTGGCGGACGGCGGTATCGAAGATCTTGGTGAAACGTTCGAAGATCGGATCGTGGTGGGCAAGGCGGATGGTGGTGAAGTCGATGTCGCCGACCACGATTCGGCCGCCGGGGCGAGCGGTGCGGACGAGCCGGTCCAACACTGCCGCACGTTCCGGTACGTGCAGCAGCACCAGTCGGGTGTGGACCAGATCGAACCGGTCGTCCGGCAGTGGATCGGTACGGATGTCGTGTCGTTGGACCGTGAGGTTCGGGGCCTCGATCCGGTCCAACAACTCCGTGTCCAGATCCGTCGCCAGGACCGAGCCGGACGCGCCCACCCGGTCGCACAGCCAGCGGGTGATGGAGCCGGCACCCGCGCCGGCGTCCAGGCACCGCCAGCCCGACGCCACGCCGACGCCGGTGAGGTGCCGGATCGTGTGCGGGTCCTGGTAACCCTGGATCAGCGCAAGGCGCTCCTGCTCGGTCCGCACCCCCGTGGACCGGGGCAGGGTGTAGTCGCTCATGGGTGGATTGTCCATCGGGCGACAGGTCAGACGGGAGTTATTCGACCCAGATGCCGTCGTGCATCACCTGGGTGGTGTGCAGTGCCTCGTTCAGCAACACCAGGTCGGCCACCGCGCCGGGGGCGATGGTGCCGATTCGGCCCTGTTGGCCCAGCAGTTGCGCCGGGCGGGCGGAGACCGCGGCTGCCGCGTCGACGATCGTCATGCCGCACGTCTGCACGAAGTTCCGCACGGCCGCGTCCAGGGTGAGGGTGCTGGCGGCCAGCGCGCCGCCGCCGTCCAGGGTTGGCACGCCGTCACGGACCGTGACGCGCAGGGCGCCGACCTGGTACACGCCGTCACCCACCCCAGCGGCGGCCATGGCGTCGGTTACCAACACCGTCCTGCGCTGGCCCGCGTGTCGGGCGGCCATCCGGACCACGGTCGGGTGCAGGTGGACCAGGTCGCAGATCAGTTCGACCGTCACCCGTTCGTCGTCCAGCAGGGCGCCGATCGGGCCGGGCTCGCGGTGGTGCAGCGGGCGCATGCCGTTGAACAGGTGGGTGGCCACCGTGGCGCCCGCGTCGACCGCGGGCAGTACCTGGGCCAGCGTCGCGTCGGTGTGGCCGATCGCGACGATCACGCCCGCGTCCACGAACCTGCGGACCGCGTCCAGGGCACCGTCGAGTTCCGGTGCGAGGGTGACCATTCGGATGGCGCCCTTGCCGGCCTTCAACAGCGCCGTGACCGAGTCCTTGTCCGGCGGGATCAGCACGGCGGGATCGTGGGCGCCGCACCGGGCCGCGGAGATGAACGGGCCCTCCAGGTGGATGCCGGCGAACTGGCCGTCGGACACCAGGTCCGACAGGCCGGAGATCTGGTTGACCAGGTTGTCTATCGGACTGGAGACGAGGCTGGCCATCGTGGTCGTGGTGCCGTGTCTGCGGTGGGCGGCGGCCGCGGTGGCCAGGCGGTCCGGGTTCGTCTCGGTGTACGAGGCGCCACCGCCGCCGTGGCAGTGGATGTCCACGAAACCGGGCAGCACCCACCGGCCGTCCAGATCGACGACGTACGCGCCGGGTTCGGCGGGACCGGTGCCGTTCACCCCCGGCAGTCCGGCGCCGACCTGGTCGATGATGCCGTCACGGACAGTGAGCCAGCCTTGTTCGATCACCCCGTCGGGTGTGACGATCCGGCCGCCCCGCAGCACCGTAGGCGTCGACGTCGTTGTCATGATTCCCCCTCGATCTCCGCGAGCGCGAGCAGGCCCGCACCAAGGCACCCGGCTTCGTCGCCCAGTTCGGCCAGCCGTAGTTCCGGGCGGCGCTGGAAGGTGAGCAGTTCCGCCAAGCGCTCGGCCACCGGCGCGAGCAGTCCGTCACCGGCCAGCGCGAGCCCGCCGCCGAGCACCACCACCTCGGGCCCCAGCAGCGTCGCCAGCACCCGGATACCGCGGGCGAGCGCGTCCACCGCGTCGTGCCACACCTCGACGGCCACCGCGTCACCCTCGGCCACCGCGGCCAGCACCTCGGCGGCGCCCGGTACCGACCGACCGGTTTTCTCGGCGTACCGGCGGGCGATCGCGGCCGAGGAGGCCATCGCCTCCATGCAGCCGGTCAGGCCACAACCGCAGGGTAGGCCGTGTCCGACGTCGACGTGACCGATCTCACCCGCGTAACCGCCGCCGGTGCGCAGGGCGCCGTCCATGATCACCGCGCCCGCGATGCCGGTGCCGATCGGCATGACGACAACATCTTGGTAACCACGGGCCGCGCCCATCCGCTGTTCGGCCAGACCGCCCGCCGCGACGTCGTGACCGAACGCAACGGGCTGGCTCAGCACCGCCGCCAACGCGGCCCGGAACGGGAAGTCGCGCCACCCCAGATTCGCCGAATAGACCCCGATGCCGTCGTGCACGATGCCGGGCGCCACCACCCCGACGGCCGCCACCGGATACCGCGCACCGAACTCGGCCGCCAACGACGCGACCTCGCTGACCACGGCGTTTGCCGTGCCGGTCCCATCCGTGCCGCGCGGGGTCGTCCGCCGGGCACGGGCCAGCACGGTCAGTTCGGCCTGCCCCGTCGGCGTGCCGGATTCGGCGCTCAGCAGGGCGGCCTTGATCTCGGTGCCGCCTACGTCGACGGCGAGCAGCGTGATGGGGTTGGCCACGGGTACAGATCTTGCGCCATACCGACCGCTCTGGTCTATACCAATGGGCCAATCGCGGTCAGCTTTCGGCCGGTCAGGGGGTGGTGCCCGCCATGATCTTCTGGAGAGCTTCCAGCGCCCGGCTGGCCGTCGACTTGACCGTGCCCTTGGAGATGTTGGCCGCCTGGGCGATCTCCGCCTCGGTCAGGTTGCCGTAATACCGCAGCACAAGGACCTCGCGCTGACGCGGCGGCAGTTGGGAAAGCGCGCTGACCACGGCCTGGTGTTCGGCCGTGAGCATGGCGAGGCTCTCCGCGGAACGGGCGTTGGGCGCGTGCGGCGGCGTGTAGTCCCGCGCGGTCTTGCGCCTGCGCAACACGCTGCGTGACCCGTTCACCACCGCGGTACGCAGGTAGCCGATGGCCGCCGCCGAGTCACGAAGGCCGCCCCAGTTGCGGTGCAGGCCGGCGAACGCCTCCTGCACCACGTCCTCGGCCGTGGACACCTCGTCCACCAGCAGCAGTGCCAGCCGGACCAGCCGCATGCGGTGCGTGCGGTACAGGTCCTCCAGGGTCATCGGCGCGGCCTGCTCGGCCCGCTCACCGCCATCGATCGCACGCAGGTGGCCCAGTGTCTGTTCGACGCTGGGCGGTTGCTCACTACTGGGTTCGGCCACGTCCCCTCCCACGTGGAGACCGTACCGGGTGCGCCGAGACACGCGACCGCTGCCGTCCCGCAGAAGGGGAGGGCATCCGGGTGAATCGTACCGATTCGATCAGCTCGCCTGCTCGTGTGCCCGCATGGCCGCCGCCCCACCGGGCCCCACCGGCGCGGACGCTGCCGCCCCGCGCTGCTCGACATCGGCCAGCGCGGCGGCGTCCGCGTTCGGCACGATCCGGCGCGCGCCGCGCTCCACGACCGGCGGCAACAGCGCCCGCAGCAGCTTGACCAGCAGCAACGACGACGGGATGTGAATGGTCCTCGACCGGCGGACGATGCCCTTCTCGAACCCGTCGACCGCGACCGAGAGCGGATAGGTCCGGCCCAACGCCGTCGGCATCGTCCTGCGCAGCGGGCCGAACACCGGGTGCGCGTCCGCGCTGTTGACCATGTCCGTGGCGATCCAGGTGGGATGCGCCACACCGACATCGACCCCGAGGTGCCGCACTTCCGCCCGCAGCGTGTTGGCGAACGCCTCGACCCCGGCCTTGGCCGCGTTGTAGGGCGCGTTGCCCGGGATGTGCACCACGGCGGCCATCGACGACACCAC
>DASXXM010000461.1:0-9411 GCA_036503065.1 Pseudonocardiaceae bacterium | reverse complement strand
ACCCGAGCACGGCGTCGTCGGCATCGGTCACGGCGAAGACGTAGCCGGTACCGGTCGCCCAGGCGTCCTGCCGCAGCCGCACCCAGCCCAACGCCGCGTCGGCGGTGTCCAACGCCCCGTTGACCTGCATCCGCATCTCCGCCGAGGCGAACGCCACCAACAAGGCCGGCACGTCCCGCTCCGCCCAGGCCCGCAACACGAGCCCATCAGGCGTACTCAACCGCTCCCGCATGCACCATCCTCACCGCTCGCCGGCCATCCTGACCAGCAAATCTGAACTAGTTCAGGTATCATCGTGTCATGCCGACCAGGACCTATCCGTACAGTGCGTTCCTCCGTGGGCCGAGTGAGGTGCTCGGTGCGCTCGATCATGCGGCGGTCGTCCTGGAACGCCGGGATGCCGAGAACCTCGTGCTGATCCGTTCGGACCGGTTCTCCGCAGGCCTCTCCGCGATGGTCGCTGCGGCGCATGTGCTGCGGACACTCGCCCGGCGTGATCCGGAGCTGGCGGCGGAGTTACTGACCGAGGAGTTCCCCTGGATGCGGTGGCTCCCCGCCGAGGAACGTACCCAGTGTGTGGCCGACCTGCTGGCGGACCTGTCTGCCGGCGCGGACACCGGCACCCTCCTGCCCTTCGCCCAGACGACGATCGCATGGCGTGCCACCGCCGAAGTATGGGCCGACGCCGACCTGTCCCGCCGCCTCAGTGGCCCGTTCGACGGCACCGGTGAGGACATCCCACGACCGGCGCCCGAATCCGAATGACCAAACGAGGCGACGAGATCCCTCGGCCCCAACCATGGACCGTGCGCGCCGTGGACAGGCAGGCCGCGAAGGGATGGGACGAACTTGCCGGCCAGGTGCTTGCGGCCATCGATCGAGCTTGGGTCGCCATCACGACCGATCCGCGTCGGGTCGACGGCAGGCAGCATCGGCTGAAAGGACGGCTGGGCACCGTCAGCGTTGTGGGGCAGCCCATGGAGCAGTGGCAGTTCGAAGTGACCTCGGGTGGGCGGATCTGGTACGCCATTGATGACAGGACGCGAACGCTGTGGCTCACGCACGCCGGCACCGGTCATCCGAAGTCCACGGACCGTTGATTCGTGCGCCCGGCTCATCCGGTGACGGTCAGCCGCCCGGCTTCCACTTTACGTCGCCGCTCGGATTTGCCCGGCGCGCCAGGATGAACAGCAGGTCCGACAGGCGGTTCAGGTATTTGGCCGCCAAGATGTTGGTGCGCTCGGCATCGGCCTCCCACAGCGCCCACGCGCTCCGCTCCGCCCGTCGCGTCACGGTCCGGGCCACGTGCAGCAGCGCGGCCGCGGGCGTGCCACCCGGCAGGATGAACGAGTCCAATGTGGGCAGTCCAACCAGAAACTCGTCACACCACCCCTCCAGCCGATCGATATAACTCTGCGTGATCCGCAACGGCGGATACCGCGGGTCCGGCACCGAGGGCGTGGCCAAATCGGCACCCACGTCGAACAAATCGTTCTGAATCCGACCGAGCACGGCCGACAGATCCGCGGCCACGGACCCCAACGCCAGTGCGACCCCAAGGGCGGCATTGGCTTCCTCCGTGTCCGCGTACGCGGCGAGCCGGGGATCGGTCTTGGACACCCGGGAGAAGTCGGCGAGCCCGCTGGTCCCGTCGTCCCCGGTGCGGGTGTAGATCTTCGTGAGGTGCACGGCCATGACCCGAGCGTACGGCGCGGGCCCGGTCTCCTACGATGCACCGCGGGCATCCCGGGGGAGTTCGACGGCGACAGGAGGTTCGGTGACGGAGCACTTCCGGGTGTGTGGTGGCGCGCGACTGGCCGGTGTGGTCGACGTGGTCGGGGCCAAGAACAGCGTGTTGAAACTGATGGCCGCGGCCCTGCTCGCCGAAGGCACCACCACGCTGACCAACTGTCCGGAGATCCTCGACGTGCCGCTCATGGCGGACGTGCTGCGCGGCCTCGGCTGTCAGGTCACCATCGACGGCGACCGCACGGTGATCGACACTCCGGCGGAACTCAGCCACCGGGCCGACTTCGCGTCCGTCGGCAAGCTGCGTGCCTCGGTGTGTGTACTCGGGCCGCTGATCGGCCGCTGCAAGCGGGCCGTCGTCGCGTTGCCTGGCGGTGACGCGATCGGCTCCCGGCCGCTGGACATGCACCAGAGCGGCCTGCGTCAACTCGGCGCGACCAGCGAGATCGCGCACGGCTGCGTGGTCGCCGAAGCCGACAACCTGCACGGCGCCCAGATCTGGCTGGACTTCCCCAGCATGGGCGCCACCGAGAACATCCTGATGGCCGCCGTGCTGGCCGAGGGCACCACGGTGATCGACAACGCCGCCCGCGAGCCGGAGATCGCCGACCTGTGCCGGATGCTGGTCCAGATGGGCGCGAAGGTCGAGGGCGCCGGCACGTCCACCCTGACCGTGCACGGAGTCGACACTCTGCGACCGGTGACGCACCAGGTGATCGGCGACCGGATCGTCGGCGCGACCTGGGCGTTCGCCGCCGCCGTCACCAGGGGTGACGTCACCGTGCGCGGTGTCGACCCGCACCACATCGACCTGGTCCTGGAAAAGCTGCGCACCGCGGGCGCCGAGGTCACCAGCGGCGAACAGTGGTTCCGCGTGGTGCAGCGGGACCGCCCGCGCGCGGTGGACTTCGTCACGCTGCCCTACCCGGGCTTCGCCACCGACCTCCAGCCGTTCGCGGTGGCGCTGGCCGCCGTTGCCGACGGCACGTCGATGATCACCGAGAACGTGTTCGAGGCCCGGTTCCGCTTCATCGAGGAGATGATCCGGCTCGGCTCGGACGCCCGCACCGACGGCCACCACGCCGTGATCCGCGGCGTGCCGAAGCTGTCCAGCGCGCCGGTGTGGGCATCCGACATCCGGGCCGGCGTCGGTCTGGTACTGGCCGGCCTGTGCGCAGAGGGCTGCACTGAGGTGTGGGACGTGTTCCACATCGACCGCGGTTATCCCCGGTTCGTGGAGAACATGCGCCGGCTCGGCGCCGACGTCAACCGCGTCACCACACCCCCCGAGCGCGACTAGTCGATTGTCAAGTCGCTTGTCCACAGCTTCGTCGATTTTCGGGCAGTTATCCACAGATTCCCGGCAAGCCACCCATTCAGGGCTTGACAGGCATAGGGTTGAAAAGGGCCGAAGCCCCCAGGGATGGGCGGGGGTCTGCCCGGCGGCCTGCGGGATCGCGGCTTCGAAGGCTGGGGCTTGTCGAGGCTACTTTGCCGGGTGCCCTTGGGCCTGGGGCTACTCGCCGCTGTCGTTGACCTGCAGCAGGACGTTCGCGGCGGCGTGCGCGTCGCCGGGAAAGACGAGCACGTGTTGTGTCGCGCCGTTGTCGTCCGGGGCGGTCGTCGCGCGGATTCCGTTGCTGCGCAACAGATCCCGGACGAACGTGGCGGCCTGTTCGGACGGCACCGTCGCCACCTCGGACAGGAGGCCGTAATCCCGTGCCTTGGCGAGCTTGCGCTCGGTCCGGTCGAGGTCGCTGCCGAAGTACCGACGCAGGATGCCAGCGAGCAGGATGATCACGGCGAACAGGATCAGCGCCTCGTCGCCGTACGTGCCCATCCCGCCATCCTCCTCCGGCGCCGATGTCGTGACCAGAACGCTCGACCGGGTGGTTGTGAGCAATCGCACCGGGTCTGAATTGTTACCGGCCAGTACTATCGCAACCCAGAGGAGGTTCACCGTGCCGTATCCGTCCGATGCCGAGCGGGACCGTCCATGGGTGATGCGGACCTACGCGGGCCACTCCTCGGCCGCCGCGTCCAACGCCCTCTACCGACGCAACCTCGCCAAGGGCCAGACGGGCCTGTCGGTGGCCTTCGACCTGCCCACCCAGACCGGTTACGACCCGGACCACGAACTCGCCGCCGGTGAGGTCGGCAAGGTCGGCGTGCCCGTCAGCCATCTGGGTGACATGCGCCAGTTGTTCGACGGCATACCGCTGGCCGACGCGAACACGTCGATGACCATCAACTCGACCGCGATGTGGCTGCTCGCGCTCTACGTGACGATCGCGCGCGAGCAGGACGCGGACCTCACCCAACTTTCCGGCACCACCCAGAACGACATCATCAAGGAGTACCTGTCCAGGGGCACGTACGTGTTCCCGCCCGGCCCGAGCCTGCGCCTGATCACCGACATGGTGGCGTGGACCGTGGCGAACGTGCCGAAGTGGAACCCGATCAACATCTGCTCGTACCACCTCCAGGAGGCCGGCGCCACGCCGGTGCAGGAGATCGCGTACTCGGTCAGCGCCGCGATAGCCGTCCTGGACTCGGTGCGTGACTCGGGACAGGTGGCGCCGGAACGATTCGGCGACGTGGTCGGCCGGATGTCGTTCTTCGTCAACGCGGGTGTCCGGTTCGTGGAGGAGATGTGCAAGATGCGCGCCTTCACCGAACTGTGGGACGACCTGACCAGGGACCGTTACGGCATCAAGGATCCGAAGCTGCGCCGCTTCCGCTACGGCGTACAGGTCAACTCGCTCGGCCTGACCGAAGCCCAGCCGGAGAACAACGCACAACGGATCGTGCTGGAGATGCTGGCGGTGACGCTGTCCCGCGGCGCACGGGCACGCGCGATCCAGTTGCCGGCGTGGAACGAGGCACTCGGCCTACCCCGGCCGTGGGACCAGCAGTGGGCACTGCGCATGCAACAGGTCCTCGCCTACGAGACGGACCTGTTGGAGTACGAGGACCTCTTCGACGGCTCACCGGTAGTAATGTCCAAAGTGGACGAGCTGCTGACCGGCGCACGCGCCGAGATCGACCGGGTGCAGGCGATGGGCGGCGCGGTCGCGGCCGTCGAGTCCGGCTACATGAAGTCCCAGTTGGTCGGCTCACTGGCCGAACGCCGACGCCGAATCGAGGCCACAGAGGACGTCGTCGTCGGCGTGAACCGGTTCGACACCACGGAACCCAGCCCGCTGCAGGCCGAAGGCGTCACCGCCGTCGAGTCCATCGACCCGACCGTGGCGCGGCACGCGATCGAGGCCGTACAGGCATGGCGCGCCGGCCGCGCCGAGCCGGCCGCGCAGGCCGCCCTGGACCGCCTGCGGCACGACGCCAAAACCGAGGCCAACCTGGTCCCGGCCACCCTGGACTGCGCGACAGCGGGCGTGACAACCGGCGAATGGGCAGGCGCGCTACGAGAGGTGTTCGGCGAGTACCGCGCACCGACCGGCGTGTCCGCGGCGGCCGCCACCGGCGACGCGGGCACGGCGATCAGCGCGGTCCGCGACCGGGTCCGGCGGACCGGCGACCTGTTGGGCGGACGACTGCGCTTCCTGGTCGGCAAACCGGGCCTGGACGGCCATTCCAACGGTGCCGAACAGATCGCGGTGCGCGCCAGGGACGTCGGCTTCGAGGTGATCTACCAGGGCATCCGGCTCACGCCCGCGCAGATCGTGTCCGCCGCGGTGCAGGAGGGCGTGCACGTGGTCGGCCTGTCGGTGTTGTCCGGCTCGCATATGGAGGTCGTGCCGGCCGTGGTGGCCGGCCTGGCTTCGGCGGGCGCCGCGGACATTCCGGTGGTGGTCGGCGGGATCATCCCACCCGAGGACGCGGTGGCCCTGCGCCGACTGGGCGTGGTCGGCGTGTTCACACCCAAGGACTACGACATGACGTCGATGATGAACGAGATCGTCGACATCGTCCTGCGCGCCAACGCCTTCTAGCCACAGGCCGTCCCGCTAGGCGCGAAGACCGACCAACATGACCTGGATCATCCGCTCACTGTCCGCCGCGGTGCCCAGCTCAGCCGCGATCCCAATGGCATGACCAAGCCGGAGCAGGTCGTACGGCACCAGATCAGCACGCACCGTGCCGGCTTCCCGGCCCGCGTCCAACATCTTCTCGGCCGCGGCCAACATCGTGGCCTTACACCACACCATCGCCTCGCCGTTCGGGTCGAGCATGGCCTTCAGACTGGTGGCCAGCCCACGCCGATGCGCGACGAACCGCACGTGCGCCCGCATCCACTCGTCAAGGGCGACGGCGGGCGAGTGGGCGGCGAGCAGGTCGCCGGCCAGGTTGGCCAGCTGGTTCACCTCATCGCGGTAGACGGCCTCGATCAGGGCTTCGCGGTTGGGGAAATGGCGGTACAGGGTGCCGGCGCCGACGCCGGCCCGTCTGGCGATCTCGTCCAGTGGCGCTTCGGCGCCCTTCTCCGTGAACACCGCGCGGGCCGTGGCGATCAGCAGCTCGCCGTTGCGACGGGCGTCCGCGCGCATCGGCCGCGCGGGGTCAGCCGGCTGGGCCATCGGACCTCCTTGGCCGAAGGACTGGAAACGGACGAGTTCTCCGGTTAGTCTTGCGGAACCGGATACCTCCTCCATATGATAGCCGGGTCGAAACGGAGACTTACTCCGTTTCGTTCGGAACGCAAGGGGAGGACCTGTGACCGAACGGACTCTGTCCGTCGGTGACCGGCGCATCGATGAGCGCACGAGGACCCGGCCCGGTCTCGTGCTCACGATCCTGGTCACCTGCCAACTGATGCTCATCCTCGACGTGACCGTGATGAACGTGGCGCTGCCGCGCATCCAGGCCGACCTACACTTCACGCCCACCGGCCTGTCCTGGGTGATCGACGCCTACACGCTGGTCTTCGGCGGTCTGCTGCTGCTCGGCGGCCGGGCGGGCGACCTGTTCGGCCGACGACGCCTGTTCATCGCCGGGATCGCCGTGTTCACCCTCGGCTCACTGGCAGGCGGATTCGCCACCTCGTCCGGCTGGCTGCTGGCCGCGCGTGTCGTGCAGGGGGTCGGCGCCGCGGCGGCGGGACCGAACACGCTCGCGCTGATCATCACGACGTTCACCGAACCGACGCGCCGCATCCGTGCGCTGGCCGTCTTCTCCGGCATGAGCAGCGGCGGGTTCGCCATCGGGCTGATGCTCGGCGGCGTGCTCACCGAGCTGACCTCGTGGCGGTCCGTGCTGTTCATCAACGTGCCGGTCGGCATCGCGATCGTGTTGCTGGCCAGTCGGTTTCTGGCCACGCCCGCGCGGCACCCGGGTCGTCTCGACCTGCCGGGGGCGGTCACCGGGACGGTTGGTGTCGGCGCGCTGGTCTACGGTTTCATTCGGGCCGGTTCGGTCGGCTGGGGTGACCGGATCACGATGGGCGCCATCGTGCTCGGTCTGGTGGTGCTGGCCGTGTTCCTGGCGATCGAGGTCCGGACCAGGCAACCGGTGATGCCGCTGCGCCTGTTCGCGAACCGTGATCGCGCCGCCGCCTACCTGAACTTCTTCCTCGGGCCGATGGCCATGATGTCGATGTTCTTCTTCCTCACCCAGTTCCTGCAGGAGATCCGCGGCCTGAGCCCGGTCGGCACCGGCTTCGCCTTCCTGCCGATGGCCGCCCTGCTGTTCGGCATGACGCGGCTGATTCCTCGGCTGCTGCCCAGATTCGGACCCAAACCGCTCGCGCTCACCGGCACCGCGCTGATGGCGGGCGGCCTCGTCTGGCTCACCCAGATCACGGCGGACAGCGGCTACCTGACCGGGCTGCTCGGCCCGCTGGCGCTGATGGGAATCGGCGGCGGGCTGGCGTTCGCGCCGCTGAACGTCGTGATCATGGCCACCGTCGGTCCGGCCGACGCCGGTGCCGCGGGCGGCGTGCTGCAGACACTGCAGAACCTCGGCGCCACGGTCGGGCTGGCCGTCCTGGTCACCGTGTTCGGCACCGCGAGCCGGCACGCGGCGAGCAACGGTGCGGTACCACGGATCGCCCTGGTGAGCGGGATGACCAGCGCGTGGTCGGTGGCCGTGGTGTTCGCGGTGGCGACGTTCCTGGTCGCGCTCACGTTCCGCCGTCAGCGGGCCGCTACTTGACGCACGGAACGGAGCCGCCGGACAGCGGCGGCGGCGCGGTCAGGGTGTTCGGCGCGGGGAGGGGGACGTTCGTGGTCGTCGTCGGCGCCACCCCCGTCGGCGCGCTGTAGTTCCGGCCCAGCACCACGCGGACGTGACCGGCCGGCACGACCGACGACCGCGTCACCATCACCCCGCCGAGCAGTTGGGCCACGGAGTCGGCCGCCGACAACGCGGTCGACGAGCCGTACTGCACGACGCTCGCCTGCACCACCGGCTGCTCCGTGCTGGCCACGCCTTCGGTGTATCCCTTGGCAACCAGGGCGCGCTCCAGGTTCCCGGCCACGCCCTCCTGGCCCGACCTGTTCACCACGTCCACGACACCGCCCGGTGCCGTGGACGTGGTGGTCGGCGGCGTTGTCGTCGGTTTCGTCCTGGTGGACGTGGTCGGCGCGGCTGGCGTGAGCAGTTGGTGGACCTCGGTCTGGATCACCGCCGGGTTCACGATGTTGACGTCGCCGATCGAGCCGCCGAGATTCGCGAAGTGGTCGATCGGCAGGGTGTTGAACGAGATGTTGCCGCCGGTCAGGTTGTCCGCCTCCTGCGCGAGCTGCAGCAGGTTCAGTCCACTGTCGACGGCCGTGTTCTCCTTGGCGATGCCCAGGATTCCGTTGATCTTCGACGGGTTGGTGAACGTGCCGGCCTGGCGCAACTGGTAGGCCAGCGACGAGATGAAGGCCTGCTGCCGGCGCTCCCGGTCCAGGTCGGTGAAGTTGTTGAAATAGACGTCGCGCGGCCCGGTGTCCCGCCGCTGCCGAACGAACGCAAGCGCTTGCGACGCGTTGAGCTGCTGCTGGCCCGCGGGGAAGGCTGCACCGGAGAACGTGTCGTTCGTGGCCTGCTGCAGGCACACCGTGATCGGCTGCACGACCTGCGCGATCTGGAAGAACGCGACCAGCGTGACCTCGACGAAGTGGTCGATCGGCACGCCGCCGAGGAACTGGCTGACCGTGTCGACCTCCTCCTTCCGGCCCGCGTCGCGCGCCGCCTCCTCCAGGGTGGTCCCGGTGAGGCCCTGCGCGTGGAACTGGTTGTAGGCCTGGTCCCTGGCCAGTCCGTAGGCCTGCTTGATCTTCTCCTTGCACTCCTTGTCCGGGCAGCCCGGCAGGCTGACGTAGTCGTCGCGGGGGATGGAGATCTCCACCGCCCTGCCCTGTGCCGGCACGTGCAGCAGCATCAGGACGTTCGCGTTGAAGCCGCCGACGGAGTCGTCACCGGCGTGCAGGGCGTTGTAGATGTTCTGCGGCAGCGGATTGCCGTTCTCGTCCAACCGGCTGTCCAGGCCCATGATCAGGATGTTCGTGTCGCCGTTGAGCGATTTCTTCTCGCTGGGCGCGGCGATCGCGTTCGACTTGTGCACGCTGGTGTCCAGGATCGTGTACTGGCTCCACGCGTAGCCGGTCACGCCGAGGATCAGCAGCGCGACCAGCGTCAACGCCGTGTAGCCGGCGAGCGCGGCGACCCGTCGACCGGTGCCCGGTCTTCGGCGACTCGGTGCTTTTACCGGCACCT
>DASXXM010000460.1:0-5907 GCA_036503065.1 Pseudonocardiaceae bacterium | reverse complement strand
CCCTCGCTGAACTCGGCGCGGCGCTGGCGGAACGCGGCGATCGAGTCGATTCCGTTGGCGGCGAAGAACTGCTCGCGTGCGGCCAGCAGGCTGACCACCTCGGCGACCAGTCGGCGGCAGCGTTGCGCGTCGCGACGGGTGGCGTAGCCGGACACGTGCGGCAGGCCGGCGACCGAGCCGAGCGCGCCGCCGCCCATGTCCAGCAGGAAGAACTGTGCTTCGCGTGGGGTGTGCGTCAATGCCAGCACCGAGATGAGGCCGCGCAGCACCGTGCTCTTGCCGCTCTGCGGGGAGCCCACCACGATCGCGTGGCCGGCCGCGCCGGACAGGTCCGCCCACAGCAGGTCACGGCGTTGCTCGAACGGCTTGTCGACGATCGCGACCGGCACGATCAGCTTGCCGTTGCCGCCCCAGCCGACCGGACACAGGCCGCGTTCGGGATCAATGCCCAACGGGGTCAGTATCTGGTCCAGCGTGGCCGGCTCGTCCAGTGGTGGCAGCCAGATCTGGTGCGCGGCCGGGCCCTTGCCGACCAGCCGGGACACCATCGCGCCCATGATCGTCTCGCCGCTGGAGGACTCGACCGCCTTCGGTTGCGCCGCAACAGCTCCCGACGCGCGTGGGGCCGGCTTCGCGACCGGGGCGAGCCGGAAGGGCAGCACCGTGCTCCCGGTCGTGTTGTGCACCCGGACGGTCGACTCGCCGCGGGAGGGCAGGTCGCCGGAGACGTAGGCCGCGCGCAGCCGCACCAGCGACTCCGTGTCGAACTTCAGGTAGGCGGAGCCGGGCACCGGCGGCAGCGTGTAGGCGTCGGCGACACCGAGCACCGACCGACTCTCCGACGCGGAGAACGTGCGCAGGCCGACCCGGTAGGAGAGGTGCGAATCGAGGCCACGCAGCCGGCCCTCCTCCAGCCGCTGCGACGCGAGCAGCAGATGGATGCCGAGGCTGCGGCCGAGGCGGCCGATCATCACGAACAGGTCGATGAAGTCGGGCCTGCTGGACAGCAGCTCGCTGAACTCGTCGATGATCACCAGCAGCGACGGCAGCGGCACCAGGTCGGCGCCCTGTTCGCGGGCCTTCTCGTAGTCGCGCACGGAAGCATAGTTGCCGGCGGCGCGCAGGAGTTCCTGGCGGCGCACCACTTCGCCGTTGATCGCGTCGCCCATCCGGTCCACCAGCGGCAGCTCGTCGGACAGGTTCGTGATCACCGCGCAGGTGTGCGGGAGATCCGTCATGCCGGCGAACGTGGCGCCGCCCTTGAAGTCGATCAGCGCCAGGTTCAGCGTTTCCGACGAGTGCGTGGCGGCCATGCCGATGACGAGGGTCCGCAGCAGTTCGCTCTTGCCGGATCCGGTCGCGCCGATCACCAGGCCGTGCGGGCCCATGCCGCCCTCGGCGGACTCCTTCAGGTCCAGTTCGACCGCCCGGCCCTCCGGGTCGACGCCGATCGGGATGCGCAGCCGGTTGCGGGGCGCCCTGCGCTGCCACGTGATGCCGGTGTCCAGGTCGCGCGGGTCGCCGATGGCCAGCAGGCCGGGCAGGCTCAGCGCGTTGGCCATCGGCGACTCGGACACCGTCGGCGTGGCCCGGTAGAGCGGGGTGAGCTGGCGGGCCAACGCCTCGGCGGCGAGCGGCTCGAACGCGTCCGGCCGACCGAGCGGCGAGATGCGCTGCTCGTCGTCCGCGCCGACTACCATGCCGACCCGGCCGTTGTTCACGTGCAGGCACAACGTGTGTTGACCCGGGTTGTTCAGCGGCGCGGACCCGCTGACGTCCAGCACCGTGACGGCATAGCGGCCACCTGCGGGTGCGATCGCGAGGTCGCCGTAGGTCCGGCCGCCGTCCACGACAACGACGATGTGCCGGTACTCGTAGCCCATCCCGCCCGACCGGCTGAACGCGGGCCGCTCGCCGAGATCCGCGCCGAGCAGTTCGGCCAGCGTGGTCAGGTTGTCGGCGACCAGCCGCGCGGGGCCGGTGGCGTCGGTGCTCGACTCGGCGCTCGCCGGGGTGGCGTGCGCGTGTGGCAGCCACTTCGCCCATTCCCAGTCCGCGTGCCGGTCGGCCGCGACGCACAGGGCGATCCGCAGGTCGTCGGGGGAGTGGAAGGTGGCGAGTTGGGCCAGCAGCGCGCGGATCGCGCCGAGCACGCCGGGCCGGTCGCCGCTCATGTCGATGTAGGAGAAGGAGCGCAGCGAGATCGCCACCGGCAGGTCCGCCACGGTCGAGTACGCGCGGATGAAGTGCCGCAACGCCGTGGAGGACACCGGATCGAGGTCCTCGAGCGGCACGGTCTGCGGCGCGCGCAGCGGTGTCATCAGGCGTTGTGGCCCGGTGCCCAGGCGCACCCGCCCGAAGTCCGGGTCCGAGCGCCTGCGCTCCCACAGCCGGCCACGGTCCACCAGCGCCCACAGGTCGGCGGGCGCAGGCGCGTCGAAGGCGAGCGTCGCCCGCTGCGCGTCGGCGACCTCGCGCACCCGTTGCCGCAGGCTGGTGAGATAACGCTGGTAGTCCCGCCGCTCCTGGTTGATCTGCGCCTTCTTCGCCGCGCCGCCGCGGGCCAGCGACATGATGATCATGCCGACCATCGACGACGCGAACAGCGCGCCGAAGACGTACGTCATCGCGCCGCCGCCGCGCCCGATGTAGACGAACGACATGGCGCCCATACCCAGCATCATCGGCAGGAAGAGCATCAGCTGCATCGGGCCGGAGCTGGAGCCCTTCGGCAGCAGCGGCGGCGACTGGAGCAGGATCTCGCCGCCCGCCTGCTCCGGCGGGGCGGCACGCCGGTCGCGGCGGACGATGGGCGGTGTCATCGCACTCCAAGAGATGGTGGGGCTCTAACTGTTGATTCTCGTCATGGAGCGCGGACCGCACGTGGGTACTTTTACCGTGTTGCACACGTTCGCACCGATGCGTTGGGCAGTTTGACCGTGATTCCGGTGGGTACTTTTGCCGTCTGCCGGGGCCCGTACGCGAACTTAACCTGACGTTCGCGGCGACGAAGGGAGTGCGACCATGACGGCCAGCGGCCAGTTCCAGCTCGGGCCAGAGGCAGTCCGGTCGACGGTCGGCAACGTCGGCGGCATCATCATGCAGACCATGACGGCATTGCTCGACCTGGAGCGGATGATCGTCGCACCGACGTCGTTCGCCACGATCGGCAGCGCGGTCGCGTCGGCCAACACGTCCATGCAGGCCCAACAGGTGTTGGCACTGCGCTCGCTGCTGAACCTCCTGCAGAAGGTCGCCGACGACGTGAAGAAGGTCGCCGACGCCTACCAGCAGGCGGACCAGTCGGTGGCCAGCGGCTTCGGCGGCGGCAGCCAACCGTCGACGACCACGCCGTCGACCGGCCTGTGGTCCTCGCCCGTCGCGGCGCAACTGGCCGGGTTGGCGATCAGCAACAGCGCGGGCGCCACCGGCCAGCCGCAGTCGGCGGGCACCGTGCTGAACTACCTCACCCAGGCCGGCCTTGCGCAGTCGCCGCAGGGCGTGCCGACGAGCACCCCGCACGACTTCACCTCGTGGCTGGACGCCAGCTCGTCCAACCAGGCGTCGCTCGGCGTGATCGGGGTGTACTCGGGCGCGGCGCGCGGCTTCACGGACGTGCCCGGTGGTATCCACAACGGCGATCTCGTCGCGATCACCCCCGGATCGGGGACGTCCGACACGATGATCGGCATCGTCGGCAACACCAACCAGCTGTACAACAACGGACTGCTCCAACCCCAGTTCGGTGACCTGGCAACGCTTCGCGTGTACCGCCCGGTTTGACGAGAGGTGCCGGAATGTTCGACTTTCCCAATTCCAGCGCGATGGACGCGACGGCGTCCTCCGGCGGCCCGAGCACCTTCCTGTTCCAGATCGTGACCGGACAGCCGCAGCAGATCGCCCAACACTCGACCGGGATGCTGCAGAAGGCCACCCAGTTCATCTCGCTGGCCGAGGAGTTCACCAAGGCCGGTGAGCAACTGAGCAAGGTGTGGTCCGGTCAGGCGTCCCAGTCGGCGACGCAGAAGATCACCAGCTCGCTCCAGTCGTTCCAGAAGATCATCCAGGTGATCCAGAACGGCGCGAAGCTGCTGGGCATCTCCGGCACCCTGGTCCAGTCCGCGCAGACCGCGTACAAGACGGTGGTCGGGTCGGTCAATCCGACGGTGGCGTCGCTGATGTCGAACCCGTGGACGTACAGCGCGGCCGTTGCGCTGTCGACCGCGACGAGCGCGTCACTGCGGGCGTTCATCACGGCCATCCAGGGCCTGCTGTCCGGCCTTGGCGCGGCGCAGTTGGGCGCGGAGATCGCGGCGCTGGTGCAGATCATCACCGAGATCGAGAAGCTCGTGCAGGGTTCCCCGAGCAGCACGTCGTCGGCCACGTCCGGCTCGGTGCCGACCAACGCGACCATCGCGTCGACCCCGATCACCATGCCGGTCGCACCGCCGCCGGTGGCGAGCGCGGCGGGCCAGGCGGCCGTCCAGGCGGGCCAGTCGGGAGTCCCGGCCGGCATCACCAGCTACACGCCGCCGGCCCTGGCGGGCTTCACGAATCCGACCACGCCGGCCGGTCTCACGCCCACTGTGCCGAACGGCCTCACACCGACGACGCCGAACGGTCTCACGCCGAGCATCAACCCGGCGAACTCGTGGATCGCCGTTGACCCGAACGCCGCGAACCAGGCCGTGTCGACTCCGCCCGGGACGACCCCGACCGCGCCAACGTCTGTTGGCGGGCAGCCAACATCTGTTGGCGGACAGGAAGTCAAGGTCACCACCACGGACGGCAACATCACCACGACGGTCGAGGTCCCGGCGGGCCAGGCTTCGCACGTGAGCATCGACGCGACCGTGAACAACGACCACATCAGTGAGAACTTCACCATCGGCGCCGACGGCTCGGTCCGGACTTCCTGAGGGAGAGTGGTCTGATGACGACGACGACGGACTCCGGCGTGGTGGACATGTCCGGCGTGATCACCTCGATCCTGCAGTCCTACCAGGCTGTCGTCACCCAGTACCAGCAGATGGTCACCGGCGACCCCGGCGCGCTGACCACGGCGGGCCAGACCCTGCAGGACAAGGCGACCACGCTCGCGTCCGCGTCATCCGACCTGACCCAGCGGGCGAACACCCTGGCCGGCACGTGGGAAGGCGACGCGGCGACCGCCTTCCGCAACGCCGCGACCGGGTTGGGCGGCCAGCTCGACACCGACCGTGCCACGGCCGCGCAGGAGGGCCAGCGGCTCGTCGCGGCGGCGGGCCTGCTGCAGGGCGCGAAGTCCCAGATGGACGGCATCGTCAACCAGTTCCAGCAGTACTCGCAGACGTTGATCGCGGAGTCCCGCAACGCCGCTGCCGGCGCGGCAGGCCAGTTCGTGCAGGCGGCGCAGAAACTCGGCGAGTCGGCGGTCAACGCGGCGAAGTCGCTGGTCGACCAGGTCGGGCAGGCGTTGCTCGCGTTGTGGCAGCCGGCTGCGGCGGCGGCATCGGAGGGCGCCGCCGAGGCGGCCGAGCGGGAGAAGGAGTTCGGCGGCAAGCCCGGCCAACGGCTGTTGGCCAACCAGCCGTGGTTCCAGCAGTGGTACCGCAAGACGTTCGGCAAGAACCCGGACCCGAACAACCTCAAGATGGGCGCGCTGTCCTGGATGAACAAGGACGACGTGCTCAACGGCCAACGTCGTTCCACCAGCGCGCCCGGCGGGTTCGTGAACACGGGCTGGTGGAGCCTTGGCGCCAACGGCATCCAGTCGGCCGGCGCGCCGCTCAAGGCGAACACGCCGTTCGGCTCGCTGGCCGACCCGCCGGAGTCCGCGTCGACGGCCGCGAAGATGTTCCACGACACGAACATCTCGCTCTACGACACCGGCAAGCAGACCCTGGCCGACGGCACGATCTACGACCC
>DASXXM010000459.1:0-10830 GCA_036503065.1 Pseudonocardiaceae bacterium | reverse complement strand
GGCATCGAACGCGGTGCGCGACATCCTCTGCCAGGACCGCGCCCTGGCCGCCTGGATCGCCCGCGACAGCCTCGTCGCCCTCGACGCCCTACTGGGCACGCCACTCGCCACCGCCTGGGGAACCGCGATGGCCGCCGCCGGCGTCCGCCCCGATCCCGCCGACCTACCCAAACCGGCGCTGATCCTGGCGCGCCGTGTCATAGCGCTGTTCTTCGCCTTCGACCGGACCCGCCCCGGCGACCGCACCTACTACGAACGGCTCTTCGCCACGCGAAGCCCATACGCCGCATACGAAATCACGGCGTGGACCGGCGCGGTGATCGGCCGCCTGCGTGGCACGGGTCACCTCCCGGACCTCCCGTGGATGACTGCTCAATTCATGGTGCCCCGGATGACGACCGCCGACTGGTATCCCAACCCGTACCAGATGGGCGAGATCCGAGCCGGCGAGGCGACCTGGCAGCGCTACTGGAACGGCGCCGACTGGACCGACCGGATCCGCACGCGCGGCCTGAGCGGCTGGCAGGAACAGACCAAATCCCTCTTCGAAGCGCCACCCAACTGAGCTGCGGCGAATATGCTATTACTGCAACAGCCTATCGGGTGAATGCGGAATTCGTCGAAATCTGATTGTCTTGGAGACAATTGATCAGACGAGTTCGGGAGGGCATATGGGCAGCACTGGGCCGCAGAAGCTGGTGACCGTGGTACGCAGTGGGTTGGCCGGGGATGTGCAGTACGTACGCAGGCAACGAGACCTCAGCCTGGAGGTCGTCTGCGGTGAACTCGGCTGGCAGCAGTCCAAACTGTCCAGAATGGAGAACGGCCAGCAGTGCATCTCCACCGCCGACCTGGCGTCGCTGCTGGTCGTCTACAAGGTGAAGGGCCGCGTACGCGGCCAACTCCTACACCTGGTGGACCGCCAGGACGAGCCCGGCCGCTGGATAGTCGATGCGGCGCTACAGCAGAAGCCTCTGGTGCGCCTTGAAGCGGAAGCCATCTCGCTTGTCAGTGCCGAGCCCCTGCTGATACCGGGTCTGGTCCAGACGGCCGAGTACGCCCTGGCGGTGATGAAGGCAGACGACGTGCCGCCCAACCTGATCGAGACTCGGCTTGAGGCGAGGAAGACGAGGCAGCTCGTTCTTAACAAGCCTCGCCAGCCGAAGTTCGACATCATCCTCGAAGAGAGTGTATTGCGGCGGCAACTTGGCGGCAGTGCCGTCATGGCTCGGCAGTTGCGTGCTCTACAAGAGGCCGCAGAGCGACCGAACGTGCGACTGTGGATCGTACCCAGCAAGGTGAGCGCGGATGTTGGGTTCTACTGGTCGGTCTACATCATGGGCTTCCCTCGCGACGAATCGGTCATCCAACTGGAGAACAAGGGATCAGCCATCTACCTTGAGGACAAGGAGAAGATCGAACTCTGCCACCGCTACGCGGCGAAGCTGGGCAAGGCCGCACTGAACGTCGACCAGTCGATGGACCTTCTTGCTATGATACGAAAGGAGTAATGCGGGAGGGCCGATGAGTGATCTGACCTGGCGAAAGTCCACCTACACCGGCGGAGCTGACAACGCTAACTGCGTGGAGTTAGCGGCGCAGGGGGCGGTGCGGGACAGCAAGAACCCCACCGGCCCGATCCTGTCCGTGGACGTGACCGCACTCGTCGCCGCTGTCAAGACAGGTCAGATCGCCTAACCGGTCAAACGGGGCTTCAGCAGAAAATCCTGCCGCACACGGCGGGTATGATCACTCTGGCCGAGAGTGTTTCGCGCGCGCCCGCCTGGGAAATGATCACCGACACAGTGACATCCACATCCGTTGACGCCGACAGCGACACCCGACAAACACTGGTGTTGCAGTTACTCAGCGTGCCCTGGACGAGCGAAGGCCCCGACCAGGAGAAGCTTTCCCCAGCCGTGATGTTGAAGACCTCGAAGGTCACCACGTAACCACCTGCGGCCCGACCGGTGGTGCAGACACCGGGGAAGCCACTGTGCGACGGCGTGTTCGGCTGGACGTTGCACCCGAACGTCTCGCCACCCAACGCCGAGGCGGGACCGGAGAACAGGACCGTCAACGTAACTGTTACGAACGCGACAATCAACAGCGACAAAATTCGACGCATTCTCGTGACCCTTTCCGAAACAGCGTTTGACCCGATCCTAGAAGCGGATACACGGCAGCTGCTACGGCCATCCGGCTTATCGACAATGGCAGACGGGCCAGCGCGAATCAGACCGGTGCGCCGGTTCGGCGGGCGAAGGCCCGCAGGCCGGGCATCGTGCGCGCGGCCGGGTGGCGCAGCAGGCCGGTGGTGATCTGCTGGATCGGCTTGTGGTAACGAACCTCGTCCGGGGAAGCGTGTTCGGCGGCCAGCAGCGCCCGGTAGCACTGCTCGGGCTTGCCCCACTGGTGAAATGACCGCGCGATGTTCGACCAGTAGCGGGCACGTTGGTCGGCCAGCGGGATCGCGGCCGGGTTAATGTGACGGGCGGCTTCGATAGCGGCACCGGAATCACCGAGAACGCGGGCGATGCTGATTCGGTACACCCCGACCCCGGTAGGCCCGAACGCGGTGAACCGATGATTGCCGTCGGCGCCGAGCCGTCCGGCGGCGTCGACGGCCTCGCCGATCAGGGTGCGGGCGGTGGCCCGGTCGCCGTCGACGGCAGCCGTATACGCGGCAGTGGACAAGAGCGATCCATACACCGACAGGTAATCCGGACCACGGTGCAGATCGGACTGCAGCGCGGCAGCGGCATCAACGACCAGGCGCTGGGCGGTGTCGGCGCGCCCGGCGCGGCGCAGCACGATGGCCCAGACACGGCGCGCGGTGGCCTGGGTGAGGACATCGCCGCTGCCGTAGGCGGTCTGCTGAGCGCAGTCGGCGGTGATCCAGGCCAGGTGATCGTTGCCCAGCCTGACCATCAATTCGCTGGCCAGCATGTACAGCTCGGAGAGCTGACCGTTCGCGCCCGCGACGTCCTCGACGGAACCCAACGCAGCGCGGGTGGTCGTCGCGGCCGACAGCAGGCCAGGCAGGGCGGTGACCACCTCTGTATAGCGGCCTTCTTGGAACACCGATTGGGCGGTGGCCACGTCCCGCCGCAACTGTGGCAACGTCACCGGGATACCCGCGCTGACCGGCGGGTCGAGCAGCGCGGTTTCCAACACGCCCACCGGGTCACCGCTGGTTGGCATGCCAAGGACAGCAGTACCAGCCATACCGCTCAGTCCTGCCAGCAACGTGCGACGACGCATGGATCGGTCCCTCGCTCGGCAGCCGGATACTAGACGAAGTCGACGCTCTGCCATGTCACAGAAGCGGGTCTCTGCCCCGTCGTAACAAATTCCAACATGACATCCTTGAGTTCATCGCGCGGTACCAGAGCATTCGACGGAAACGCAATCCCAGCTTCGGGCCGAAACATTAGAGGCGCTGATTCCGGGGCAACCTCCGTGCCGGTGGTCACCACGGCGGCATTGCGTGTCTGGTCTGCGTAGTGGTCATAGAAGTGAGCCGCACCCACACTGCCGTCAAAGACAACAGTCAAGTACACCAACGGGAAGTCACGACCACCGGCCGGCCTATCCCACATATATAGTTGAAACACCTGATAGCCCGACTGCTCAAGCAGCGCCTCGACCACGGCCCTGCGCTCGTCCACCGTGTAGCCATACAGCCACTCGGACCTGAGCGGGCCCGCCGTGAGCACCGACTGTTGCTCGTTGCTGTTCATCCGTCCCCTCCGATCCTGTTCGATGTTCGAGCGCCCGGCCACCATACCGCCAGCGTCGATCCCGGAACCAGAATCGCCCTAATGGCCGTGTCACAGGAAAACGGACCCTGGCAGACACCGGTGGGCCACTTGCCGTTGTTGATGACAATGACACCGTAGTCGATCTCATTTTGACGCAGGTAGACCGACGCCTTCGTCTCGACGTCCGCAACCGCCGGAAAACGTCCGACACGAGGCATCGTCACACCGGCCTGTTTCAGGATCGCCTCGGCTTTGTCCGACCATGTGTCAAACCCACTTTGGAACGTCTCCACCTGATATCCGGTGGCGGCATTTCCGTAGTACAGCTTGCCGGTGGTTACCGGTTGCCCGGTCAGCGACTGGATCCGTTGCTGCGCCCACGTGTAGTCGGTAGCCAGGTCCTGCGCAGTGGCCGGGCACTGACCGGTGTCGGCATGGGCGACCGCAGGGCCGCTCGCGTCACAGCCCGAACTGCCGCCACCGTGATAATGCGCCAGGACATACCACAACCCGAAGACGACAAGGGCGACAAGAACCAACCGGCCGAATGCCCTGCTCACGTCCGGTCGTCTCGCTCGCGAGAGCCGATCCGAGTCGCCCTTGCCGAGACCGCCTGAGTGAGACTTCTCCGACGGTAGTGCCAATCGATTCGGAAGCTGTCGGGTTCGGTATCGAGAAGGGACGAGATCAAATCGCGTACCGCATCGGGTAGTTCTTCGAACCGCTCAACGTCGGTAGCACCTGCCGGGATGCCATCGACCTCCGCGACCCACAGGTCGTCCTCCCTGGACACAATGACGGAGTGGACAGCGGGTATTTTGTCGACCATTTTCCTCCATCCATCGTTCACGGAATATGGAAGCATCGGGTCGACCAGACAGCAACCCGAAGGCCCTGGACCAGCCGATCTCGCGGCTCAACCGGTTGCCGGGTGTCGGGTCGGCACGGCCGCGTCCTCGTCGAAGTAGACATCGAAGGCGGACAGGAGTTGCTCGTCGAGTTGCAGTTCCGAGCGGCTGCCGGTGCCGCATCGCAATGCCACGCCCGTGGCGAGTACCTGCACCAGCGACACGAAGGCGGACAGCGACCGCAGGACCGTCACGCCGCCGGTTTCCACGTAACAGGTCACGTCGGCGTACGGCACGAGCGGGGATGCCGCATTGTCGGTCAGCGCGATCGTGTGCAGGCCCCGGGCCTTCGCCTCGGCGAGTGCGCGCACGGTGTCGGCGGTGTAGCGGTGAATGGACATCGCGACGAACACGTCGTCGGGCGACAGGTCACGTAGTTCGTCGGCGATCATGCTGGTGGCCGGGGTGAGTTGGTGGACCCTCGGGCGGACGAGGCGCAGTAGGTAGGACAGCAGGTACGCCACGGTGAAACACTTGCGTAGCCCCAACACGTGCACGTGGTCGGCGTCGGCGAGTAAGTCGACGGCGCGCGCCCAGCTCGCCGGGTCCAGGCGGGCGAACGTGCGGGCGATGTTCTGCTGGTCGTGTTCGACTGCGGCGCCGAGCAGTTCCTCGGTCTCGGTGAGTTCGGCGGCCTGCTCGAAGCGGCGGACCAGCTGCGCCTGTTCGGCCAGCTGCTGCCGGCACAGCTTCACCAACGCCGGATAGCCTGACAGGCCAAGGGATGCGGCGAACCGGACCAGCGACGATTCGTGCACCTCGGCGATCTTGGCGGTCTCGCCGATGCTGCGGAACGCAGTCGCCTCCGGATCGGCCAGCAGGACCCGCGCGATGCGACGCTGCCCGGCGGCCAACGCCGGCATCCTGGCCTGTAACTCGGCCCTGAGCTCCGGGTAGTTGCGCGGCGGTACCGCCATGACGCCTCGATTCTTTCGTCGGCACTCCACGGTACCCGCGGCACGCAACTGGAGTTGCGTCCGGTTCCGGACATCCGAGTGCAACTTGACTTGCATGCTAGCGTCGATATGCAACTAACTCCAGCATCAGGAGCTGAGCATGGCGATCCGCCATTCCGCGACCCTGGCCGTCAACGAGCGCCTCCAGTCCCGCAGGGCCGCAGGCGAGCCGGTGCTTCATCTCGCGTTCGGCGAAGCCGGCCTGCCCGTCCTGCCGTCACTGGCCGCGGTACTCGCGGATTCGGTGCGGCACAACGACTACGGGCCGGTGACGGGCATACCGGCGGCCCGGGCCGCCGCTGCCGGCTACTTCGAGCGACGGGGCCTGCCGACCGATCCGGACCAGATCGTGCTGGCGCCGGGCAGCAAGGCACTGCTGTTCGCGCTGCTGGCGGTGTTGCCCGGCGACGTGGTGCTGCCGGTGCCGTCCTGGGTCAGCTACGCGGCACAGGCGGCGTTGGTCGGCAAGCACGTGATCGGCGTGCCGATCCCGGCGCGAGCCGGTGGCGTGCCCGATCCGGACCGGCTCGTCAGCGCGCTCGCCGACGCGCGGGCCGCCGGTTTGCGCCCCGGCATCCTGGTGCTCACCGTGCCGGACAACCCGACCGGCACGCTGCCCACCCGCGACCTGCTCGCCGAGGTGTGCCGGATCGCCGAGCGACACGGGATCGTAGTCGTCTCAGACGAGATCTACCGTGACCTGTGCCGGACACCGTCGGACTTCCACAGCCCGGCCGAACTCCTGCCGGATCGGACCGTGATCACCAGCGGCCTGAGCAAGAACCTGGCACTGGGCGGCTACCGGATCGGCTTCACCCGCGTGCCAACGGAACTGCGCACGGCACGCGCCGACCTGATCGGCGTGGCCAGCGAGGTCTGGTCGAGCCTGGCAGGCCCGATGCAACGGGTCGCGGCCGCGGCGCTGGCCGAACCACCCGACGTGACCGAGCGGATCGCGGCCGGCCGACGCCTGCACGGCACGGTCGCCGCGCACGTGCACCGGCTGCTGACCGAGGCCGGCATCTCCTGCCGGCCACCGGAAGGCGCGTTCTATCTCTACCCGGACTTCGCCGCTCATCGGGACAGTTTGGGCCTGGCCACCGGGGCGCAGCTGGCGGATCTGCTGTTGGACCGGTACGGCATCGGCGTGCTGGCCGGTGTGGAGTTCGGTGACGACCCACGTGCGTTGCGCTGCCGGCTGGCCACCAGCCTGGTGTACGGGCGGACGGACGAACAGCGCATCGCCAGCCTGACCGCCGCGCAACCGCTTGCGCTGCCGTGGATCGCGGCCGACATGGCCCACCTGGCCACGGCACTGGCCGACCTCACGGCCCGGCGCGTGATCCGGCCGACCGGGTAGCTCCGATGCTAGATTCCCCGCAACGAAGCCGACGGAACGAGATGACCACGGAACTCACGACCGCGCTCGCGGCCCAGCGTGTCCTGCCGGTGTTGCGCGAGCCCGACCCGGCGGCCGCCGTCGCCAGGTTCGGCGCGTTGCTCGCGGCCGGCTGTCGGGTGATCGAACTGACCACGACCATCCCGGACTGGCCGGCAGCGCTGGGCGACTGCGTCCGACTGGCGGCCGGACAGGCGCTGATCGGGATGGGCACGGTCACCACCGCGGCCCAGGCCGATATCGCGATCGACCGCGGTGCCGCGTTCCTGGTTTCGCCCTATCCGAGCCCGGCGGTCCGCGTTGCCGCGGCCGGCACGCCGTTCGTGGAAGGCGGATTCACGCCGGCCGAAATCGCGGCCGCCGCGGAGTTCGGGCCGGCCAAGGTGTTTCCGGCGCATGTGGGTGGCCCCGCGTTCATTCGGTCACTGCTGGCTGTGTTGCCTGGCGCGCAACTCATTCCGACCGGTGGCATCGCGGCCGGACAGGTCGGCGACTATCTGGCGGCCGGCGCGCTGGCCGTCGGCGTCGGCTCCGGACTGCCCGACGATCCGGCCGAACTGGCCGCCGTCTTCGCCCGGGAGTCCTAAACTTCGCGGGTCATCAGTGTCTGGTCGGCGAAGTCCTGCGGGCGCAACGGCCAGCCGGTGCGCAGGTCCAGCGACAACGTCCGGCATGTCGCCCGCCACAACCGTTGCTGGGCCGCGGCACTCGCGGCGGCACGCGGCAGTTGGTGTGCCCGCCTGCCGCGCAGATAGGCGCCGTTGAGCACGGCGCCGCTGGTGCACGCGTACAACACCGCGTCGACCATCAGGCCACGCGACAGCGGGCCGGGCGCGGCACCCATCTCCATGCCGGCCGGTTGGATCGTGAGGCTGCGGCAGCCGGTGCCGCGCAGCTTGGCGGCCATGGTCTGGCTGAGCATCATCACGGCCAGCTTCGCCTCGGTGTACGACCAGGCCGGATAGTAGCGGCGGCCGCCGCCCAGCTCGGTGGTCTTCGGTACGCCGAAGCGGTGCTGGTCGCGCACCACGTGCACGATTCGGCCCACCGAACTGTTGCGCACCAACGGCATCAGCCCCAGCGCCACCAGCGCCGGACCAAGGTAGTTGACCTGCCAGGTGAGCTCGTTGCCGTCCTCGGTGACCGTGCGCACGCGCGGCGGCAGCAGGTCGACCGCGTTCACCACGAAGTCCACCTCATCCGTGGTGCGGGTGCACCGGCGGATCAGCTCCCGGGTGGCCGGCAGGCTGGCGAAGTCCGCCGGCACCGGCACCACCTGGCAGCGCTCGTCCACCGCGGCCAGCTCGGCGCACAATTCGGTCAGTTCTTCCTCGACCATTCCGTGCACGAACAGCGTCGAGCTGAGCCCGATCAGTCTTCTGGCGATCTCGGCACCGAGTTCACCGCTCGCACCGAGTACCAGTGCGGTACGCCGCAGCGTGCCCATGGCGATGCCCCCATCGGTCCAACCAGGCGGCCAACCCGCAAGGTCCACAGGAACCATCGGCCAGAATCCCGCACCGTTACGCAACTGACCAGTTCATGCCATTTTGAAGGTCAGCGGACCAGTAAAAAGACAGCGCCACCCAGAATTGGCCCGATCAGCGCGCCGGCGATCACCTGACCCACCGTGTGGTCTCCCACCGCAACCCTGGACCACCCGATGAGCACGACAAAAGGTGTCAACAGCAGCAGGAGCGGCCCGTACAGCAGGACCACCATCGCAACCGCACCGCCGGCCACCGCCGAATGCAGGGAAATCTTCCACCAGCGGGTGACAATGGCGCAGGCGAACAATGTCACCAACATCGCCACGTCCAGCGCTGTCACGTCCCGTGGCGCCTGACCGAACAGCAGAATGGCCAGGCCGAGCGCTGTCGAGGCGAGGCACAGCAGCAACGGCACCGTCCTGCCGTCGCGATTGCGCACGTGGTGGCCGTCCCACCGCCCCAGCCGCGCGCCGCGCACGATGAACGCCATCGGCAGAACACTGGAGAACACCGCGACCACCAGACCCCACAGCACGGTGGCGCCGAACTGGTGCCCGGTGGCGTGCCAGGCGACGGCCAGCGGCAGCAGGACCACCACGACGGCGGGCGAACACACCTCGGTAACGATCGAAGCGGCCCGCGACGGGGGGTTGGTGGTGGTCACCCGCCCATTCGTACCACGACGTACCGGCCCAATCCGCCCAAGCAGGCACCGGTCGACTGGTGTCGGCGGCGCGGGCGCGGCACAGTATGCGAATACCGATAGACCTGTGTGGGCCGACGGGCCTGCCGGCCAGCGAGGTGAAGCGTGGACACGCAGCGGCGCGACCGGATCGTCGTCGGCATCGACGAGGGCGCCCAGAGTGCGCTCGCCGTGGAATGGGCCGCCCACGAGGCGCAGGCGGCCGGGTTGCCACTCGCCCTGGTGCACGGCGAGGCCGACCGGTACGCGGTCGCCGTGATCGACCCCGGCATCGTGCCGGCGATGGAACTGGCCGTCCGCCAGGCCGACCCGCGCCGACTGGTGGCGGACACGGCCGACGTGGTGCACCGGATCGCGCCGGACATCGAGGTGATCACGCACATCGAGCCGGGCAGCCCGGTCGGTGTGCTGTGCCGGCAGGCCGAGACGGCGACCATGGTGGTGTTGGGTAGCGAGGGCTCCGGTCTGTTCGCGGAACTGGTCTTCGGCTCGGTGTGCGGCACGCTCGCGGTGCGCAGCCGGTGCCCGGTGGTCGCGGTGCGGGTGGCACCGGAGTCGGTCGCGTTCGACGCGCCGGTCGCGGTCGGCGTTGACGGCACCTCGGTGTCCCATGCCGCGCTCGCGTTCGCGTTCGATCTCGCCGATCGCCACCGGGTCGGCGTACGGGCGGTGCACGTGATGCCGGCATCGGCCGGCCGCGACCCGGACGAGCAGGAAAAGCACCGGTGGCGCACCGCGGACTCGATGGCCGCCCTGGCCACCCAGTACCCGAAGGTGGAAATCGACCTGGACTTCGCGATCGGCGAGCCGGTGCCGATCCTGACCGCCCGGTCGGCCGGCTGTCGACTGCTCGTCGTCGGCTCACGCGGCCGTGGAGTGGCTGCCGGGCTGCTGTCCGGATCGGTCAGTCAGGCCCTGTTGCGCAGCATTCGAGGGCCGATCGCGGTGGTGCGCAAGGATTGCGTCCCGCAGGCCGCCGGCGTGCGCTGACCGGTCCGAGTCTGACGCGACCCGGCTGAACTGGACGTTCCTGACGCGGTCGCGACCTGGCGGCGCTGGGGACCGGTCCCGGCCGGGCGGCCCTACGATCCGTGACGGCAACCCGGCGGCACGCTCGATGCGGGCGGGATGGTGGTCGTCAGATCCAGCCTGGCGGAGATCATGGAGGTGGCAGTGGGTCGCATCACTGGACGGCTGGCGGCGGTGTTCCGGCGCTCTCACGGCGACAACCGGCCTGCGGCGCCTGCCATCGCGGCGCGCCGTTCCGCCCCGGTGCCACTGCCGTCAACGGTTCCGCGCCCGCCGAGGCTGGTGGTGGCCGACGGGTACGTCGTGGCGGGTGGAACCCGCTTCGCGCCGGTGGCGCGGAGCGCGGAGTTCTTCGCCGCGGTGCCCGCACAGCAGCGCATCGCGCTACGCCTGCCGACCACCGAGTACGGAAACGTGATGGGCGAACTCATGCGCTGGTTCGACGCGTCTGAGTACGACGAGGCTTCGCCAGCGTACCGAGCCTACCGGTACGCGGCGCTGGCCTGCGCAGGTTGCGGCTGGGAGTTTCCCGGCTCCTACACCGGAAGCCTGCTGGGGATGTTCGCCGGAGCCAGGGTGGT
>DASXXM010000458.1:0-11995 GCA_036503065.1 Pseudonocardiaceae bacterium | reverse complement strand
GTGCCGGTGACACGCCGGTCCTGCAGCAGTTCCGATGTCGACGTCAACTCCGGCGGCCGTTCGATCCCGCACCGCAGCACGACCGGCGTGTCACCGGCACCCCATGCCGCGGCGCCCTGCGGCGCCGGCGCGACCAATGGCCGGCGGTGTAGCGGCGTATTTCCGTTGGCCAGTGTGGCCGGTAGTGCCGCGTTCAGGGCGGCGCACTGTGCGGAACCGGCCTGTGGCGCGGCCACCGGCACCAGCGGCACCGGTCCGGTCACCGCGGGCGGTCGCGGGCCGGCGGTGGGACCCGCATCGCCGGTACCGAGCACGATGCCGGCGACGCCGATCCCGATGACCAGGACGCCGGCCAGTACCAGCGCGATCACGAGCGGTACGGAGAGGGATTTGGTCTGCTGCGCGGTCATCTGGTCAGGAGTGGTCGAGATGGACCACCGGGCAGGTCAACGTTCGGGTGATCCCGTCGACGTTCTGTACCTTGGCGACGACGAGTTGGCCGAGCTGGTCGACGTTTTCGGCTTCCGCGACGACAATCACGTCGTACGGACCGGTCACGTCCTCCGCTGTGGTGACCCCGGGGATGTCGGCGATCTGCGACGCGACCGCGGCTGCCTTGCCGACCTCTGTCTGGATGAGGATGTATGCGTGGACCACGGCGTGCCCCTTCGTGTCGACGGGTCAGGTCGGGGTAGGAACTCCAGTGGCGTGCCCTGCCGGCGCGCAAGGCAGCTAACGTACCCCAGTGGGGATCATTATGGGGTCCGACCATTCAGAGCAGGAGGCAATGGTGCACTCGGAGCCCCCTGAAGAGGTGGATACCGTCGCCGATGTGGGTGAGTTCGATCTCATTCACCGCGTGACCGATGGTCGGGCGCAACCCGCGACGACCTTGTTGGGCCCCGGCGACGACGCGGCCGTCGTCGCCGCGCCGGACGGTCGGGTCGTCGCCACTACCGACGTTCTGGTGGAGGGCGTGCACTTCCGGTTGGACTGGTCCACACCGGAACAGGTCGGCCGCAAGGCGGTGGCGGTGAACCTCGCCGACATCGCCGCGATGGGCGCGGTCCCCACCGCGATCCTGGTCGGGTTCGGCTGCCCCGGCGACACCAGGGCGACCGTGGTGGAGGAGATGTCCACCGGCATCTGGGCCGAGGCGAACCGGGCCGGTGCCGGCGTCGTCGGCGGCGACATGGTGACCAGCGACATGCTGGTGGTGTCGATCACCGCGCTGGGCGACCTGGAGGGCCGCGAGCCGGTGACCCGCTCCGGCGCGCTGCCCGGCGACGTGGTCGCGGTGTGCGGGCGGCTTGGTTGGTCGGCGGCCGGATTAGCGGTGCTCGGCCGTGGTTTCCGGTCCCCGGTCAGCGTCGTCGGCGCGCATCGTGCCCCGGAACCGCCGTACGCGGCAGGCGCCCAGGCGGCCAGGGCCGCGGCGACCTCGATGCTCGACGTGTCCGACGGCCTGCTCGCCGATCTGGGCCACATCGCGGACCAGTCCAACGTGCACGTCGACGTGCGCACGGATCTGCTCGACGTGCCGCAGCGCCTGGTCGAGGTGGCATCGGCGCTGGGCGCCGACGCCCGGCACTGGGTGCTCACCGGCGGCGAGGACCACGCCCTGGCCGCGACGTTCAGCGAGCCGGCCGCGGTGCCGGAAGGCTGGACCACGATCGGCACGGTGTCCAGGGGCAACGGCGTCACTGTGGACGGCCGGCCCTACGAGCGCGAGGCGGGTTGGGAGCACTGGCGTGCGTTCTCCTGAACCGGTGTTCCGGCCGGTCGGCTACCACGACCCGGACGTGGCCAAGCTGATCGCGGAAGTGCAGCAGGAGTACGTCGTTCGCTACGGCGGCCACGACGCCACCCCGATGGACGCGGCCGACTTCGCGCCGCCGCAGGGCCTGTTCGTGCTCGGCTACCAGGATGGAAAAGCCGTGGCGTGCGGCGGTTGGCGCGCCCACGACTCGACCGAGCCGCACTTCGCCGACGGCGACGCGGAAGTCAAGCGGATGTACGTGGCGCCAACGCACCGCCGCCGCGGCCTGGCCCGGCTGATGCTGGCCGAACTGGAACGCACCGCCCGCGTGGCCGGCCGCCGCCGGCTCGTGCTGGAAACCGGCACGGCACAACCGGAGGCGATCGCGCTGTACGAGTCCGCGGGCTACACGGAAGTCCCCAAGTTCGGCATCTACCGCAACCACGACAGCAGCCGCTGCTACGGCAGGTTGCTCTGATGGCGATCTACGCGCTGGGCGCGCGGGAGCCGAAGATCCACGCCGACGCCTACGTCCACCCGGACGCCACCGTGATCGGCGACGTGCGGATCGGCGCATCGGCGTCGGTCTGGCCACAAGCCGTGCTGCGCGGCGACTACGGCTACGTCGAGATCGGCGAGCGGACCAGCGTGCAGGACGGCACGGTGATCCACTGCACCGAGTTCACGCCGGCGATCATCGGCCATGACTGTGTGATCGGCCACAACGTGCACATCGAGGGCGCCACCATCGGCGACCACTGCCTGATCGCGTCCGGTTCGGTCGTGCTCAACGGCGCGGTGGTCGAACAGGGCGCGATCCTCGGTGCCGGCGGCGTGATCTCGTTCAACGGCCACCTCCCCGCGCGGCGGATGGCGCTGGGCGTGCCGGCCAGGATTCGCGAGGGCTACGAGGTGCCCGACGGTGCGTGGCAGGGGATCGTCGACAAGTACGTCGAGAACATCACGGTTTACCGAACCGAACTGCGGCGCCTGGACTGAGTCATTGGTCGCGCTGGAGCGGCCACCTTGTCGCACTGGCTTCACCTCCACTCCGCTGGCGCTCCGTTCCGGTGAAGCCAGTGCGGCGGCCGCTCCACCGCTCCAGCTAAGGTGACCGCCCATGGCCGGACGTCCGCTGAATGAGACCGTGGAAGCAGGCTGGGCGCAGGCCTTGGCCCCGGTGGCCGACCGGATCACCGCGATGGGTGAGTTCCTGCGCGCCGAGGTGGCCGCGGGCCGGCGCTACCTGCCGGCCGGGGAGAACGTGCTGCGCGCGTTCAGTCAGCCGTTCCACCAGGTTCGGGTGCTGATCGTCGGCCAGGACCCGTATCCCACCCCCGGCCACCCGGTCGGCCTGAGCTTCTCGGTGGCGCCGGAGGTGCGGCCGCTGCCCCCGAGCCTGGTCAACATCTTCCGGGAGTACGGCGACGATCTCGGCTTCCCGCCGCCGTCCAACGGCGACCTGTCGCCGTGGGCCGAGCGTGGGGTGCTGCTGCTTAACCGCGCGCTGACCGTGGCGCCCGGCCGGCCCAACTCGCACCAGGGCAAGGGTTGGGAAGAAGTGACCGAGCAGGCGATCGTCGCGCTGGCCGCGCGCGGCGAGCCGATGGTCGCGATCCTGTGGGGCCGCAACGCCCGCAATCTGCGACCGCTGCTGGGCAGCGTGCCGTGCATCGAGTCGGCCCACCCCAGCCCGATGTCGGCGGCGGGCGGCTTCTTCGGCTCCCGCCCGTTCAGCCGCACCAACGAGCTACTCACCAAGCAGGGCGCAGAGCCCATCGACTGGAAGCTGCCCTAACGACCCGCGGCCAGACTCCAACACCGTGAGCGGACTCCAACGCCTTGAGCAGAAATCCGGACACCGCAGGCAGAATCCAGAAGATCGCGCGGGCAGACCCCCGCCCAACCCTGGGGGCTTCGGCCCTTTTCAACCCTATGCCTGTCAAGCCCCGAATGGGGGGTTCGCCGGCAATCTGTGGATAGACGGCGAGTTGTGCACAGATGAGCCGAGTGGCTTGACAGCCACTACAAGTGGCAGACAGCCACCGCGCGACAAACGGCCCGGACGTGACCGTCCGGGCCGTTGCAGCAAAAGTATCTCAGCCGCGCGTGACCTTGCCGGCCTTCAGGCAGGAGGTGCACACGTTCATGCGCTTGCGCTGCGAGAGGCCGATCTTCGCGCGCACGGTCTGGATGTTCGGGTTCCACCGGCGGTGGGTGCGCCGGTGCGAGTGCGAGACCGACATGCCGAAGCCGGGCCCCTTGCCACAGACGTCGCAAACGGCAGCCACGTCAGACACTCCTTAAAGTCGTTGCCTGGATGTGCGCCCGAAGCGGGCCATCCGAACACAAAACGAACCCGGTCGAGCCGGGCGACGCAACCAGGGTAACCCGTCGCGCGCAGAGCCAGCAAACCACCCCCGGATACGCTCGGTGCGCACAAGAGGGCTCACCAGAGGGCTGACGAGGAGGGATCGCCAGGTGTCGCACCAGCTGGACGCTGCCGCAGTGCGCCGGTGGGCCGCCGCCTGCGTGCAGACCCTGGACGAGCACCGCGAGGCGATCGACCGCATCAACGTGTTCCCGGTGGCCGACCGGGACACCGGCACGAACCTCCTGGGCACCATGCGGACCGCCCAGGACGCGGCGGCCCGCGCGCTCACCGAGCGTGCCGACGAGTCAAGGTCCGACCTGGAGGTCGTCTGGTCGGCGCTGGCCAGCGGCGCGCTGGCCGGCGCGCGCGGCAACTCCGGCGTCATCCTCTCCCAGGTGCTGCGCGGCCTCGCCGAGGTGCTCGGGCCCCGCCCCGACCAGGTGCGGGCCGCGCTGGCCAGGGCCGACGAACTGGCCGCGCGGGCGGTCAGCGACCCGGCCCCCGGCACCATGCTGACCGTGCTGCACGCCGCCGCTCTGGCCGCCGCCGCCACCGCGACCGACGATCTGGCCACGGTGATCACCGCCGCCGCCGAAGCCGCCACGACGGCGCTCGCCGGCACCTCCCAACAACTGGACGTCCTGGCCAAGGCCGGTGTCGTGGACGCGGGCGGGCAGGGTCTGGTGCTGGTCCTGGACGAGCTGGCCGCCGAGGTCACCGGCCGCGAACGGCCGTCCGGGCCGATCCAGACCTCGCGTGCGCTCCGGGACGCCGACTCGCTGCGGACCGCGCGGGAGGCGGGCTCGACCGAGTACGGCTACGAGGTGATGTACTCCCTCGCCGCCGTGCCGGAACGGGCCGTCGACGAACTGCGCGGCACGCTGCGCCGGCTGGGCGACTGTGTGTCCGTGGTCGGCGACGGCGGCGGCCACTGGGCGGTGCACGTGCACTGCAACGACATCGGCGCGGCCATCGAAGCCGGCATCGAGGCGGGCAAGCCGCGGCGGATCGCGGTGGTCCGGTTCGACGACCAGGTCGCCGCCGCGTCGTCCCGGTTCGCGGTCGAACGCGCGGTTGTGGTGCTGGCAAGGGGTGCCGGCATCGCGGAGGTGTTCCGCAACGAGGGCGCCACCGTGCTGCAGCTGGCCGACCACGAGATACCGGCCGCTTCCGACGTGGTCGCGGTGCTGGCCGGCACGCAGGCCTCGCACGTGACGGTGCTGCCCAACTCCGACGAACTCGGCGAGGTGCTGGCCGCCGCGGTGACCGAGGTCGTCCTGGCCGGCCAGGACGTGTTGGTCGTGCCGACGCTGTCGCCGGTGCAGGGGCTGGCGGCACTGGCCGTGCACGACCCGACCCGCAGGCCCGGCGACGACGTGGTGGCCATGGCCGAGGCCGCCGCCGCGACCCGCCGGGGTGAGCTGACCGTGGCGCAGGAGCAGGGCATCACGTGGGTCGGCGTGTGCCAGCCGGGTGACGTGCTCGGCCTGCTGGACGGTGAGATCGTGCTGATCGAGCCGGGCCCGGCGACCGAGCCGCTCGTCATCGGTGCGGCCCGGCACCTGTTGGACCGGATGCTCGCCGGCGGCGGCGAACTGGTCACCGCGCTGCCGGGCGCGGACGCACCGGAAAGCCTGGTCGACGATCTGACCGAGCACGTCCGTGCCGAACACCGCGAGGTCGAGCTGACCGGCTACCCGGGCGGCCAGGCCGAGGCGATCCTCCTGCTGGGCGTGGAATGACAGTACGGATTGGTATTTTCGGCGCGGTAGCCCGCTGAAGGAGGACCGTGGCCGCACTGGATGATTCGCTGGAAGGGGCGTTGGGCCGCAAGACGGCCGACGCCCTGGCCAAGGCCCTGGACCTGCACACCGTGGGCGACCTGCTGCGCCACTATCCGCGCCGCTACGCCGAACGCGGCGAGCTGACCGACGTGGCCGGCCTGGAACTTGGCGAGCACGCCACCGTGCTGGCCCAGGTGGAGCGGGCCAGCAAGCGCACCATGCGCAATCGGCGCGGCACCATCCTCGAAGTGCGGATCACCGACGGCCACCGCCCGCTGACGTGCACGTTCTTCAACCAGGCGTGGCGGGAACGCGAGCTGCTGCCCGGCAGGCGCGGCCTGTTCGCAGGCAAGGTCAACGCCTTCCGCGGCAACCTGCAACTGCTGAACCCGGAATACCAACTGCTGGACGAGGATGCCGACGAGTCCACAGTGGAGGATTTCGCGAACGCGCTGATCCCGGTATATCCGGCCGCGTCGGGCCTGCCGACCTGGTCGATCCGCCGCTGCGTGCTCCAGGTGCTGGACGTGTGGGACGGCACGGAGGACCCACTGCCGGAATCGCTGCGGCGGGAACGCAAGCTGGCCGGTCTCGAGGATTCGTTGCGGCGCATCCACAAACCGGCCGACCTCGGCGACATCGCACGTGCGCAGCACCGGTTGAAGTGGGACGAGGCGCTGGCCGTGCAACTGGTGCTGGCCCAACGCAGGCAGTCCGCGGGCCACCGTCCCGCGCCGGCCTGTCCGCCGGTCGACGGCGGCCTGCTGGACCTGTTCGACGCCAAACTGCCGTTCACGCTGACCGCGGGCCAGGAGGAGGTCGGCGCCGCGATCACCGCGGACCTGTCCGGCGTGCATCCGATGAACCGCCTGCTCCAGGGTGAGGTCGGCTCCGGCAAGACGCTGGTGGCGCTGCGCGCGATGCTCCAGGTCGTGGATGCCGGCCGGCAGGCGGCGATGCTGGCGCCGACCGAGGTGCTGGCCGCGCAGCACGCCCGCTCGCTGGCGGAACTGCTGGGCGACCTGGCCATGGCGGGCGAACTGGGCGCCCCCGACAACGCCACCCGGATCACCCTGCTCACCGGCTCGCTGAACACCGCGCAGCGGCGGCAGGCCATGCTGGACACGGTCAGCGGCGCGGCCGGCATCGTGGTCGGCACGCACGCCCTGATCCAGGACAAGGTGTCCTTCGCCGACCTGGGGTTCGCGGTGGTCGACGAGCAGCACCGCTTCGGCGTCGAACAGCGCGACGCGCTGCGCACCAGGGCCGGCACGGACACCAGCCCACACGTGCTCGTCATGACGGCGACGCCGATCCCGCGCACGGTCGCGATGACCGTCTACGGCGACCTGGAAACGTCCTCCCTGCGCGAACTGCCGGCCGGCCGCTCGCCGATCACCACGTCCGTGGTGCCGGTGGCGGAGAAGCCGGGCTGGCTGGACCGGGCGTGGCAGCGGATCACCGAGGAGGTCCGCGCGGGCCATCAGGCGTACGTCGTGTGCCCCCGGATCGGCGAGGCGGCCGCGGCGGGTGAGGACGTCGACGGGCCACCGCCGTCGGACTCGGACACCGACCGCAGGGCGCCGCTGGCGGTGCTGGACGTGGCGCCGGCACTGGTCGATGGGCCGCTGCAGGGCCTGCGGGTGGCCATCCTGCACGGCCGCCTGCCCGCGGACGAGAAGGACACCGTGATGCGGGCCTTCGCAGCAGGCGACGTGGACGTGCTGGTCGCGACCACGGTCGTCGAGGTCGGCGTGAACGTGCCGAACGCCACCGTGATGGCGATCATGGACGCGGACCGCTTCGGCGTCAGCCAGCTGCACCAGCTGCGCGGCCGGGTCGGCCGGGGCACCGCGCCCGGCCTGTGCCTGCTGGTCACCGAGGTGCCCGACGGCACCGGCAGCCGGGAGCGCCTCGACGCGGTGGCGAACACGCTGGACGGCTTCGAACTGGCCCAGCTGGACCTGGAGATGCGCCGCGAAGGCGACATTCTGGGCGCGGCCCAGTCCGGCCGCAGCTCCCTGCGGATGCTGTCCCTGCTGCGCGACGTCGAGGTGATCGAGCAGGCCAGAACGGTCGCCCGCGAACTGGTCGACGCCGATCCGACCCTGACCACCCACCCCGGCCTGGCCGGCATGGTGTCCGAACTGGTCGACGAGCAGGGCGCGGAGTACCTGGAGAAGTCGTAGCACCGCGATTACCGACGGTCGGCCGTTGACTGGCACGACACCGCTGGGGAAGCTGGCGGGAAAGTACGGGTGAAGACGAGGTTAATGGTCCGCCGGAAGGGCTCTGACGAGCTCGAATAGTTACCGGCACGGCTTAGCATTCGTTCGCCCCAGACTGAGAGACAGATCGACACCTCGCTCGATCCTGGTCGAGCCGCCTGCCGCAAGGGAGCAATCGCGGTGCCCGAGGCCCCGACGCCGGACGACGGCGTGCCCCGTTGGCGTCCGAGCCGACGGCAGGTGCTGGTCACCCTCGTGGCGCTGGTGGCCATCGGCGCGGTCCTGATCGCGGTGTGGCCCGGCCGGACCGCCCAGCAGACGGCGGCGCAGAACACGATCACGGTCTCCCGCAGCAACTGCGGCCAGGGCTGGACACGGCCGGCCGGCGGTGCCCAGACACTCGTGCTGGCCAACGCCGATTCGAACAACGCCGAGGCCGACGTGGTCGAGGTCGGCGGGCCGAACGACGGCAAGGTGTACGGCGAGGTCGACGGGCTCGGCGCCAACACCAGCCAGCCGGTCCAGGTCACGCTGGGTCCCGGTACCTACGCGATCCGCTGCCTGATCGAGGACACCGACCCGATCATGGGCCCGGCCGTGCGGATCGGCGGCCACGCCACGGCCAACGCGGCCGCCGTGCCGGTCAGCAACTCCGACCTGCTCGGCCCGCTCAAGACCTACCAGGCGTACCTGGTCACCGGCGTCGCCGACCTCGCCACCAAGACCGACGCCCTGGATACCGCCGTCAAGGCGGGCAATCTTGCCCTGGCCAGAACCGCCTGGCTGCCCGCGCACCTGACCTACGAGACCCTGGGTGCCGCCTACAGCGCGTTCGGCGACTTCAACGGCCAGATCAATGGCACCACCGCCGGCCTGCCCGGCGGTGTCGACGACCCGACCTTCACCGGGTTCCACCGCGTCGAGTACGGGCTCTGGCACGGCGAGAGCGCGGCGTCGCTGGCCACGGTCACCGACCAGCTCGACGGTTTCGTGCACGGCCTGCAGGCGGCCCTGCCCAAGATCGAGCCGCAGACGGTGGACCTCGGCCTGCGGGCGCACGAGATCATGGAGAACACCCTCCAGTTCGAACTGACCGCCCGAACCGACGAGGGCAGCGGCACCAGCCTGGCCACCGCCGACGCGAACCTGGCGGGGGACCGCGAGGTGCTCGGCGTGCTCCGCCCGCTGCTGGCCACCAGGTACCCGCAACTATCCGATGTGGACACCTGGTCGGGGCGCTTCCAGGCACTCGTCGAGGCGCAGCGCGCGCCGAACGGCACCTGGACCCCGGTGAGTCAACTCACCACGGCCACCCGTGAGCGCCTCGACGGCACGCTCAGCCAGCTCGTTGAGCTGCTCGCCCCGGTCGCCGCCATCGCAGAACCACGGCTGGTGTCATGAGCAGGGGCGTCGGTCGGCGGTCGTTCCTCACCGGAGCGCTGCTGGGCGCGGCGACGGCGGCCGCGATCCCAGCGGCCGACGCGGCGCAGCCCGACCTGACCGACGGCCGCGCGTCCGCCGTGCCGTTCCACGGCGTCAACCAGGCCGGCATCGTCAGCCCGCTCGCGCGGCAGTCGGCGTTCCTGTCGTTCGACGTGATCGCCGCGAACCGGACCGAGCTGACCGACCTGTTGCGCACCCTGACCGACCGGGTCCGCTTCCTGACCGGCGGCGGTCAACCCGCGCCGGTCGGCATCACCGGCCCGCCATCGGATTCCGGCGTGCTCGGCGTGTCCGTGCCGGCGGACGGACTGATGGTCACCACGGGAGTCGGCGCGTCGCTGTTCGACGACCGCTACGGTCTCGCCGACCGCAGGCCGGCCCGGCTGACCGCGATGCGGATGTTCCCGGACGACGCTCTCGACCCGGCCTGGTGCCACGGCGACCTGCTGCTCCAGGTGGCCGCGCCGAACAACGACACCGTGCTGCACGCCGTCCGTGACCTCACCCGGCACACCAGGGGCGCGATGCAGGTGCGCTGGCGGCTGGACGGCTTCACCAGCCCGCCCCGCCCGTCCGGCACGCCGCGCAACCTGATGGGCTTCAAGGACGGCACAGCAAATCCGGCCACCGGCGACGCGGCGCTGATGGACAGCCTGATCTGGGCCGGCACCGGCAACGGCGAGCCGGCGTGGACCGCGGGCGGCAGCTATCAGGTCGTCCGGCTGATCCGGATGCTGGTGGAGTTCTGGGACCGGGTGTCGATCTCGGAGCAGGAGAACATGTTCGGCCGGCGCCGCGACTCCGGCGCGCCGCTGGACGGCGACCACGAGTTCGACACGCCGGACTTCCCGAAGGACCCGATCGGCACCGCGATCCCGCTGACCGCGCACATGCGGCTGGCCAACCCGAGAACCCGGAAAACCGACGACAACCGCATCCTGCGCCACGGCTACAACTACGACCTCGGCATGGACGGCAACGGAAACCTCAACCAGGGACTGATCTTCAGCTGCTTCCAGCAGGACATCCAACGCCAGTTCGAGGCGATCCAGACCAGGCTCATCGGCGAGCCCCTCGTCGACTACATCTCGCCGTTCGGTGGCGGTTACTTCTTCGCCCTGCCCGGCGTGCACGACTCGTCCGACCACTTCGGACGGTCGATGCTGGGCTGAACCACGGCCCGTGAAACCAAATCCGGCAATCAGAGCAGAACGAAGTTCCGCACCGAGGAGGACAAGTGTCATCTGAGTCAACGAGTCCACGGCGACCGAGTTGGTCCCGTGGCGCGGTGACGGCAGTGTCGGCCGCCGCAGTCGTGGGCTTGACGCTGGCCGGCTGTGCGAGCGCGACCCAGTCCGCGGCCACGTTAACCGCGGCCCACTGGGGCGTCGGCCGGACCGCTACCCCCATCAAGCACCTGGTCGTGTTGTTCGACGAGAACATCTCGTTCGACCACTACTTCGGCACCTACCCGAAGGCGACCAACACCGATGGCACCAAGTTCACCGCGGCCAAGCACACCCCGGCGGTCAACGGCCTGACCCCGGCGCTGCTCAACAACAACCCGAACCTCTTCAACCCGCAGCGCTTGGCGTCCACCCAGCCGCTCACCTGCGACCAGAACCACGGCTACGGCGCGGAGCAGAAGGCCGTCAACGGCGGCAAGATGGACGCGTTCGTCCAGAACACCGAGACGTCCAAGTGCACCGGCCAGCCCATCCTGTTCGGCCAGCCCGGCCTGGTGATGGACTACTACGACGGCAACACCGTCACCGGCCTGTGGAACTACGCCCAGAACTTCGCGATGAGCGACAACTCCTTCAATACCCAGTTCGGGCCGTCCACGCCCGGCGCGCTGAACCTGATCTCCGGCGCCACCAACGACGCCATCGCGGTCAGCCCGTCGACCGGCAAGCAGGTCAACGACCCGTCCGTCGTCGGCTCGCCGAACGCGCAGGGTGTCGGCTCCGTATTCGGCGACCCGGACCCGGCGTTCGACAACTGCTCGGGCAACAGCCACACCAGCACCAACAACCTGGCGGCGCTGCAGGGCCAAAACGTCGGCGATCTGTTGAACTCAAAGAGCATCACGTGGGGCTGGTTCCAGGGCGGCTTCAAGCCGACCAGCACCAACGCCGCCGGCTTCGCGGTCTGCGGCTCGGCGCACGCCAACGTCGGCGGCTTCAACGTCCCCGACTACAGCCCGCACCACAACCCGTTCAGCTACTACCAGTCGACCTCGAACCCGAAGCACCTGCCGCCCAGTTCGCCGTCGATGATCGGCAAGACCGACCAGGCCAACCACAACTACGACCTGACCGACTTCACCACCGCCCTGAAGTCGGACAACCTGCCGGCCGTCAGCTTCCTGAAGGCGTCGGAGTTCCAGGACGGCCACGCGGGTTAC
>DASXXM010000457.1:0-6013 GCA_036503065.1 Pseudonocardiaceae bacterium | reverse complement strand
CCTCGTCATTGATGCCACGCCCGGAACCGGCACCCGCATAGCCGGCACGATCCCCGTTCCCACCGAAATGCGCGCAGAGCGGCACATTGCCGACGTTTTCCGCACGTCCCGGTTGTGAACACGACTACGAGCGCAAGAGGCCGTAGTGCGGGCCACTTCGGGGGGCCGCGTGATTCGACGAAACGACGGCCGTGAACGGGTCAGACGAGGTTCACCGGGTCGGTTCGGTTGGCGAGATCCTGCGCGAGCAGTGTGAACGCCGGGTGCTCGCGGGGCTCCGCGACGTCGTATACCTGTGCCAGGATCTCCGCCACGGCCGTCAGCACGTCGTGCGCGGCCAGCCTTGGGGCCTGGTAACAACGGCCGACTTGCTTGTACAGCAGGCGGACCGGGATCGTCTGCTCGGCTCCGGCCGGCTCGTCGACGGCCGGCTGTTGGTAGTCGACCGCGAGTTGGTGGAAGCCGACCGACCGGAAGGGGCCGCTGTCGGTGTCGGCGCCGACCTCGATGTACCACCCGTGCACGGTCGGCTGGTCGCGCAGCATCTGCTCCTCGATCCGCGCGACCAGCGCGCGTAGTCGGCCGGTGTGGCGCAGCGCGTCGGCCAGCACGAGGTAGCCGGCGAAGCCTGCGGTGGACAGGGTCCGGAACGACGCGAGTCCGTCGACCGGGCCGCCCTCTGCCGACCGCAGCGACCACAGGTGGTAGCTGCCGCCCTCGGCGAGGGCCTGCTGGAAGTCCGCCTCCGCCACGGCTAGTCCGCTGTTGCCGAACGCCGCCCAATACCGGCGCATTGTTAGTGCGAAGTCCGCGTCGTCCGGGCCGGTGATCTCCCGGATGTGCAGCGGGCGGTCGGGGTCGCGGCCGACGTAGGCGGCCAGTGGCACGATCCGGACAGCGTCGCACCGGTCGAGGTGGGCGGCCATCCGCCGGTAGTCCGCGGAGTCGGACGGCTTGTCGATGCGTATCGCCCAACGTAGGTATTCGTGTACGAATCGCAATACCGTTGTTGACGGTAGCGCGGCCGACCAGTCCGGTCGCAGCGGCTTGGCGATGACGATCAGGTTTGTCACCGCCGCGGTGTCCTCGGCCAACGGCGGCTGAACGTAGGGGAAGTCCAGGCCGGCGTAGCCCCATCGGTGCCAGATCAGCGCGCGGGCGGTCGGGTCGAGGTTGTCCCGAACGTTCGATGGCGCCAGCGGGTCGTTCATCTCGGCGACGACCGCGTCCAACTCGCGGCCGGTCAGCCTGCGCGCGTCCTGGGCCAGTAATTGTTCGGTCCGGGTGAGCACCTGCCGGCCGATTCCGGACTGCCGTGCGTCGGGTGCCACGAACAGGAATTCGATCACGCCGACATTGGGCTCGGCGAGATAGTCCACGACCGAGCCGCCTACCAGTCGATCGTCCAGCCAGGCCAGCAGAATATGGTAATTGTTGCGCCCGTACCAGCCGCGGGCCTTTCGCTCGAGGTAGTCGATCATGTTCGGCAGCGACTCGCGCTCGTCCGGGTCGGGGAACTCGCTTGTGTAGAGGGTGGTGTAGAAATCCGTCAGCGTGGCGATGTCCTCGGCGGAGTCGGTCAGGCTGCGGAAGTCGATCATTGAGCCACCTCGTCGGCGACCGCCAGGTCTGCGGCTGCGAGTTTCTCGGCGGCGAGCCGCTTGCCTGCCGCGCGTTTCTCGGCCGCCAACTTGTCGGCGGCGTCGGCGATCTCGAGGCTGTCGAGGTAACCGTCGAGCAAGGGTGGCAGGCCGCAGGCCGAGTACACGCCGTGTGATCCCTTGGGTGGCTCCAGACTCAGTCTGCCGGCGTCGCGCAGTCTGATGAACCTTTCTTCCTTCCGCATCAGTTCTCCGATGGCCTCGCCGGGTGGTGGCGGCCACTCTATCGGCGCGCCGCAGCCGCAGTCGTCGATCGCGCAGCCATATCGCAGGCTGATGTCCTTCTCGGCGTCCAGCATCCGTTCGATGGACAGACAGGACTTCGTGATCAGGTGTGCCTTCAACGCGTCGTAGGTGTAGTCCTCGGCGAGATTGCCGTGTTCGAAGAAGGTCACCATGTTCCGCCAGGGTTCGGCGCGATGCAGCGGACTGCCCTCCAGGTCGCACAGGACGAAGCACACCCAGATGTACGCCGAGTAGTATCGGCGCGCCACCTGTTCCGCGGTACCTCCCGCCGGCCGCATGTCGGTTTCCTGCAGGACCAGTTGGCCGCCGTTTCGGTTGAAAACCGGCTGTTGTGCCGGGCAGATGTCCGGGTGTGCGACCGCCGGTATCCAGGCGAGCCGGCCGCGGACCCTGGCCCTGCGTGCCATCGGCGCATTGCCGCCGTTGTCCGTCCTCGGTGGTAGGAAAGCATTGTCGGCCCCTGCCGCGTCGCGGTTCAGCAGGGAGATCGAGTTGTTTTCGTCGCCATAGCCGAACTGCACCAGTTTGACGCCCTTCCAACGGTCACAGGTGCCGATCGGAATGCTTGGCCCCCACATCAGCCAGCAGTCGAACAGAAACAGTTGCAGGCCCCGGATGGACGCTTTCATCGGGTCGTCGGTGCGGCCGAAGGTGCGGCCGTATGCCCGGATGATCGGTCGCCAGTCCTCGTCGAAGTGTGAGTAGAGGCCGGTGATCAGGTGCAGCGGTGCGATGAAACCCTCGGCCACCTCGACCATCGAGACGAAGGTGTAGGCGTCGACGCCGAGTTTCCGGTAACGGGTGCCGCGCGCGTCGAAGTAGCGGCGGATACCTTCTTCCGCCTTGTACAGATCGAAGCAGGTTTCCACCGGAATGATCGCTCGGGTGCTGGCCGTGTCGTCCAGTAGTTCACTGAGTCGTTCGCGCGCCGACCTGCGCCAGGCCCCGAGTTCCGACCGGTAGTCCTCGCAGGTCTCCCGGTACTTCCGGTCGTTGCCGAACTCGAATCGTTCTGGGCGTTTCGGGCGTGGATCGAGAAGTTCCGCCTCGATCCACAGGCAGGTGGCCCGAAAGATGGTCCTGGGCTTGATGTAGATCATGAAGCCGCCCGCGCGGGCCACACCGCGCACCCAGGCGAAGGACGCCTCTCGGTAGACCGTTTTTGTCAGTAATCGAGCAGACGGGACCAATTGAAACAACACGAGTAGTAGTGCGGCCGCTGCCGCGACCTCGAAGTCGTAGTCATTGATGAAGATGCTGTTCAACGATTCCCCCGGTCGACGGAAAGCACAGGCGACACCCGACGGCGGCTTAATCGTATGCTCGTGCCGACCTACGGCACAACCGAGAAGCGCGAGCTCAGGTCACGTAAAACGGATACTTGGCCCGATCGCCCCGACAGTCATGTCATGGCAGGTCCGGTGGTGTGACACCAAGGGTTCCGGTCAGGTTGTGAGTGCGGCGGCGAGGACGAATGTCGGTACCAGGTTGGGGTCGTTGAATGAGGTGATGCGGGCGATTCTGGTGCCTGTCAAGGTCAGAACTTGGACGCCGTATGCCTCGTACCGGTCCTCGCTCGCGCGTCGATAGGCGATTAGGGCGGGTTGGGTGTTGGCGCGAGTCGGCACCATCCGCCAGTGGTCCCTGCCGCGCAGTACGCGGTTGGCCAGGAATCCGACGACGGCCCGTCGGCCGGTGAACCAGGTCGGGGTCGGCGGCATCTCCAGTTCGACGTCGGCGCGCAGCAGGTGCACCAGTGCGTCGGGGTCGGCTCGGGTGAAGGCGTCGACGTAGCTGTCGATGAGGGTTTTCTCCGCAGGCTCGATCAGATCGTCCTGAACCGGTCCGGCCTCGGCCAGTCGGGCGCGGGCGCGGCGTAGCGCGCTGTCCACGGCCGCGGTTGTCGTGTCCAGCATCTGGGCGACCTCGGTTGTCCGGAACGCCAGTACGTCGCGCAGTGTCAGTACGGCCCGTTGCCGGGCGGGCAGGTACTGGAGTGCGGCGATGAAGGCGAGTCGCACTCCAGTCTTCCCAGCCACGATCGCCGCCGGGTCGTCGGCGCCGAACAGGGCGTCGGGTGCCGGCTGAAGCCACGCCACCGACGGCTCGCGGGGAGCCACGGCGACCCGGTGGTCGTCGGCGGGCGCGCCAAGTCCGGAGGGGAGTGGCCGCCGGGAGCGTGTTTCCAACGCCGTCAGGCAGGCCATGGTGGCGATCTTGTACAGCCATCGCCGCACCGACGAACGGCCCTCGAACCGGCCGAACCCGCGCCACGCTCGCAGGTAGGTCTCCTGCACCAGGTCCTCGGCGTCGTGGATCGAGCCCAGGATTCGGTAGCAGTGCGCGAGCAGCTCCGGCCGGAACGGCTCGGCCAGTGCGGTGAACTCGGCGTCCGTGGGCATCGCGGCTCATCTCGGGTGCGGTGGGTTCACTGTAGGTCGCAGGTCAGCCGATCGGGCGTAGTCCGGTCCCGTCGACCTGGTATTCCGGGGCGCCTGCGGGGTCCGCGGCGAGCTCCATGACGGCCTTGGCAACCTGGTCGGGGGTGAGGATCGGTTGCCGGCTTTCGATGAAGGTGTCCTGGTCGACACCCTGGCGCGCGGCGTAGCCCGCGACGCCGACCGAGCCGAGGCCGGTGGCGGGAGTCAGTTGCGGCAGCAGTGTGACGAACCGGATGTCAAGGCCGGCCCGGGTCGACTCGTCCGCCGCGTACCCGCGGATGTAGCGGATGGCGGCCTTGGCGCTGGCGTATCCGCCGGACAGCGGGGATCCGCCCAGGGCGGCACCGCTGGACATCGCGAGTACCACGCTGCCCGGCGCCAGTGGTTCCCGCAGCGCCGCTCGGATCCACGTGAAGACGTGCCGGGTGTCGGTGTGCCAGTTGCGGCTGAAGGTTTCCCAGGTCTGCTCGTGCACGGGTGCCATGTGCGGAGTGGCTCCGGCGTTGAGGACCAGCAGGCTCGGGCGGTGTGCGCGGATCACGTTCTGCGCGAGGGTTTCGTCGGTGGCGTCGGCGGCTACGGGTGTGAAGCCGGCGCCGAGCTCGTCGCGTACGGCCCGCAGGTCCTGTTCGTTGCGGGCGATGCCGATGACGTGGGTGCCCGCGGCGACGAGCGCGGCGGCGATCGCGCGCCCGAAACCGCGGCTGGCACCGGTGACCACGGCGGTCTGGACAGAGTCGGACATTGGACACTCCGGAGGATTGGTCTTGGGTTCGGTCCGTATCAAGACCAGCCAGGAGTGCGGAACCCGTCGCCGCAGCCGACATCGGTGGAGTGATGTGAGTCACAGGTGGCGCCAGCCGGTCCACTGGGTGGTGGGCGTGTTCTGTGGCCGCCTGGGCGCCGGGCTTGCCAGGTTCGGCAACTCGGGTTAGGTGAGGTCCAGCCGAGCGGCGGCCGACCTGAGGTGGGTCAGCGCGCGGTGCTGGGCCACCCGGACCGCACCCGGGGTGGAGCCGACCGCTTCCGCGGTTTCGGCCGCGGACAGGCCGACGACCACTCGCAGGGTGAGGATTTCGCGCTGCGACGGGGTCAGCACCTGCATGAGGTCGGCCAGTTGTGAGCTCAGTTCGCTGCGCAGGAGCCGCTGTTCCGGGCCGGCTTCGGTGGTCGGCTCCTCCGGCGGGTCGGCCATGGGGTCGATGCGGTTGCGGCCGGTGGCCCGGTGGGCGTCGGCCACCTTGTGCGCGGCTATGCCGTACACGAACGCCAGGAAGGGGCGGCCCTGGTCGACATAGGTGGACAGCGATGTGAACACCGCGAGGCACACCTCCTGGGCGACGTCGTCGGCGGCGGCGAAGGAGCGCTCCTGGCGGCCGATCCTGGCTCGGCAGTACCGCAGCACCAACGGCTGGACCAGCGCCAGCAGCCGGTCGGTCGCGGCTCGGTCGCCTGCTACCGCCGCGTCCACGACGATGGCCAGGTCGATGGCCACGTCCGCGTTGCTGCTCTGGCGGCGTACGGGTCCGACGGTGAGTACCGCTGTCGTGCTGGACGTGATCGTGACGCCGGCCGGCTGCCGGTCCGTCGGGCTGGGGGCGTCTTGCGCGACCGAACTGAGCCTCATGGTCGTGGACCCCATTTCTCGCGACCGTTCGCCACGTG
>DASXXM010000456.1:0-3452 GCA_036503065.1 Pseudonocardiaceae bacterium | reverse complement strand
GTGCAGCCGGCGCCGATGACGAAGGCGGCGGTGAAGGCTTTGAGGCCGCCGCTGCTGATGGCGGCGTTGAGCATGGGTTCCTGGTTGTTGGTGAGGTCGACGTAGGGTGCCACACCGAAGCCGGACGCGGCTGGTGTGACCATCGGCGCGGTGGGTGCCGCCGCCGAACTGGTCGCCACAGCGACGGTGAGGACTCCGAGCGGGACGAGCAGCGCGGCGGTTATTGCCGCCAGCGTGCCCTTTCTGCGCAATCGCATCGTCACACCTTTCAGTACTGCACGATGATCTTGGTGAAGTCGTAGGCATTCTGCGGAATGTTGCTGCAGTTCCCCGGAGCCCATGGCTCGGGAGCACCACCGGTGGGGCACGGGAAGTCGCGGTTCACCGACCAGTAGGCGAACCAGGCCGGGTGGTTGGCGCGCGCGAAGGCCAGTAGTTGGTTGAACGTGTCCTGGGTGAACAGTTCGCTCGGCTGGTCGGTGTGGCCGTTCATGAGCTGCAGGCCAAGGTGCGACCACGCGGTCGCGGCGCTCCAGCCGAAGATGGTTTCCAGCTGGCCGATCGCGTCGTTGGCGACGGCCTCGGTCTGTCCGATCTCGGTGCCGGTGGTCAGGCCGGTGTCGAAGTCCATGATGTTGATGATGTCCAGCCGCGCCCCGGCCGCGACGGCCTGCCGGATCTCGTCCGTGCCGCTACCGGGGAAGCCGACCGTGGTCATCGGGATGGTCAGCGAGACAACGAGTTTCGGGTTGTTCCGCTCCAGGATCGCGATCGCGCCGAAGCGGATCGCGGTGTTGCTGTCCAGCGCGCCGTTCTCGTAGTCGAAGTCCACTCGCGTCAGGCTGTACTTGGTGATCACCTGCTGGTACGCGGCGGCCAGCGCGCTCGCGCTGCCACACGTGGTGCCGAGTTCGGTGCCGTTGAAGCCACCGAAGGAAACGGCGGCGTCACCGCCTGCGCCGCGGATCGCGTTGATGTCGGCCTGCACCGCGGTGTCGTTGGCGACGAGCGAGGTGCTCAGGCCGTCCCAGGCCGGGGTGCAGCCACCGGAGTCGAGCACGAACGCGAGGTTGAACTCCTTCTCACCGGAGTTGGCGATGATCGTGCCCATCGCGGGGGGCGTGTTGTCCAGCGGCATCAGGTAGACGGGATGGCTGAACGCGCCGTTGTTGGGGGGCGGGCTCGTCGTCGTGCTCGTCGGCGGTGGCGCGTTGGTGGTCGTGGTCGGCGGGGGAGGGGTGCCGCCCGGCCCGGTCAGTGTGAAGTCGTCCGCGTGGTACGCGGGCTGTGCGTACCAGCCGTGCACGAACACGGTCACACTGGTCACCCCGGCAGCTGTGGTGAACGACGTGGTCAACTGCTGCCAGGACGGTGCCGACTGCGTTGATGCGCCGGCGTTCACGCCGGTGCCGGTCGCCCCGATGAAGACGAAGTTGCCCTCGACGAAGCCGGACAGCGTGTAGGAGCTGTTCGGCTGCACGCTCACCGTCTGGGTGCACTGCGCGAACGCGCTGGAGTTCGGCGTGCCCGTCAGCGCGTGCGAGCCGGTGTGCACGGGTGCGGCCACCACGGCCACCGTGCCGGCGTCACAGCTCCACCCGGACGTGTCACCGGTCTCGAAGCCCGGGTTGGTGATCAGGTTCGTGCTGGCGGCACTTGCCTGGGTGGCCGCCGTGGTGACCACCGCGGTCAGGGCACCAGCCAGGACGAGCGCGGCGACGGCGGCGAGCCCTCGGCGTGACGGCATTGTTCCTCCCATGGGCGCGGGATGTTGACTTCGAAAGTGGACTAGACCACTGGTGTGCGTCAAGTCACGGTCAACTGTCAATGCCGAGCTCATGGTCCAGACCTATTAACTGGTCCGGGTCAATCCGTGTCAGGCGACGGAGATTTCCGCACGCAGTGGCAGGTCCGCGACCGAATGTCCGGCGGACAGAACGAAAGTCCCGGACTCGGTCGCCCAGGCCTGCTCGTCCACCGACCAGTGCTGCCACGCCCTGGCGGGCAACTGGATCGACACAGTCACCTCCGCGCCCGGATCCGCTGTCACGACGGCGAAACCGGCCAGCCAGCGAGCGGGACGGTCGATCGCACTATCCGGCCGGGACAGGTACACCTGCACGACCTCCTTGCCGGCACGGGAACCGGCGTTGCGCAGCCGCACCGACACACTGTCCACAGTGGCCGCCGCGATGTCGAGATACTCCCAGGTGGTGTAGCCGAGGCCGTGCCCGAACGGGTAGGCGTACGGTTGGTCCCTGCGGTAGCCGACGTGCAGGCCTTCGGTGTACTCCAGCACGCCGTCGGTCGGCGTCGTGGTCAGCGCGGCCGATTCGGTGTCCAGCCAGGTGGTGGGCAGGCGGCCGCCCGGTTCGCGCGCGCCCAGCAGCACGTCGGCCAGCGCGGCGCCCATCTCCTGCCCGCCGAACCAGGTCAGCAGCAGCGCGCCGACGTCGTCGCGCCACGGCAGCAGCACCGGCCCACCGGAGTTGACCACCACGACGGTGCGCGGATTGGCTCGCGTGATCGCGCGGACCAACTCGTCCTGGCCGTCGGGCAGCGCAAGGCTGTGCCGGTCGAAGCCCTCGCTCTCCACCGCTTCGGTGGTCCCCACCACGACGATCGCGACATCGGCCGCCGTGGCCTGCTCGATCGCCGCGGCCAGCTCGACGTCGGCGGGCGGGTGCGGCCGCCGCGCGCCCAGCGTCAGCCCGACCACCGCGCTGTTGGGGTGCGGGAAATGGGTGAGCACGACGTCGAGTTCGTCGCCGTCGGCGAGTTCGCGTTCGACGCCGGCCTCGCCGGGCAGGTGTGGGCTGCCGACCAGTGTCTCGTCCAGCACGGTGGCACCCGCCAGTGTGAGCGTGAACCGGCCCTGCCCGACGACACCAAGCCGCCACGTGCCGGCCGTGTCCGCCCGCAGGCGGCAGGACACCCGTAGCTCACTGGCTTCCCGGACCGCGTCCCCGAGCCAGATCAGCTGCCCGGAGTGCCGCAGCTCGTGCCGCAGCACGGTGCCGTTCTCGTCCAGCCAGTCCACGTCGATGTCGTCGACCGGAATCGGCCGCAGGCTCTCGGTCAGTCGGGTGCCCACGGCGTGCGTCACGGTGACGTCCGGCCCGAGCGCGGCGCGCAGGCCGTCCAGCGGCGACACCGTGTGGTCGGGTACCACGGTCGCGCTGCCACCACCCTGCGTCCTGGCGTCGACGGCGAGCTGCCCGATCACCGCGACCCTGCGCACGTCACGCAGCGGCAGGACATCGTTGTTGCGCAACAACACCATGCCATCGGCCGCCGCGATACGGAGCACCTCAGGGTCGTCGGCCGTCTCGGCGGGTGGCGGGTCGATCCCGTCCAACGCGCCGACCCTGGCCGCCAGCCGCAGCAGCCGCAACACCTTGTCGTCGACCGCGGCCTCGTCGACGGACCCGGCCTCGACCGCCGCCACCAGC
>DASXXM010000455.1:0-4080 GCA_036503065.1 Pseudonocardiaceae bacterium | reverse complement strand
CCCGACACCCCTCCCGGCGTGGCACACCCCTGATCGCCGAGCGAGCTGCTTACTTTGCCCTGGTGAACCAGGGTATAGGCAGCCGGGAAGCGCCCGACAGGTCGGGATCAACTACCGGACCGCGAAGTACTGGCGGGCCGCCGCCACGAAAGCCGCCCTCACGGCGGTGTCACCGGCGCAGCAGGTGACGATCTCGACCCGGTACCTGAGTCTGGACGAGCGGATCCAGATCGCTGACCGAATCCACCAACCCGGGGTGTCACTACGGGCGATCGCCACCGAACTCGGTCGGTCGGTCTCCACGATCACCCGGGAACTGCACCGTAACCAGCAGCCCGACGGCACCTACCAGCCCCACCACGCCCACCACACGACCGCGCTACGGCGACCACGCCCTCAAACAGGGAAACTCGCCGCCGACCCCGCCCTGCGGGCGGTCGTCCAGGATGGGTTGGACCAGCGATGGAGCCCGCGGCAGATCACCCGCAGGTTGCGCCACGATCATCCCGACCGGCCGGAGTGGCACGTGACCCACGAAACGATCTACCAAGCCCTGTACGTGCAGGCCAAAGGCGGTCTACGCCGTGAAGTCGCCGGCTGGTTGCGGACCGGGCGGATCCAGCGCAGGCCCCACACCCGACCCGATCAGCGCCGACCGCGGATGGCCACCGACATGGTGATGATCAGCGACCGGCCGGCCGAGGTCACCGACCGGGCGGTGCCCGGGCACGGGGAAGGCGATCTGATCATGGGCGCGTTCAACAGATCCGCGATCGGGACGCTGGTGGAGCGGGCCACCCGGTTCGTGATGCTGCTGCACCTGCCCGACGGACACACCCCCACCGCGGTCCGTGATGCCCTCGTCGCGAAGATCGCCATGCTACCCACCCAGTTGCAGCGGTCGTTGACCTGGGACCAGGGCAGCGAGATGCACCTACACGGCCAGTTCACCCACGCCACCGGCATGCCGGTCTACTTCTGCGACCCACACTCACCCTGGCAACGCGGTTCCAACGAGAACACCAACGGCTTGCTGCGCCAGTATTTCCCGAAAGGCACCGACCTCTCGGTGCATACCGCCGAGCGGTTGGACGCGGTCGCGGCCGAGCTCAACGACCGACCTCGTGAGACATTGGGGTGGGACAGCCCAGCCGAACGCGTGACACGGTTGCTCACCACCACCACCACCAACCAGCAGCAGTGTTGCGATGACCGCTAGAAACCGCCGAGTGGTGGGGGCTGCCTCCGGGCCGCGGAGTCTTGAAGTGGGGGCTGGCTCAGGGCCGCGGAGAGTCTTGAAGTGGGGACTGCCTCGGGGGCTGCGGGTCGGTTGCAGTGGGAGCTGTCTCCGGGGCTGCGGGTCGGTGAAGTGGCCTTTCGCGGGCTAGGGTCTCACAGGACGCCACGGATCGCGTCGTACAGGCCGCTCACCATGCCGACCAGTGGTACCACCGCCATCAGGCTCAGGAACTCGGTGAAGTCCAGGAAACGGGACCAGTAGGGCGATTTCCGGCCCTGCACGACTCGGCGGGCGTAGCTGACACAGAGCACGGCCGACACCGCAAGCACCGCCGCCGACGCCAGCACCGTGAGCATGTTTCCGTTGACGGACAGCCAGACGCCGAGCGCGGTGAGCACGACAAGCCCGACGCCGACCAGCACGGTGCGGGCTCCCGCGCCCGAATAGGACCTCGACCGCAGCAGCCACACCACGCCCAGCGTGCCCGCGAGCGCAGCCTGCCAGGACGACTCGCCCTGGTGCAGCAGCACCACGACCGACCCGGCCACCACCAGGCCCAGCGCGCCGAGCAGGCCGGTCAGCAACTGTTCCGCGATGGACGTCTGGTCCAGCACCGCCTGACCCATGGTGGGCTTCTCGTCGGCACGGAACGAGTCCATGTCGGCCGGCACCCGCGGCAGCGGCAACCTGGCCAGCCGCAACGAGATCATCGGCGCGAAGGCGGCCAGCATCGTCGCGACGGCGGCGGCGAAACCGGCGACCCCGATCGGGTGCACGTCGGCCAGCAGCACCACGGCCGACGCGAGCGCGCCCAGCGCCGAGGCCACCGCGAGGCACAGGAACCACGGCAGCCGCGCGGCGACGGCGAGTACCACCAGCACCCCGTACACCGCGCCCACCCCGAGCCCGGCCGCCAACTGGCCGGCACCCAGCGCGAACACGTGTGGCGGCAACACCGTGGCGCCGGCGAGCAATGCCGCGGGCACACCGGCGCCGGCACAGACCGCACCGGCTTCGGCGTCGCCGTACGCGCGGGCCAGGGCACCGCCGCCGACCAGCACCAGAACAGCCAGCGTGCCGAGCGCGATCGGCACGAGACCGCTGCCCCACATGCTGTTCAGCAGCAACAAGGTGGCGCCGATGATCAGGAGCGCCGTCGCCGTGAGCGCCGACCGGTAGGCCGTCCTGGGGCCCCACGCGCCGTCGCGGCGCTCCGCCGCGCTGGCGATCGCGTCGATCACGTCGTCGAACAACAGCGGCGCGACCTGTCGTTCGCGTGGGTTCAGGTAGAGCACGTCGCCGTCGCGGATCGCGGCGGCCGTCACGGTCAGGCCGACCGGGAACGGCGCCCCGCCAAGGCGGGCGAGCACCCAGCCGGGGTTCTCCGCGGACGACTGGCCCTCCGCGCCGACCAGCCGGATGAGCTGCGGGATCAACTCCGCGAGGGTGGCCTGCACCGGCAGCGCCACGTCGACCCGCGCGTACGGCGTGACGACCGTGACCCGGCACGTCGGCGCGGCGCCGGGGGTGACCGGGCCGGTGGTGGAAAGAGAGGTCATGAGCCGTCGAGGCGGGACGCGGCCTCGATCACCGGGGCGAAGCGGGCACTGCTGGCCTCGGCCAGCTTGCGCAACCCGTCGTTCACGGCTTCCAGCACGATCTCGCCCAGGTCGCGCGCGTCGTAGCGGCGCACCGCGTCCGGGTCGATGTCGATCGCGGTGAAACGGCCGGTGCCGCGCACGGTCACGGTGACCTCGTTGTCGCGCGAGTTGCCCTTGACCTCCATGGCCGCCACGGCCTGCTGGATCCGTTGCACCTGGTCGGTCTGCTCGCGCACCTTTGCCAACAGACCCTCGACGTCGACGTCGGTCTCGGGGTTCATGTGCTGCCTCTCATCGGCCGGTGGGGGTGGCCGCGTCGTCGCGAATGTGGAACGTGCCGACCAACCGCTGGAACTGCGGTATGACGGTGGCGGTCTGGGTGGGCAGGCAGGTGCAGGCGATCTCCACGACCAGCCGGTCGGCGGCGGTGTCGCCGAGCGGGATCGCGAGGTGCACCTGCGTCTGGACCAGTTTGCGCGCCGGGCCGCCGGGGCCCGCGGCTATGCGCAGCCGTAGCACCTGCGTGATGCCGGGCGCCCGTTGGTCGCCGATGGGCTGGCGGTCCACGAGTTCGACCTCCGCGACGGCGGCGGCGATGCGGTCGATGGACTCGTCGGCCGACGCGGAGATGTCGGCGCCGTCGGCCCGCCGGTCGATGCCGATCGTGATGCTCGGGTTGTAGTCCTCGTCGGGACTCGGGCGGACCAGTACGAACGCGGCGCGCGCGCCGAGGGTGGCCGGGTCGACCGCGGTCCAGCCATCGGGCACGTCGAAGCCGAGCGGGACTTCGATCCGCTCGGTGCCGGACACCTCATCGGCCACGTCAGCTCCTTACCCGCGCGGTACTACCACGCCCCAACGTAGTGGCCGGCGGAGTTGAACACAGCCCCCACCGCGTTCGCGGCCTGGCCCGCGGTGTTCTCCAGGGCCGTCCCGACGTCGGCCGCCGCGTTGTAGGCCTGGGTACCGTACTGCTCGGCCGTGTTGACCAGCTTCGGCACGTCGATGTCGATGTTCCCGCCGACGGTGGCGCCGAGGCCGAGGGTGGCGCCCGCCTTCAGGTTGCCGACGATGTGGCCGTTGGCCCGGGTCAGCTGGGCGTCGAACTGCGCGCCGATGCCGGCCTGGAGCCCACCGGTGGCACCGACTCCGATGCCGGCCACGTCGGCGCTGACCGTGCCCTGCACCTGGGCGCCCGCGAACGCGTTGCCGTGCGCCGCGAAGCCGTTGATGCCGCCG
>DASXXM010000454.1:0-4741 GCA_036503065.1 Pseudonocardiaceae bacterium | reverse complement strand
GTGACCAGCGGCGGCAGGGGACGGCGGCGGGTGCGGATCGCGAGGAGGGTCTGGCGCAGGCCGTCCAGAGCCAGGAACGCCGCGATCGTGACGAGGCCGATTCCGCCAGCCATCCAGTTGGCATAGAAGATGGTCGACTTGAGCGGCGGCTGGCCGGCGCCCAGTGGGGTCACCATCGTGGTGACGCCGCGATTCCACAGTTGGATGGCGACCACCACGGCGATCGCGGCGATGATCGCCTCGCCCAGGGCGACGAAGCCGCGCCATGGTTGGTTCAGGCGAGCCGGGCGTGAGATGTCCGGCGGCTGCTCGGCGGTGGTCACGCCACTCAGCCTAATCACGCGGCAGCAGTGGTCGCAGTGCGGCTCGGAACGCGTCCGGATCCTTGGCCCACGCGAGCACTACCGTGCCGTCCGCGAGGCGCAGCGGTATCTCGGTGAACTTCCTCGGGACCGTCCAGCCACCACCGAGTACCCGGGCGCCGATCGGGGTGCCGACGTCGTCCAGTTCCGTGATTCGGTGCACCGGCAGCGGTTCGCGACCCTGATACAGGGTGTCCGCCGTGAGACGCAGCGAGCACACTCGGCGACGGGCCTGCACCCAGATCAGGGTCAGGCCGGACAGGCCGGCGCCGACCAATACCCACGTCAGGACGTGCACCGGACCGCTCAGCGCCTCGACGCCGGCGCCGATCAGCGCGAACACCACCCCCCACGTGGCCGGCCACCAGGTCGATCCCGGCTCGGCGTAGCGCACCGGCGCGACATCCGGTGGGCTGGTCATCGGCGCAACCGGGGTGGGGCCGCCGCTTTCACCGCCGCGAAGAACTGCTTGGCCTGCTTCAGGTAGAGCAGTCCGACGGCGACCAGTCCGAGCAGCACGATGATCAGGCTGTACAGGTTCGCGCCGTTGAGAATGCCGAATATCGCGAACAGGCCGACGATCCCGGTGATGGTCAGTCGCGCCCGGTTCCGGCCGGCCCGCACCATGAACGCAAACAGCACGTACAGCAGCGCGACCACCATGTCGAACGCCAGGTTGACGATCAGGTACTCGTGAATGGTGCTGAGTGCCTGGCTTTGCGTGGTGTTGGCCGGACGTGGCTGCTGCAGCAGGGTGTCGACCTCACTGTTCCAGGTCACCACCGAAATCACCGCGAGGAGAACCCACAGTGCGGCACTGACGAGCAGCAGCCAGAACGAGGCGACCACGGGGGTGGGCGACTGGGGTGGCGCCGTCGACAGCGGGTCGGCGTCCTTCGGGGTCCTCACCAGGCGGACGTTAGAGCGGCGGCGGGAGCTTGTCCACGTGGGTCTGGAAATACTCGCGGGTCGCCGGTCGGTACATCATGCTGACCGCGCCCGGTATCGCGCACAGCGCGACGATGGCCAGCACACCCTGCACCACCCCGCCGTCGGTGGCCGGGCCGGTGAACAGGGACTGGCCGATCTGGCGCAGCAGCACCAGTTCCGCCGGCACGGCGAGACCGGTCAGCGCCACGCGGGCCCACTGGGTGCCGTCGCGCATCGGGAACACCAGGCTGGCCAGGAACACCGCGACGGCGCCGAACCCGACGACGGCCAGCGGCCCAGGCAGGGACCACGCGTCGAACCGTGGGTAGGCGCCCTGGATCGCCGGGTACCGGTAGGTGAACGCGATGGCGGCCGGGCTGTGCCGGAACTGGCCGACCGACGAACCCAGGAACCAGCAGGCGACCGCGAGCCACCAGGCGTGCGCGGACCGTTCGACGAGCTGCGGCCGGGCCGGCCAGGCGTAGGTGCGGGTCAGGGGCATACCCAGATAGGGCAGGACAACGGCAGGCGCGGGCAGTGGCGTCGCCGTCGGCCGCTGCGACTCGGGCCACCGCTGGGCGAATGGCGTGGTCATGGTGACTAGACTAACCCACCAAACGACTATAAATCGGACCGGGGCCGAAAGTTACCAGTTCATGTACATGAATTTGCCGTTCGCGTAGACTGAACGGTCGATCCGACGCAGCCGAACCCCGTCAGCTGTCGGCCAGCCACCCGGCGGCTTCCACGGCCCAGTAGGTCAGGATCACGTCCGCGCCGGCCCGCCGGATCGACGTGAGCGTCTCCAGGATGGTGCGGTCGCGGTCCAGCCAGCCGTTCGCCGCCGCGGCCTCCACCATCGCGTACTCGCCGGACACCTGGTAGGCCGCGACCGGCACGTCGGCCACTTCGGCGACCGCGCGCAGCACGTCGAGGTAGGCCAGCGCCGGCTTCACCATCACCAGGTCCGCGCCCTCGGCCAGATCCAGCGCCACCTCGCGGAGCGCTTCCCGGACGTTGGCCGGATCCTGTTGGTACGTCTTGCGATCGCCGCGCAGCGCGGACTGGACGGCCTCGCGGAACGGGCCGAAGAGCGCGCTGGCGTACTTGGCCGAGTAGGCCAGGATGCCGGTTTCGGTCCGGCCCGCGGCGTCCAGGGCCGCCCGGATCACGCCGATCTGGCCATCCATCATGCCGCTCGGGCCGACCAGGTGGGCGCCGGCTTCCGCCTGCGCGACGGCCAGGTCGGCGTAGCGAGTGAGGGTCGCGTCGTTGTCCACGCTGCCGTCCGCGGCCAGGACGCCGCAGTGGCCGTGGTCGGTGAACTCGTCGAGGCAGGTGTCGGCCATCAGGACGGTGTCGTCGCCGAGTTCGGCCCGCAGGTCGCGCAGGGCGACGTTGAGGATGCCGTCCGGGTCGGTGCCGCCGGAGCCGACGGCGTCGCGCGTGGTGGGCACGCCGAAGATCATCAGGCCGCCCACCCCGGCCCGCACCGCGTCCACGGCCGCCTTGCGCAGCGAGTCCCTGGTGTGCTGGACGACGCCGGGCATCGAGCCGATCTGTGTCGGCGCGTCGGCGTTCTCCTTGACGAACATCGGCAGCACGAGCTGCCGCGGTCGTACGGAGGTCTCGCTGACCAGCCTGCGCAGGGCCGGGGTCGTCCGCAGCCGGCGCGGCCGATGGGTGGGGAACACGTGGTGCCTCCCTGGTTCGGGACACCGACGTTACCGCGACCCGGCAGGCGGCCGGAACGGCCATCAAGCGTAGCGGCGAACCGGGTAATCACGGAACTACCGAACGGTGATAATTTGCTCCTTGAATTAAGTTGTGTTAACAGGTTTCATGAGGCTATGCCCAAGTCGCGAAAGTCACTGAAACTGTTGCTACTACTGCTATCGCTGGTCCTGGTCGGTATGACGCCAACGTTCGCGTTCGGCCAGGCACGGCCGGCGGCCACCACGCCGCAGTTCAAGGTGCTGGCCTTCTACAGCGGTACCTTCGACGCCGCGCACATCAGTTTCGAAAAGGAAGCCAACGCTTGGTTCCCGCAGGTGGCCGCGGCGAACAACTTCTTCTACACGTCCACGACGAACTGGGACATGCTGAACACCCTCAGCGCATCCCAGTTCCAGGTCGTGATGTTCCTCGACGACGCGCCACAGACCGCGGCCCAGCGAGCCGGGTTCCAGCACTACATGCAGAACGGCGGCGCGTGGTTCGGCTTCCACGTGACGGCGTTCAACACCGACCCGTCGACGTGGGACTGGTACTACAACCAGCTTCTGGGCACCGGCGCCTTCGTGGCGAACTCGTGGGATCCGACCATCGCCACGCTGAAGGTGGAGAGCCAGCACCCGGCGACCCGGCGGCTCGGTTCGACGTTCGTGTCGGCCGTGAGCGAGTGGTATTCCTGGACCAACGACCTGCGGCAGAACCCGAACATCCAGATCCTGGCGTCGGTCGACCCGTCCAGCTTCCCGCTGGGCACCGACCCGAACCAGTCCTTCACCAGCGGCTACTTCCCGATCCTGTGGACGAACAAGAACTTCAAGATGCTGTACGCCAACTTCGGCCACAACTGGATGAACTACAACACCAACACCCCGCTGTCCACGACGTTCGGCAGCCCGGCCGAGGACGCGTTCGTGATCGACGGCCTGCTGTGGCTGGGCGGCGGCGCGCCCAGCAACGCGCCGACCAACCCGATCCCGCCCGCGAACTGGTACTCGGTGGTCAACACGGCCAACGGCAAGTGTGTTGACGCACGGGGAGCCGGCACGGCGAACGGCACGGCGATCCAGCAGTTCACCTGCAACGGCTCGGCCGCCCAGGGCTTCCAGTTCGCCCAGACCACCGGCCCCTACCTGCGGATCAACAACCGGAACAACTCGAACCTCGCCTTTGACGTCACGAACGTGTCCCTCGCCGACAACGCGCCGATCCAGTTGTGGACCTACGGCGGCGGCCAGAACCAGCAGTGGCAGGCGGTGCCGGAGGGCAACGGCGTGTACCACATCGTCAACCGCAACGGCGGCGCCAACACCGGCACGAAGTGCCTGACGGTGCCGAACTCGTCCACCGCGGACAGCACCCAGTTGGTGCAACTCGCGTGCACCGGCGTGTCGTCGCAGTCGTTCCGGCTGGTCCAGCAGCCCTGACGTGCCGGGTCCGTTGTCCCTGGCCTAGCTGAGGTGCTTCGCCAGCCAGGCCAGGGACAACGGGTAGCGGTAATCGATGGCGCCGTGGCCCGCGTCGAACAGCTCGAAGTGGATCACGTCGCCGGCCACGTCGTTGTCCAGCAGCGCACGGTGGAAGGCTTGCGCGCCAAGGTCGAGCGCGTACTCGTCCCTGGTGCCGGCGTCGATCCAGATGGCGCGCATGGACCGCATGGCCTCGGCGTATTTGGGCACCATGCGCACCGGATCCCAGTCCAGCCAACGCTGCCAGAC